>JBGSTS010000270.1:0-3963 GCA_041736435.1 Desulfobacterales bacterium | reverse complement strand
TCGGCGTCGCCTGCCGCTTGACCGTCCACCCGGGGGTCCCGGCCCTCACCAACCACCCGCCGAGTGCGGCGCTCCTGCTGGCGGCCTCACGCACGGTTCTGGGGCAGCGCAACGCCGGCTACCTCCCGCCGATCATGGCTTCGGAGGATTTCGCCTACTTTACCCAGAACCGCCCCGGCGCCATCATGCGCTTGGGGTGCAGCAACCCGGAAAAGGGGGTCGTTCACAAGCTGCACAACCCCCGTTTCGACATCGACGAGGATGTGCTTGGCCTCGGCGTCGAGATATTTTTCGAGGCGGTCACCCGCTTCCTCGCGTCGAAGCCTAAACGCGCCGCATCACCAAAACCCGCAACCCGCAGATAAAGGAGGCGTATCATGGCACCATGGATTCAGCGGTCCCTTTCAGCTGTTCTGGTTGTCCTGGTCGTGGCCGCGATAGTCGCAACCCCGGCTATGGCCGGCAAAAAGAACGACACCCTGACCTTCACCTGGTCCAAAGAGCTTGAGACCCTGGACCGCTACTACAACACCGCCCGCGAGGGCATGATCGTCAGCCGCCACATTTGCGACGATCTCCTGTACCGCGACCCCGTGGCCATGGCGTACAAGCCCCTGCTGGCCAAATCCTACCAGTGGATCGACCCGAAAACACTCGAGTTTGAGCTGCGCCAGGGGATCACCTTTCACAACGGAGAGCCTTTCGACGCCGACGACGTGGTCTTCACCATCAACTACGTCACCAACCCCGACAACAAGGTGCTGGTCCAGCAGAACGTCGACTGGATGGAGCGTGCTGAAAAAAAAGGCCCCTTCACCGTCCGCATCCATCTGAAAAAAGAGTTTCCGGCCGCCCTCGAATACCTCTCCGGCAATGTGCCGATCTACCCCAACGAATACTATGCCAAGGAGGGTCCCAAGGGCTTCGGCCTCAAACCGGTGGGGACCGGCCCTTACAAGGTCGTCGAGGTCGAGCAAAGCAAGCGCATCGTTTTCAAGAAAAACGAAACCTACTTCAAAGAGAGCCCCAAGGGCCAGCCGTCCATCGGCACGATCGTGCAGCGCACCATCCCCGAGATGACCAGCCAGATCGCCGAGCTCATGACGGGCGGGGTGGACTGGATCTACATGGTTCCCCCCGACCAGTTCGAGAATCTGGCCAAGGTGCCCGGCATCACAGCCGTGAGCGGCGAGGACATGCGCATCGCCTTCCTGCAAATGGACGCCGCCAAGCGCTGTGGGGAGACTCCGTTCGCCAAACTGGAGGTCCGGCGAGCCGTCAACCATGCCATCGACCGGGCGGCCATCGCCAAGAACCTGGTGGGCGGGGCCTCCCGCGTGATCGACACGGCCTGCTTCCCGACCCAGTTCGGCTGCGACCAGAATGTGATGAAGTACGATTACAACCCGGCCAAGGCCCGTGAGCTTTTGGCCAAGGCGGGGTATCCGGAGGGGTTCGAAACCGACATTTACGGCTACCGCGACCGGACCTACCTGGAGGCGATCGTGGGCTATCTGCGGGAGGTCGGGATCAAGGCCAACCTGAAATTCATGCAGTACTCGGCGCTACGCGACAAGACCTACGCGGACCAGACCCCGTTTTTCAAGATGACCTGGGGCTCCTACGGCATGAACGACATGTCCGCCATCACCGGGCACTATTTCAAGTTCGAGAAGGTCGATTTCGTCCGCGACGCTCAGGTGCGCGACTGGCTGATCGAAGGGGATACCAGCGTGGATCCCGCGGTCCGCAAGGCGGCCTATGCCAAGGCGCTCAAGCGCATCGCGGAGCAGGCCTACTGGACACCGCTGTTTTCCTACGTGGCCAACTACGCGTTCACCCAGGATTTGGACTTCACGCCGCACGTGGATGCGGTGCCGCGCTTCTTCCTGGCAAAGTGGAAATAGGGTCCGACGCAATCATTTTCGGTATAGACTATGCTTGCCTACAGCGTCAAACGCCTGCTGTTGGCCGCGCTCGTCGCCGTCACGGTCAGCTTCATGAGCTTCATGCTCTTGAAACTGACCGGGGACCCGGCGGCGGCGCTGGCGGGTGAAAGCGCCACGGAGGCGCAGATTGCCTTCGTGCGCGAACAGTACGGCTTGGACAAGCCCCTGCTGGTGCAGTACGTCAACTGGATCGCCCGCGCCCTGCAGGGGGACTTCGGCGAATCCCCCTATTTCAAGCAACCGGTCAGTGCGATCATCACCGGCCGCCTGGGGGTCACCCTGACCCTGGGCGGCTGCGCCCTGGTGTTCGCCATTCTGCTCGCGATCCCCATGGGTGTTCTGGCCGCCGTCCGGCCCAACAGCTGGATCGACCGGCTGGCGCTGACCATTTCAGTCCTCGGCCAGGCTATGCCCTCCTTTTTCTTCGGCCTGGCCCTGATCATCGTGTTCGGGGTGATGCTGCGGGTGCTGCCGATCTCGGGCAGCGACACCTGGCGGCATTTCATCCTGCCGTCCATCGCGCTCGGCTACTACGCCACCCCGGCCTTCATGCGCCTGACCCGCTCCGGCATGATCGAGGTGCTCGCATCCGACTACATCCGTACCGCCCGCGCCAAAGGCCTTCGAACCGGAAGCGTTCTGTTCAAGCACGCCCTGCGCAACGCCATCATCCCGGTGGTCTCGCTGGCCGCAGTCCAGTTCGGCTTCATGCTGGGCGGGTCGCTCATCATCGAGACCGTCTTCGCCATCAACGGGGTGGGCTTCCTGGGCTACCAGTCCATCGCGCGCTCGGACCTGCCGATGGTGCAGGCGATTGTGCTCATGGTCTCCATGTTTTACGTGGTGCTGACCTTCTGCGCGGACCTCCTGAACGCCTTTCTGGACCCGCGCATCCGGGTTCATTGAGGAGGAGAGTTAATGCCTCAGCCCATCCCCGAGATCGCCTACCCCTCCCCGCGCCTGATTCTGATGCGACGCACCCAGGCGCACACGGGGTTTCTGATCGGCGCCGCGGTGCTGCTGGTGATCAGCGCCACTGCCCTGTTGGCACCGGTGTTGGCCCCTTTTGATCCCTACCACCAGGACCTTTCCCGGCGCATGCTCGGCCCCGTCTGGCACGAAAGCGGCAGCTGGAAACACCCGCTGGGGACCGACAATCTCGGCCGGGACTATCTGAGCCGACTCATTTATGGCGCCCGCATTTCACTTCTCATCGGCAGCGCCGCCATGCTGATCTCCGGCCTCATCGGCACGACGATTGGTGTGGCGGCCGGTTACTTCGGGGGCCGGGTGGACATGGTGGTGGGGTTCCTGATCACCGCACGATTGTCGATGCCGGTGGTGCTGGTGGCCCTGGCGGTGGTGGCTCTCATCGGCGGCTCGCTCAACGTTATCATCTGGGTGCTGGGGCTGCTGATCTGGGACCGCTTCGCGGTGGTGATGCGCGCCTCGACGCAGCAGCTGCGGGAGATAGATTATGTCAACGCCGCCAAGGCCATCGGCTGCTCCACGCTGCGCATCCTGGGCTCGGAAATTCTGCCGAACGTGCTCAACAACCTGATCGTGGTGGCCACCCTGGAGATCGCCCACGCCATTCTGCTGGAGGCGGCCCTCTCGTTTCTCGGCATGGGGGTCCAGCCCCCCTTGCCCTCCTGGGGGCTCATGGTGGCCGAGGGCAAGGAGTTCATGCTCTTCAGCCCGTGGGTCATCGTCATCCCCGGCACGGCGCTCTCTCTCATGGTGCTCGCGATCAACCTGATCGGCGACGGCATCCGCGACATCACCGCCCCGGAGGGCCGCGCATGACGACGCTGCTCGAGGTCAGCGCCCTGAATGTGGAGATCCCGCTGGCGGCCGGGGTGCTGCACGCCGTCCGGGAGGTGAGCTTCCAGGTGCAACGCGGGGAGACCCTGTGCCTGGTAGGGGAGTCGGGGTGCGGCAAATCGCTCACCGCGCTCGGCGTCATGGACCTTCTGCCGCCGCGCAGCCTGCGGCGCGCCGAGCGGCTGGCACT
>JBGSTS010000225.1:0-7586 GCA_041736435.1 Desulfobacterales bacterium | reverse complement strand
CGGTGAAGTCGCCTTGCACAGGGCTCGTCGCACGCAGATCGGCGAGATTGCGGGGAGACTCCGAATCCGCCTCCCCGGCCTGGCCCCAAAACCGGGTCGGCACGGCCGGCCGCGGGGTAGGGCGCTCCAGCTGGGGCAACGACAGTGCAAGCGGGTCGATGCCGGCGATCGGCGCTCGGTCGAGCAGGTCCTTCGGCAAGGTCGGCATGCTGCCGGCCACCATGAGGTCTTTGGTGGGATGCGGGGTTTCGGCGCCCAGGAACCAGGACAATCCGAACGGCGGGTAGCCGATCTTCTGGGCGCCCAGCGCCACCAGGTTCAAGGCCGCGCCGGCGGCGGCATGGCTCGGTTCCGTCACGGCGACGGCCGCCTCGCGCATGTCCGGCCAGCGGGCCATGGGAAAAGCGTCCTGGAAGAAAACCCCGATCTGGGGCATCTTGATCCAGTGCGGGACATCGGGCAGCATCACCCTGGAATCGTTGAAAATCGTCAAGCGCAGGTTTTCGGTCTGGATCAGGGTGCACTTGTCCGTGTGCAGGGGGGTCAACACCGCCTCGAAGCTCAACTGGTTGGCTCCCGGTTTGAAGGCGGCCAGGGGGATGTCCACCCGGTAGTCGCGGAAGTAATCGCCCCTGGGGTTGTCCAGCCGAACGCCCGAAACGAACTTGCCGTTCAAGCGGATGTTGAGAACCGAGTCCGAGCGCATCATGGCGCCGTAGGCCATGTGCAGAATGACGCTGGCGAATTTGTTGGGCGAAAAATAGAGGTCGGAGGCCAGCCGCAGGTCCAGGGTCAGACGCGGGGCCGACATGCCTCTGAATTCGGACGTAGCGGCCCCCAGGCTGGCAAAGCTGTAAGTGCGGTCCGGCAGAAGCCCGCGTTGCATCATGCGCGCATGGATTTCCGGCAGTGTGAAATCTGAAATGCGCGTCGTCGGGGAGCCGGGCAGGGGATAGGAGAGGGAGGCGAACGCCCTGGCCGCCGTGAGCAGTTCGGCTTCGTCCTTCCCGGTGACGATCACTAATGCGTTGCCCGTATTCTGGACCCATTCCGCCGGCCCGGCAGGGCCGTTTTTCTTCTCCGGCAGAGGCCGGAGGACGATCACGGGCCCGTCCTCGATCTCCAGGGGTTCGGGCAAAACGGCTGGGAGGTCCCGGCGCAGGGCAATCAGGATGTTGTCGACGCCGGGGCTGAGGGCGTCGGCCAGCGCCACCTCGGGCACCCGGTACTCGTAGCGCAGGCTGATCCCCGATGCGACCAGGGCGGCAGCCTGGAGGTGATTCGGCTTTAAATCGGGCAGGACAAGGCTGGCCCGCGTGTCGAATATGTTGCGCGGGTCGAAGAGGAAATCGTTGATGGCCGACACCCGCGCAGGCACGGGGACCGGCTCTACCTCGAACTCGAAATAGGCGTCGTTGAGTTTGAGCCAGGTCCAAAGCTCCGGGGAGAAGGGATCCTCGCACTCTTCGATCGTGTAGTGCTGGGACACCCAGAAGCTGCAGGGGTTGTAGCCGGCCTTGAAAAGCGAACCGGGGATGGGGACGATCACCTCGCCCTGGGGGGTGTCCGGGTTCAGCCGGATCTGGGCCAGTGGCTGATCGTTGAGCGTGAACACCAGCCGTGAATTCAACGGGATGAGCGCCGATGAGTTCACATAGGCAAAGTGCAGGCTGGCCTTTTGGACCCGCCAACGCTCGGGGATCGGCAGGGTGAAGGTGTAGTTGTCCATCGACCCGCGCAGCCGGTAGTCCTGCACCGCAGCCAGTTTGCGCAGCGGAATCTGCAGGGTGGCCGCCAGCGCCGTGGCCTGGAACAGGGCCGTGAAAAGCACGAACAGGGAAACCGCTTTCTTGACGTGCATGATTAGATCCTCTTGCCGAACCATTTGATGGAGTTGAACAAGTTCAATCCGATGGCCGCGGAAACGGTTGCCAGCAGCCGCCCGATCCCGACCAGGTTGCGCACGGACCCCTTGACGCCGATCCCCAGGATGATCAGAAACCCTTTAAGGGAGGTGACCGTCCGACCCAGCTTCGCGTCGTAGAAGTATTTCCACCGGCCGCTGTCGCCGTAGACGAAGTCGATGATGTTGCCGTAGGTCTCCTCGTCCGGGCGCTCGAACTCACAGCCCAGGCTCAGGCCGGAGCCGTCACGCGTCCGGCGACGGACGCTCAGAGGCAGGGCGTGCAGACGCCCCCCGCTGTCTCGGGCCTCCAGGGTCAGGCGGTCTCCAGCAATCTCTGCCGTTGGCTCGGTCGCCACCCGCACCCCCACGGTGGAGAGGTCGATCAGGGTGGCGGTGATTGAAACATCGGACCCCGGCGCCCGCAAGGCGACCGGCTCACGGGTCTCATAGCGATGAGCGCGGCGAACCTGCCGCCGCTCCCAGACGACCCCCAGGCAGCACAGGGTCAGTACCGCGTTAAAGGTGTTCCAGGCCAGACAGACGAACACGGTGTCGGCCAGCAGCGGATTGGAGACCAGTTTGTTCAGACCGACCGGGTAGGCGAGTGCCGCCAAGACCAGCATTATGTAAAACGGCACCGAAAGAGGCGTCAAGGCGTCTTTCCGGGTTGAAATGGTTTTCGGGGTGACGTGGAAGGTGGGGCGGCGTGGGTGGCGGAAGACCGATAGCACAGCCGGGGCCAGGAAAATGCTCTGGATGGTCTCGTAGAGTTCGGAGAAAAACGGGTGCCGCATCCGGCCGAAAAGGTAGTTCGTGACGTAATAGGAGGCCAGCAGGTGCGGGACGGCGTATATGGCGACTTGGGTCAGGGAGGCGTTGTAGATCCGCAGCCCGAAGAACAGAAACAGCAGCGGGGAGATGAAAAAGATGATCCGGGCCAATCCGAAGAGCCAGAAGAAGCAGGAGTTGAAGTAGCAGATCCGCTGGCCCAGGCTCAAGCCCTTTTTGAACAGGGGGTTTTTCAGAACGAAAATCTGCATCATCCCCTGCGCCCAGCGGCTGCGCTGGATGATGAAGTGATCGAAGGATTCGGGCGACAAGCCCATGACCATCGGTTTGTTGAGATAGACGCTGCGGTAGCCTCGGGCGTGGAGTTCTAAAGCCGTCTCGGCATCCTCGGTGATGGTTTCCCCCGAGACCCCGCCGATCTCCTCGAGACACCGGCGCCTCAGCAGGGCTGCCGAGCCGCAGAAAAAAGAGGAGTTCCAGAAATCGAGCCCCAAATGGATGGCACCGTAAAACATCTCGTTTTCCGTCGGGCTGCGGTGCTGGGTGTCGAGGTTTTTCTCCACCGGCGTGGGGTTGATGAAGAAATGCGGGGTTTGAACCAGAAACAGCTTTTCATCTTCCAGGAAAAACCCGACCGTGCTCTGCAGGAAGTCCCGCGTCGGAACGTGGTCGCAGTCCAAAATGAGGACCAGTTCCCCGCCGCTGCGGTGAAACCCGTGGTTGACGCAGCCGGCCTTGCCCGAAATATCGGTCGTCTCCTCGCAGGCGCAGTTGAGCAACCCGCCGTTGATGTTGCCGGCCTTGGCCCGGGTGTTGCTCTCCCGCGCAAGGTAGTGGACTCCCATGCGACCCGCCATCTCCCTGAGCGCTTGGGCCCGGTTGCGCGCCGCCGCGGCGCGAGCCGGGTCCGGGTCGTTCAACTTTTGAAGGGTGCCGCCGTCGTCCAGCAGGTAGATGGCGAGCCTGTCCCGCGGATAGTCCAGTTGCGTGCAGGCCGACAGCGTTACGTGCACCACCTCCACCGGTTCGTTATAAGTGGGGATGAACACGTCCACCGTGGGAAGCCGGCTGAGATCGGCGGGCAGAGGGGGGACCCGGCGGGTCAGAGGGGAGATGTTCACGATCATCCCCAGCGAGTGGACCAGGATCCCGTAGGTCTCTGCCAGGTAAAGCAAGGTCATGAAGGCCACATCCCAGGCGCCCTGGTAGCTCAGCGTCTCCGCGGTTCGGAACACCCAGTAACGCCACGAGAGAAAGGCCCCCAGCAGGATGACCATGATGCGGCTGATCTCCGGATTGAACCGTTTGGCCCAACCGGACAGATACAAAGCCACCAGGACTGACAGGCTCATCAGGACCTGGTTGTCAAACGAAAGGTGAATGCCGGATCCCAGGGCGGCGGCGCACGCGAGCAGGCCGAAGGCAAACCTTAGCATCTTGCCGGGCGCCTGATGGGTGGACAGGTTCATGCGCATCCGCTTTTTTTGATTCTCCTTCTCCTGCCGAAGGGTCTGCCGGCCTGAGGTGCCGGCAAAAGCAAATCCTATGGCCGGTTTTGAACCGCAGTCATGGCGCTTTGGGGGCTGCAGGCCGGGAGGCTTTCAGGTCGACCATCGAAGAATGCCGGATTTGCAACCAGTTTTCAGCAGTTTTTCAAACCCTATCGTTTATTGGTCATAAACACCAGCAATTTATGCAATTTGTGCGTTTTTGATCGGTATGGCTCCGGCACGTAAACCGGGCCGCATCAGGATCGATCCGTCACGCCTCCTGCCGGGGAGGGACACGGACGGTGCGGCCTGTCGTTCACTCATGGTTTGTCTCATTGCAGACAGCTACCTCCGCGGTTGGCCTTGACAAGGGCGAATGCGGTGATAGTGTCTCACTTCTAAAAATGAGAACAAAGTATATCCGGAAATGATGACATGCTCAGGAGGTTGACCCGATGGTTGATATCATGGATCAGGTACCCAAAACCCCGCAGCAGGTGAAAGATGAGCAGGACCTTTCGCTCACGACCTCACTTGGGAGGATCAAAAACAAGATCATCGTGATGAGCGGCAAGGGCGGTGTGGGGAAAACCAGCACGGCGGTGAATCTTTCGATCGCCCTGGCGCACAAGGGGTTCCAGGTGGGCATCATGGACGTGGATCTTCACGGTCCGGATGTTCCGCGGATGCTTGGACTGAACGGGATACCGGATGTGAATTCGAACCGGAAGCTGGCTCCGCTGAAGCACTCCGAGCGGCTGGCGGTCATCTCGATGGAGTCTTTTCTGCCCAAAAAGGATGATGCTGTCATCTGGCGCGGCCCGTTGAAATTTTCCGCCATCCGGCAGTTCATCGCCGACGTGGAGTGGGGGGAGCTCGATTTCCTGGTGATCGACTCCCCGCCCGGCACTGGTGATGAACCGCTCACCGTCGCCCAGCAGATCACGGATGCCCGCGCCATCATCGTCACCACGCCCCAAGAGGTCGCGCTGGCGGATGTGCGCAAGTCCATTAATTTCTGCCGCACCGTCAATATGGATATTTTCGGCCTCGTCGAAAACATGAGTGGGCTGGCCTGCCCTCACTGCGGGGAGAAGATCGACCTGTTCGGGGCCGGTGGCGGGGAGCGGACGGCGTTGGAAATGGGGGTTCGCTTCCTTGGCAAGATCCCGATTGACCCGCACCTGGTCGCCTGCGGGGACTCGGGGCAGTGTTTCCAGGAAGCCCACGCCGGCTCGCCGGTTATGCGTGCCTTCAACTCGATTGCGGATGCTCTTGCCGGCCTGGTCGTACGGGCCTGAATGTCCTCGTCGGGGATTGGGAGAGAACCCCTCGGCTCGAGGTGAAGAGGTAAGCTGGATTCCGGACACGATCAGATTCAAAAGGTCAAGGGTCCCAAGGTCTGAAAGATGGATTCAAACCATTCCCGCCTGGTCCCTTGACCCTTTACAACGCCACCGGCTTCAGCCGGTGTCTGGCTTACCTGATCGCTTCCGTCATGTGCTCGGCGGAACCGACCACGTAGGCAGAGAGGTCCCGCGGCACGGGCGTGCGCGGGTCGCTCCAGTCGTAGAACCCCTTTCCGGTTGCCGCGCCGAACTCGCCGTTGTTGACCATCCGGATCAACAGCAGCGGCGGGTAAAAACGCGGGTCGTTGGACGCCTGCAGCATCTCCAGGGCCACCCGCAGCATGGTGGGTGCGCTGATGAAGTCGTGCAGTTTGAACACGCCTTGGGGATGGCCGAGGCTCGTGTTCAGGCCGACATCGCCGTCCTCCACCCGGATCTTCCCCTGCTCGAGCAGCCGCACCGCGTCGAGCGCCATCGGCACCAGCAGGCGGTTGACCCAGAAGCCCGGGATGTTGGGTGCCAGGAAGGGCGCCTTTTTCATGGCCAGCAGGGCCTGCCGGGTAAATTCTACGGTCTCCGGGGATGTTTTGGCGCCCGGTACTACCTCGACGCCCGGCATCATGGGCACCGGATTGAAGCCGTGCGTGATGATGGAGCGTTCGGGCCGTCCGCCGGCCTCGGCCAGCTTGTCGATGTCCAGGCTGCTGGTGTTGGACCAGAAAATGACCTTTTTCGGCAGTTGGGGCAGCAGCTCCCCCAGAACGCGGCGCTTGAGCTGTAAATCCTCGAAGATGACCTCGAGAAACACCTCGCACCCGGCAGCGGCGGCGATGAAGGCCGTCCGGTCGGTGTAGGTCCGGATGCGCTTGCCCGTGGCGGCGGCAAGGTCCGGTTCGGTGAGCTTGAAGCGCCGGGCTGTTTTTTCGGCCAGATCGACGCAGGCCTTGACCGTGCCGGCCAGAATGTCCGGGTTGGCGTCGGTGCAGTGGACCTCGTGGCCTGCCATGGCGCATTGCGTGATCCAGCCCCGCCCCATGACCCCCGTGCCGATGACGGCAATCTTCATTGTTGACCTCCCTGAACGTTTTGGGTTGAAAGGGTTATGTTTTCATCACTGCCTGGCCTGTTCAGCCGCGCGTAAAAACCCGCTGCGCGAATTCAGGATCGTCTGGTCCGGCACCGCAAACGAGATGCGGAAATAACCGGGGGCTCCGAAGGCTCGCCCGGGGCTGACCAGGATGCGTTCGGCCTTCAGGATTTCGGTGAACCGCGCATCGTCAGGAATCGGGCTCTTGGGGAAAAGGTAGAAGGCGCCTTCGGGCCGGTTGAATTCGTAGCCTGCGGCGGCCAGGATCTCGCAGAGCAGGTCCCTCCGCCGGCGGTAAACGGAGACGTCCACCGCGGCCCCCAGCACGCGGGCGACGGCTTGCTGAAACAGGCCGGGGGCGTTGACGACCTGCATGCTGTTGGCGACGCTGCCGGCGGCGACAATCGCCCCGGCATCCTCGGCCTGCGGGTGCACGGCAAAATAGCCGATTCGTTCGCCGGCCAGGCTGAGCTCCTTCGAAAAAGAGTTTACGACGATGGTGTGGGGGTAGGCCGCCATCACGGGGGGCACTTCGGTGCCGAAGCAGATGCGGCGATAGGGCTCGTCGGACACCAGGTAGATGCGCCGCCCGAACCGGGTGCTTGCTTCCTCCAGCACCCGGCCCAGGCCGTTGATCGCGGCGGCCGGATAGATTGCGCCCGTGGGGTTGTTCGGGGAGTTGATCAGAACCACGCGCGTCCGCGGGGTCATGGCCCGGTCGATGGCGTCGAGATCCAGGTGGAAGCGCCGGTCGGTTGCGGCTGTCTTTAAATCCGCGTCCACCAGGAAGGCATAGCTGTCGTAGCCGAGGAAATAGGGGGCGGGGGTCAGGATCTCCTCCCCCGGGTTGACCAGCGCCCGGAAGATGTCGTTGAGGGCGCCCGCGGCGCCTACCGTCATGACGATCATGTCCGGCCGGACCGGCACCCCGTGCTCGCCGGAGAGCCTCCCGGCCAGCGCCTCGC
>JBGSTS010000184.1:0-3500 GCA_041736435.1 Desulfobacterales bacterium | reverse complement strand
GTTCCCGTGGGCCAAGTTTCGCCGAACCAAGGCCGCCGTGAAGCTGCACACCCTGATCGATTTGCGCGGATCCATCCCCACGTTCATTCACATAACTGACGGGAAAGTCCACGATGTTACTGAGCATTCATATATAGGTTGACATTCGCTGATCCCTGGCATGATCTGGTCATGTCAGCCAAGCAACGCCGTTCGACTCCCCGCCTGACCGGCAAGCGTGACCACGAAGTTATGGAGAAGCGTCGGCTGGAAGGCATGAGCCTGCTGGCAGATGGTATTTCGCAGTCGGAAGTGGCTCGCCGTGTCGGTGTATCGCGCCAGGCCGTGAGCAAGTGGATGGCGGCCAAACAGATGGGCGGCATGAAGGCTCTGGTGAGTAAGGGCAAGCCTGGTCGGAAGACGGCGCCGACGCCCTCCGAGATGAAGAAGGTCGAGGCGGCGTTGGTGAAAGGGCCGGTCAAGAACGGCTACCGGAACGACCTCTGGACGCTGCGTCGGGTTTCTGAGGTGATCGCCCGCATCACCGGCCGCGATCGGCCAAGCATCAGCCGCACCTGGGGCCTGCTGCGCGTGATGGGCTGGAGTTGCCAGCGTCCGGCCCGTCGCGCTCGTCAGCAGGACACCGAAGCTGTGGCTGCCTTCCGGGAGCAAACATGGGCCGCTGTAAAAAAAACGCCAGAAAACAAGGTAAACTGATCATCTTTGCGGATGAATCCGGCCTCAGCGAACGGCCGTCGATCCATTCCACCTGGGGGCGAAAGGGACAGACGCCCATCGTGGTCCACTCCAATCGCTGGGCGAAACGATCCATGATGGCTGGGTTGTTCTACTACGGAAACGGCAAGCCGGCCAAGTTGACCTTCGAGATTATCGAGAAGGCCTACCGCCTCGACGACATCCTCCGTTGGTGTCGGCGGTTGGTCCGGTATCTGGCCGGGGCACAGGCCATCCTGATCTGGGATCGGCTCCAGGCCCATAGGAGCAAAGTCGTCAGGACGTTCCTGTCGGAACACGGTGTCGAGGTAGTCATGCTTCCAGGGTATGCGCCACAGCTCAATCCCACCGAGTGGCTCTGGGCCAACCTCAAGGGTTCCGAACTCGCCAACTTCTGTGCCGAGGACATTGCCGACGCCGAGAACGAGGCTCGGCGAGGTGTTCGGCGGATCCGGCGCCGGCTGTCCCTTCTGGAGGGCTTTTTGGCAGGGGCCGGATTGTCCTGTGGGTCAAAATGACAACCTATATGTAAAAGCTCAGTAGCGCGTACTGCGGCTTTTTTTCGCGGACATCGGTTGTGCTTGCGCATGGACAGCCCCTAGGCCGAAGTTCCCCCCCGACTAGTCGTAAGTCATTGCTGTGATTCAAATGATGCCCGAATGCGTACCCATGTAAATATGCACAGACGTATTGCAAAGGCAATCTGATGTGGTACACATCAGGCCATGTATATCGACATCGTCCCCAACCGCACGTCCCCGCCCGCAATACTTCTGCGCGAGGCCTACCGGGAAGGCGGGAGGATCGTCAAGCGTACTCTGGCCAACCTGTCGCACTGGCCGATGGCGAAAGTCGAGGCCATGCGCGCGGTGCTGAAATCGAATGGTGATGTCCAGGTTCTGCCATGTGGTGACATGCCCTTCGAAGTCATTCGCTCCGTACCCGTCGGGCACGTGGCCGCGGTGGTGGGTGCGATGCGTCGCCTGGGTATTCCCGACCTGATTGGGTTGGATGGCTCGGTCGGGAACCGCATCCTGGGTCTGATCGCCGCACGGATCCTGGATCCCCAGTCGAAGCTGGCGACGGCTCAGGGCATGGATGACGAGAATGGGGGGTGGCTGGGCGCGCTGAGTGCCGAGTTGGACCTGGGCCAGCGGATTGACGAGGACGACCTCTATGCCGCCATGGATGCGCTGCATGCACGGCAGGACTCGATCGAGGCGGCGTTGGTGAAGCGGCACCTGCAGGATGGGAGCCTGCTGCTCTACGATCTGACCTCGACCTATTTCCACGGTCACACCTGCCCCCTGGCGAAGCTGGGCTATTCACGGGATGGCAAGAAGGGCCTGTTGCAGATCACGGTGGGTCTGCTCTGCACCCGCGAGGGTTGCCCGGTGGCGGTGGAGGTGTTCGAGGGCAACAGCGGCGATCCGGGGACTTTCACCGCGCAGGTGGCCAAGGTGCAGGAGCGTTTCGCCTTGCAGCGCATCGTCTATGTCGGTGACCGGGGCATGATCACCAACGCCCGGATCCGGGACGACCTGGCGGTGCTGCCGGGGGTGGGGTGGGTGACCTGCCTGCGTGCCCGTGCGATCCAGGAGCTGCGCGACCAGGGCGCCATCCAGCTGGGGGTCTTCGACACCCAGGATCTGGCCGAGATCACCAGCGAGGACTACCCGGGCGAGCGCCTGGTGGTGTGCCGGAATCCGTTGCTGGCGCAGGAGAGGCAGCGCAAGCGGCAGGAGCTCCTGGCGGCCACCGAGGACGACCTGGCCGAGATCGCGGCGCGGGTGCGGAGATCCAGGCGACCTCTGCGCGGTGCGGCAGAGATCGGGCGTGCGGTCGAGCGGGCCTTGAGCCACCACAAGGTGGGCAAGCACTTCGACATCGCCATCACCGACGACGCCTTCACCTGGGAGCGCAACCAGGAGCGGGTCAACGCCGAGGCCGAACTCGACGGCTTCTATGTCATCCGGGCGAAAGTGGCGGACCCCCAACCGACACCCGATGAACTCGTCGGCATCTACAAGGATCTGTCCACCGTCGAGCGCGCCTTCCGCACCCTCAAGGGTGTCGATCTCAAGCTCCGGCCCATCCACCATCGCCTCGAAAACAGGGTCCGGGCGCACGTCCTCCTCTGCATGCTCGCCTACTACGTCGAATTCCACATGCGCGCCTGGCTCGCGCCCATCCTCTTCCAGGACGACGATCCTGAGGCCGGCGAAGCCGAACGTGACTCGATCGTGGCCCCAGCCCAACGTTCACCAGCGGCGCGGGCCAAAGCCCGCACCAAGCGCACCGAGGACGACCTCCCCGTCCACAGCTTCCCCTCCCTGATGCGAGATCTGGCCACCATCGTTCGCAGCACCATCCAGCCGCGAATCGAAGGGGCCAAGCACTTCCTGAAAACCACCATACCCAACCGCTTCCAACGCCAGGTGTTCAAACTCCTCCAGGTGGAAATCCCCTGATCTGTTCCCAGTAGGCCGTGAGCGAAGCCAGTAGCGACAACGGCTTACGCTTTCAAAGGGGGGAACTTCGGACTAAGGGAAGGCTTTGGGGAACCGCTTGGGGAACGGCGGTTTCCGGTCGGCTCCCGCCACCCCGCCAGACAAGAAGAAACCCCCGGTGAAAGCCGGGGGTTTCGCATGGCGCACTCGGTAGGATTCGAACCTACGACCTCTGCCTTCGGAGTGGGCGCCAGCATATAGTCGTAAGCATCTGCATATAAGCCTTTTATGATTCAACCTGTTGGACTTCAAACACCTCGACGAGTGGACACGAGA
>JBGSTS010000203.1:0-3732 GCA_041736435.1 Desulfobacterales bacterium | reverse complement strand
ACCTCCTTCATGTCGTAGGCCCTGCTGGCCGCCTCCGGCGTCGGCGCATCGAGGGCCGGTGCGGGCGTCTGGGCTTTCGGCCGCCGGGGGGAGCAGGCCTTTTCCAGCAAATTCAACACGGCGGCGAGGAAAATCAGCACCACGAAAACGATGCCCATTCCGAGGATGGTCATCACAAACCCGAGTTCCAATTTTGCCCAGGTATCCATCGCGCTCCTCCCGTTCACACCGGCAGGTTGCCGTGCTTCTTGCCGGGCAGCGTTTCGCGCTTGCCCGCCAGCATCTCGAAGGCGTTCGCAATCCTCCCGCGTGAGGCCGCGGGTTCGATTACGTCGTCCACATACCCGCGGGAGGCCGCGATGTAGGGAGTCGCAAACCGGTTGCGGTATTCGGCGATCTTCGCAGCCCGGGCCCGGTCCTTGTCCTGGGCCGCGTTGATCTCGTTTCGAAAAATGATGTTGGCCGCGCCGTCCGGGCCCATCACGGCGATTTCGGCGGTGGGCCATGCATAGACCATGTCCGCCCCCAGGTCCTTGCTGCACATGGCCAGATACGCCCCGCCGTAGGCTTTGCGCACGATCAGCGTCACCTTGGGAACCGTGGCCTCGGAGTAGGCATAGAGCATCTTGGCGCCGTGTCGGATGATGCCGCCATACTCCTGGTTGGTTCCGGGCAGAAAGCCGGGCACGTCCACGATGCTCAGAATCGGGATGCCGAAGGCGTCGCAGGTGCGGATGAAGCGGCTCGCTTTGTCCGAGGCGTTGATGTCCAGGCAGCCGGCCAGGTGCAGCGGCTGGTTGGCGATGATCCCGATGCTGCGCCCGTTCATCCGCGCGAAGCCCACGATGATGTTGGCGGCGTAGTGCGCCTGAACGTCCATGAAATCGCCGCCGTCCACTATAGCGGCGATGACCTCCTTCATGTCGTAGGCCCTGCTGGCCGCCTCCGGCATCAGCGTGTTGAGGCGCTCCTCCCACCGATTGGGATCGTCGGTGCACTCGCCCAGCGGCGTCGACTCCAGGTTGTTGGAAGGCAAAAAACCGATCAGCCTGCGGATGTCCGCGATGCAGCTGCGGTCGTCGTTTGCGAAGAAATGAGCAACCCCGCTCACGCGGTTGTGGGTCATGGCCCCGCCGAGATCCTCCGCCGAGACCTCCTCGCCGGTGACGGCCTGGATGACCTGGGGCCCGGTGATGAACATCTGGCTGGTGCGGTCCACCATGAAAATGAAGTCCGTCAGGGCGGGGGAATAGACCGCGCCCCCCGCGCTGGGCCCCATGATGGCCGAGATCTGGGGGATCACACCGGAGGCCCGCGTGTTGCGGAAAAAGATCTGGCCGTAGCCGGAGAGCGCGTCGACGCCTTCCTGGATGCGGGCGCCGCCGGAGTCGTTGATGCCCACCACCGGCGCCCCCGTTTTGACCGCCAGGTCGAGGACCTTGCAGATCTTCTTGGCGTGCATTTCGCCGAGCGACCCGCCGATGACCGTGAAATCCTGGGCGAACACGTAAACCAGGCGGCCGTCGATCGTGCCGAAGCCGGTCACTACGCCTTCGGCCGGGGCCTCGGTCTTTTCGAACCCAAACTCGCTGCAGCGGTGCTTCACGAACGCGTCGAGTTCGCTGAAGCTGCCCTCGTCCATCAGCAGCCGGATTCGCTCCCGGGCGGTCAGCTTGCCGGTCTCATGCTGTTTGGCGATTCGCGTTTCCCCCCCACCGAGCTCGATGACCTCTCGGCGCTGATGCAGCTCACGGATCGTGTCGGTAGCCATCTGACACTGCCTCCTCCTCGATTTTCGTTCCTTGAGACCCATCCCCGCTGCCGGGGATCTCCGGCGGCCACGCGCTGACGCAGCGCAGTGATCGAACCGAACTTCTTATCAATATGATCTAAGTTTTTCAACAAAATTGTGCCTTGGAACCCGGCGGTTAACCCGCCCCGCCAACCCGACGATTGCCCTGCGGATCGCGGCGCTATGCCCGGCGGGGAATGCCGGCTCGAATTTGACAAGGGTGGGGCGAGCGGATATGACTCTTTCCATAGCGGATGAGCGCACGCCCGCGCCGGTTCGAGCCGGGTCGAGCCGGGCCGGGCGGGTTGCCCCAAATAAACGTTGAGCCAATAGGCAAATTCGACTACGCTGCTGCCGTGCGTTACCTTTTCTACCATACAGCTGCTAAAAAAGGAGGATGGATGAACCCGAAGAGAGGCCCTTCAACGCGCCAGACCCTCGCGGCTCTCATGATGGCCGTGCTGCTGATAACATCCTGCCAGAGCATGGACGCGGGGGACGCCAAAAAAGCAGAACCCCTCGGGCGCCTTCCGGACGTGCGCGAATTCGATGATGTGCTGGTGCCCCGCGAAATGGCCGTCAGCCGGGATGCTTCCTTCATCCATCGGGGGACCGCCATGCCGACGGGGCTGCTGCGCCTGGCAGGCTCCGTCGAGGCCAAATCGCTCATGCGCTATTTCCAGGCAAACATGCCCAAAGACGGCTGGCAGATGGTAAGCGAGTTCCGGGCGCCGCAGTCGCTGATGGTTTTCCAGAAAGCCGATCGGATGTGTATGATCACCATCGAGGATTCGACATTTCGGACCTTCATGGACATCTGGGTCGTGGCCATGAACAAGACCGTCGACATCGGCAGCGGCAAGTGAGAACGCCGGCTGCCCCGCAGCGTTGACCATGGTCGATGCCCGCCGATTCGTCCAGACCATCGACGAAGTCTCTCGGGCCTTGCGCCAGCTGAAGCGCAGCGGGGTGGAGGGAGTCGAGTGTTCACCGGCCACGCATGACATTCTGGCCGGCTGGGGCCGAGCGCATCTCAGGCCACCGGAGAGCCTGGAATCGATCCGCGCGGATATCGGCGACTGCCGGCGCTGCAAACTTTCGAACAGTCGCACCCGAATCGTCTTCGGCCAGGGCAGCCCGCGGGCCCGGCTCATGTTTATCGGCGAGGGGCCGGGCCAGGAGGAGGACCGGGCCGGGGAGCCTTTTGTCGGGGCGGCGGGCCAGCTGCTGACCCGCATCATCCAGGCGATCCACCTCGACCGCGAGGCCGTGTACATCACGAACGTCGTGAAGTGCCGGCCTCCGGCAAACCGGGTGCCGGAGCCCGCTGAAATCGCCTCGTGTCTGCCGTTCCTGGAACGCCAGATTGCGGCGGTCCGCCCGAGCCTCATTTGTCTGCTGGGGGCCTGTGCCGCTCAGAGCGTGCTACGCACCACCGAGCCGATTTCACGGCTGCGGGGCCGCTTCTTCGAAGTCCAGGGGGTTCGGGTGATGCCGACCTTCCACCCCGCCTACTTGCTGCGCAACCCCGAGAAGAAGCGCGAGGTGTGGGAGGACATGAAGCTGCTTATGAAGGAATACCCCCATGAAACATAGATCGAACGGCATCGCGGCCATCCGGTGCCTGTGCCGGGTGCTGGCCGGGGCTCTGCTGGTGGCCGCCGGCACCGGACCAGCCTGGGGCGCGGCGAACGAGGTGATCATCATTCGTGTTTCGGACGCCATCAGCCCCGCCACGGCCGACTATATTCACCAGGGCATCAAGACCGCCGAGAAAGAGCAGGCCGCCTTGTTCGTGATCGAGCTGGACACACCGGGCGGGCTGGCCGACTCCATGCGCACCATCATCCAGGACATTCTGGGCAGCACGGTGCCCGTGGCCGTCTATGTCTCTCCGGGCGGCGCGCGCGCCGCCTCCGCCGGGGGGATGATCACCAAGG
>JBGSTS010000165.1:0-12106 GCA_041736435.1 Desulfobacterales bacterium | reverse complement strand
GGCCGCAGCAAAACTGCAGACCGCCCTGCCGCGGGAGGCGCTGGGCGAGGAACTCCGCCGGGCGCTGGCATCCGGCCCCCGCAGCCTCTCCGAGCTCGCGCGAGAGCTGGCGCAGCGGCACGGAGTGCCCAAGAAAACAGTCTACGCCGAAGCCATGAAAATCAAAGCGGAAAAAACCCGACAACGGACTGAAAACGACCCCTGCTCCCACTGACCGGGCCATCGCAAAGGAGAACCATGGAACTTCAATCCCTCATCGACCCGCTGGATGCTATTTTCGCCCCGAAATCCGTGGCGGTGATCGGCGCCTCCACCACCCCCGGCAAGGTCGGGCACGACATCTTCGTCAACATTCTGAAAGGCGGCTACACCGGCACGCTCTACCCGGTCAACCCCAACGCCCGCTCGATTTCCAGCGTCCGGGCGTATAAATCCCTGACGGAAATCCCCGACGCAGTAGACCTCGGGATCGTCATCCTGCCGCCCAAGGCTGCCCTGTCCTCTGTCCAGGAGGCCGTGGAAAAGGGCGTCAAGGGCATCGTCATCGTCTCAGCCGGCTTCCGCGAGATCGGCCCGGAAGGCCGCGCGATCGAAGACCGCATCGTCGCTACCTGCCGCGAGGCGGGGGTGCGCCTGATCGGGCCGAACTGCCTTGGCGTCATTAACCCGCTTGAGGCCGTGCGGCTGAACGCCAGCTTCTCCGCGCGCATGCCCAAGGCCGGCAACGTCTCCTTCATCTCCCAGAGCGGCGCGCTGTGCACGGCGGTGCTGGATTTCGCCGCCGACCGCAACTTCGGGTTCTCCAAGTTCATTTCCATCGGCAACAAGGCCGACGTCGACGAGCTGGACCTGCTGCGCTACCTGCACCAGGATCACGACACCGAGGTCATCCTGATCTACGTGGAGGAGCTGCGGCGCGGCCCGGAGTTCATCGAGGCCGTCAAGGAGATCACCTGCGGCGACTACCGCCCCAAGCCGGTGCTCGTCATCAAGTCCGGCCGCACCAGCGCCGGCGCCCAGGCGGCGGCCTCCCACACGGGCTCGCTGGCCGGTACCGAGGGGGTCTACGATGCCATCTTTCTGCAGTCCGGCATCATCCGTGTCGACTCCATCGATGAGCTCTTCGATTTTGCGACGGCCTTCGCCTACAAGAACGAGAGTGAGCTGGGCAAGATGCGCCGCAAGGTGCCGGCCGGAAACCGCGTGGCCATCGTGACCAACGCCGGCGGCCCGGGCATCGTCGCCACCGACATGACCATGGTCTCCGGGCTGGAGCTGGCCAGGTTCAAGGAGGAGACGATCGAGACCCTGGCGAGCCACTTGCCCAGCACCGCCAACCTCCACAACCCGGTGGACATCATCGGAGACGCCTCGATCGATCGCTACGAAAATGCCCTGGGGGCCGTCATCCGCGACGAGAACGTGGACGGCGCAATGGTGATCCTCACCCCGCAGTCCATGACCGACGTCCTGGGCACAGCCGAGGCCATCGCACGCATCGCCCGCAAGTCCTTCAAGCCGATTATGTGCTGTTTCATGGGCGTCGTCGACGTCTCCCCGGGGGTAAAGTACCTCCAGGAGCGCGGGATCCCGGTCTACAAGTTCCCGGAAAATGCCGCCAAGGCCTTCGGCGCGCTCTATCGCTATTCGAAATGGCTCAACCGCCAGCACTTGGCGCAGTACCATCTGACCTTCGACCGGGAGCGGGCGGCCGGGATCATCCGGGACTGCCTCGGCCGCGGCAAGACCCGCCTGGGCGAGCTGGATGGGGTCGGCATCCTGGAGTCCTACGGGTTCAAGGTGCTGCCGACCCGCCTGGCGACCTCCGCCGACGAGGCCGCCGCCATCGCAGCGGAGATGGGGTTTCCCGTGGTCATGAAAATCGTCTCCGACCAGATTCTGCACAAGTCCGATGCCGGCGGCGTGATCGTGGGCGTCGAGAGCGCCGAGGCCGCCCGCCAGGCATACGACACCATCCTTGCCCGGGCGCGGGGCTACAAGCCGGACGCGGTCGTCGACGGGGTGCTGGTCCAGCAGATGGCGCCTGCCGGCACCGAGGTCATCCTGGGCCTGAACCGCTACCCCATTTTCGGACCGCTTTTGATGTTCGGCATCGGGGGCATCTTTGTCGAGGTTTTCCAGGACGTGACGTTCCGCCTGGCACCCATTGGCCGCAACGAAGCCCGGCGCATGGTGCGGCAGATCAAGGGCTACAAGCTGCTGCAAGGGTTCCGGGGGAAACCCAAGGGCGACATCGAATTCATCGAAAAATGCCTGGTGAGCCTGTCGCACCTGGCCATCAACCACCCGGAGATCATCGAGCTCGACATCAACCCGTTGCTGGTGCATGCCGAGGGTAAAGGCGCCACCGCCGCCGATTGCCGCATGATTCTCAAGGCACCCGATGCCGGCACCTGATCACCGCACGTGACATGGCCGCGACCATCACCCCGGTCATCCTCCCGGTGCCGGAGACGGTCCGCCGCATGGCCCCCGCAGCGCGGGTCCGGGCCTTGAGCGACCTGGCCCGCCAAGCGCTAGTGCGCTCGGCTGAGCGGCTGCAGGTCGTTTTGGGCCCGCTTCAAAAAGACGCCCGCGGGGCCCCGATTCCGGTGGCCGGCTTTCACTGGTCCTTGACCCACAAACCTCTTTTTGCAGGGGCGGTCCTCGCTCCGGCCGTCGTCGGCTTGGACCTCGAAGCGCTCCGTCCCTGCTCCCCCGCCCTTTACCGGAGAACCGCAACGGACAGCGAGTGGGCCCTCATCGGCGGCGACGACCCCCAGATCATATTTTTCCGGTGCTGGACCGCCAAGGAAGCCGTCCTGAAGGCCGTTGGGGAGGGCTTGCGAGACTGGTCCCGCTGCCGCATTCATCAGGTCAGCGACGGCAGGCGGCTGGTGGTGGACTACCGCAACACGCTCTGGCCCGTGGAGCATTTTTTCTTCCAGGGCCATGTCGCGTCGATCGCAGGCAGTGGGTTTCGCGTGAAGTGGCGCCTGGAGGATGGCCCTTCGCCGCAAACTTCCCGCCGCCGCAATTGACAGGGTGCCCGGTTTCCAGTAAGTTTTTCTGAGTCGACCACCACCTTGACCGGGGAGACGGCATGATCATCGGGCTGGATGTCGGCGGCACCCACACGGATGTCGTCCTGCTGGATCACGAGGGGATCCAACGCGAGATCAAAGTCCCCACCCGGCATGCCGATCTTTTCAGCTCCATTCTCGAAGGCATCGACGCCGTCACCGTCGGAATCAGCCTCTCGGCCGTCAAGCGCATCGTCCTGAGCACCACCCTCACCACCAACGCCGTTATCCAGGGGCAGGTCCCGGACGTCGGGATGGTGGTCTGCGCCGGGCCCGGCATCGACCCCGCGCTCTTTCGCACCAACCGCCACTATGTCCGGGTGCGCGGGGCCGTCGACCACCGGGGCCGTGAAATCGAGCCGGTGGACCCGGATGAGATCCGCGCCGCGGCGATAAAGTTTCAGAGCGCCGGCATCCGACACATCGGCGTGGTCGGCAAGTTTTCCGTCCGCAACCCTCGCCACGAACTCCAGATCCACGACATCCTCCACGCCGGTTTCGAGAAAGTGTTTCTCGGCCACCGGATCTCCGGCAGCCTGAACTTCGCCCGCCGCATCGCCACCACCTATCTCAACGCCTCCGTCTACCCGATTCACCGGGGATTTTTCGAGGCGGTGACCCAGGCCCTGGCGGCCAAGGGCATGGTCCTGCCGCTCAGGCTGCTCAAAGCAGACGGGGGCAACATGCGGCTCGAGTCCTCGCTGGAGTTCCCCGCCCAGACCATTCTATCCGGCCCGGCCGCCAGCGTCATGGGAGCCGTGGCCATGGCCGCCGGCCCGGAGGATGCCCTGGTCATGGACATCGGCGGCACCACCACCGACATGGCGGTGCTGATCGGGTCCGCGCCGCTGCTCGACCCGCTGGGCATCACCATCGGGCCCCACCGGACCCTGATTCGGTCTCTGGAGACCCTCTCCATCGGGGTCGGCGGCGACAGCAGCGTGCGGGTCGAAAACGGCCGCGTCACCGTCGGCCCAGACCGGAGCGGCCCGGCCATCGTCTACGGGGGACGCCTGCCCACGCCCACCGATGCCCTGGCGGTGCTCGGAGACATCGTGTCCGACCGACGCAGCGAGGCCGCGGCCGCCTTCCAGCCAATGGCCGACGCTCTGGGGGTCGGCGTGGCCGATTTGGCCGCAACGGTGATGGAGACGGCCTGCCGGGCGATGGTCGCGGCTGCCGAGAACCTGGTGGCGCATATCAACGGCAAACCGGTCTACACCGTGCACGAACTCCTGGAAGGCTACCGCGTTCAGCCGCGCACGCTGCTCGTGCTGGGCGGACCCGCCCCGCAGTTCGCGCGGCACCTGGAGAAACTCGGGACCCATCGGGTCCGGGTGGTGCCGCGCTGGCAGGTCGCCAACGCCATCGGCGCCGCGCTGGCACGGACCACCTGCGAGGTTGCCTTGTTCGCCGACACGCAACAACGAACGGCCGGCGCACCGGGGGAGGGTTTCAGCCAAACGATCCCCGGCGATTTCAGTTTGGAAGCTGCCCACGCCCAAGCGCTAGAACTTCTGAGAGCCAAGGCGTTGGCGCGAGGAGCCAACCCCGACTACCTCGAGATGGAGGTGGTCGAAAGCCAGGTGTTCAACATGGTACGGGGGTTCAGCACGGCCGGCAAGAACATGAGGGTTCGGGCCCAGGTCAAACCCGGCCTGATCCACGGCTACGATGCGCTGCTTGCAACGCTGGCGGCAAACGGGAGGCAAATCGCTAAGGGGTAACAGCAGGAAGCAGAGAGTTCAGGTGCATCCGAACCAACCCGACTCGTTTTCCACCCCTGGCTCCATGCCCTTTGCCCTTTGCGTTTTTTCCCTGCCCTGTGCGCTCTGCCGGCGGCCTCTCAAAGAAGGACGGGCGATGCAACCGTCAACAACCGGCGGTGGCGATAGGATTTCGCATGCTGCATGCTAAACACAGGGTCGGCTTGGTCTTTTTTCCGGCGTATGATTGGGCCATCAGCCCCTCTCACCCGGAACGCGAGGAGCGGTTGCTCTACACCCAGGACCAGATCCTGGAGGAAGGGCTTTTCGACATCGACGGCATCGTCGAGTTGAAACCGGACGTGGCGGTTCTGGCCGATATCCAGCGCGTCCACTTCTGCGTGCCGGATGCCTGGAGTGTGGCCACCGAGTCGCACTTCATCAGCGCCGGCGGTGCCCGCACGATCGGCCGGGCCGTGATGGAGCGGGAAATCGAAAAGGGGTTCGCCTTGGTGCGCCCTCCCGGCCATCATGCCATGCGGGTGGTCCACGGCTCACGCGGATTCTGCAACATCAATATCGAAGCGATCATGATCGAGCACCTGCGCCGCGCCTATGGCGTCAATCGGGTGGCCGTGGTCGACACCGACTGCCACCACGGCGACGGCACCCAGGATATCTACTGGCACGACCCGGACACCTTGTTCATATCCCTGCACCAGGACGGCCGCACCCTTTACCCGGGCTCGGGCTTCCCCGGCGAACTGGGGGGCCCGAACGCCTTTGCCCGCACCCTCAACATCCCTCTGCCGCCCCACACCGGCGAGGAGGGGTTTCTCCACATCATTCGGCATGTCGTCAAGCCGATTTTGGAAGAGTTTCAACCGGATCTTGTCGTCAACTCGGCCGGCCAGGACAATCATTACACCGACCCGATCACCCACATGAACTTTTCCGCCCAGGGGTATGCCGAACTGACCGCGCTCTTGAACGCCGATATCGCCGTGCTGGAGGGCGGTTACGCCATCGAGGCCGCCCTGCCTTACGTGAACCTGGGCATCGTTTTGGCCATGGCCGGACTCGACTACAGCCATGTCCGCGAACCGGATTACAGCCCGGAGTGCGTTCGACAGGAACCCAGCGTCACTGACGCGGTGAAAAAGGTCGGGGACCTCGTGCTCACCGCCTGGAAGGACCGTGGGCGGCTGCGGGAGCGTATGCTTGCGGATCGCGGCTGCCATCGTCGATCCCGCCGCATCTACTACGACACGGACGGGATCAACGAATCCCAGGAAGAAGCGGTACGGCTGTGCGAGGAGTGCGGCGGCGCCCTGAAAATCGAATCCAACTCCGACCGGGGAGCACATGTTCTGGCCGTTCACATTCCCGCCAAGGCCTGCCGGTCATGCCGGGAAACAGGCTACCGCTGGTTCGATGAGGCGCCGGTAAAACGGTTCGACGGTATTTTCCTCCAAGACCGTCCAAAGGACAAGTACATCGTCAAGAAGAAGGACTGAACCGCGCCCATGAACGACACTCAGCTCAAACTCCTTCGAACCCTTTTCGAGATCGCACCCTTCGGCATCGTGATTGCCGACAGCGAGGCGCGCATTCTCAAGGCCAACCCGGCCTTCATGGCCATGTTCGGTACCTTGCCCGCAGAGCAGACCCAGGCGGGGGCCGGCGACGCGCTGAAGGAGCTGGTGATCCGATGCCGTGCCCACGCTGCCGCGCCGGGAACGGAGATCCCCGCCCAGCGGGTGACGCACAGGCGCAGGGACGGCGGCATCTTCTTCGGAACGCTGATGACAACCGCGATTGAACTCGGCGGCCGTTCGGCGGTGGTCGGGTTCATCCAGGACATCACCGATCAGGTCCTCATGGAAAAAGAGCGCGAGCAGATTTCATCTCAGGCCCAGCAGGCCCAGAAAATGGAGGCCATCGGCAGCCTGGCCGGAGGCATCGCGCATGATTTCAACAACCTGTTGATGGGCATCCAGGGCAACGTTTCCCTGATCTTGCTAAACAAGGACCCCGGCCACCGCGATGTGGCCTACCTGAAAAACATCGAAAAGGCCGTCGTACGGGGTTCCGATCTCACACGGCAGGTGTTGGGGTTTGCCCGCGGCGGGAAATACGAGGTGCACACGACCGACTTTAACCATCTGATCGAGCGGGTGGTAACCCTGTTCGGGCGCTCACGCAAGGAAGTCACGATCCGCAAAGCCCTGCAGGAGCAACTCTGGGCCGTCGAGGCCGATGCGGGCCAGATGGATCAGATCATGCTCAACCTGCTGGTCAATGCCTGGGAGGCCATGCCCGGCGGGGGGGAAGTGGTCATCGAAACCGCTAACATGACCGTAGAGGAAAACACCCCCGGCCGCCCACCGGATGCCGCCCCCGGCCGTTACATCTGCATCACGGTGACGGACACCGGGGTCGGCATGGACGCCCAGACCCAAGCCCGGGTCTTTGAGCCGTTCTTCACCACCAAGAAGACCGGGAGCGCGACCGGCCTCGGCCTGTCCTCGGTGTTCGGCATCGTGCAGAATCATCACGGGTTTATTACGGTGCGCAGCGGCAAAGGTCGCGGGACGACCTTTCGGGTATACCTTCCGGCATCCGCACCGGCATCCGCGCGCGGAGCGGCGGCGCCTGTTGCCGACGCCGGCCGCGGGCCGGCAACGCTCCTGCTGGTGGAGGACGAAGAGATGGTCGCGACCATTGCCGAGCAGATGCTGACCCGGATCGGGCACACGGTCTTCCTGGCCCGCAGCGGCGTGGAGGCCGTCTCGATCTACCAGAAGCAGCGCGGCACCATCGAACTGGTCATTCTCGACATGATCATGCCGGGCATGAGCGGCGCCGAAACGTTCGATCGGCTAAAGGCCATCGACCCGGGCGTCCGGGTGCTGCTCTCCAGCGGCTACAGCCTGAACGGGCAGGCCGCGGAGATCCTGAACCGCGGCTGCCGGGGATTCATCCAAAAGCCCTTCAACATCGAGCAGCTTTCCCAGAAAATCCGAGATGTTCTATCTTCCAGCGAACAGACGTCCGGCTGACCCGGCAGCCGAGGGATCGGCTGCCGAACGGTCCTCTGACACAAAAGCGCTGCTGGTCAGGTGCCCATCTCCCAGGAGGCGAGGTACTTCTTCTGCTCGGGCGTGAGTTTGTCGATGCCGACGCCCATGGCGGCCAGTTTCTCGCGGGCAATCTGCTGGTCGATCGCCTCCGGCACGGGGTAGACGTCCTTGGCGAGAGGCTTCTTGAGCATGACCATGTACTCGATGCTGAGTGCCTGGTTGGCGAAGCTCATGTCCATCACGCTTGACGGGTGGCCCTCGGCGGCCGCGAGGTTGATCAGCCGCCCGTCGCCGAGCACATTGACCCGGCGCCCGTTCTTCAGCACGTACTCCTCCACAAAAGGCCGGATCAGACGCCGCGATGTGGCGAGGCTCGCCAAGCCGGACAGGTCCAGCTCGACGTTGAAATGGCCCGAGTTGGCCACAATGGCGCCGTCCTTCATCGACCGGAAGTGCTCTTTGCGGATGACGTTGATGTTGCCGGTAACCGTGCAGAAGAAATCGCCGACCTGCGCGGCCGCGCCGATCGGCATCACCTGGAACCCGTCCATGACCGCCTCCAGCGCCGGCAGCGGGTCGATCTCGGTCACCACCACATGGGCGCCCAAGCCCTTGGCGCGCATGGCAATCCCCCGACCGCACCAGCCGTAGCCGCAGACCACAAAGGTGGTGCCGGCAATCAGGCGGTTGGTGGCCCGGATGAAGCCGTCCAGGGTGCTTTGACCGGTACCGTAGCGGTTGTCGAAGAAGTGCTTGGTGCGGGCATCGTTCACGGCAATGATGGGGTAGCGCAGAACACCGTCCGCCGCCATGCTGCGCAGCCGGATGATTCCGGTCGTGGTCTCCTCGGTGCCGCCGCGCACGGTGGCGAGCAGCCGCTGGCGCTCGGAGTGCAGGGTGGAGACGAGGTCCGCGCCGTCGTCCATGGTGAAGTGCGGGCGGGTGTCGAGCGCCGCGTTGATGTGGCTGTAATAGGTCTTGTGGTTTTCGCCCTTGATGGCAAATACCGGGATGCGGTCGTTCTTGACCAGGGAGGCCGCCGCGTCGTCCTGCGTGGACAGGGGGTTGGAGGCGCACAGGGCGATCTCCGCCCCGCCGGCCTTCAGGGTCTGCATCAACGCCGCCGTTTCGGTGGTGACATGCAGGCAGGCGGCCAGACGCACACCCTTCAGCGGTTTTTCCTTGGCAAAGCGCCGGCGGATCCGGTTCAGCACTGGCATGCTCTGGGCCGCCCATTCGATGCGCAGCGCACCGCCTTTGGCGAGCTTGATCTCTTTGACGTCGTATTTCATCGGTACGTTTCCTCCTCGATTGATATTGCTTGCTATCGATAAAAAATCGCAGTCCTGCCCTACCGGGAGTCCCACCGCGGGGTAAAATGAGGAGCCCGGTCATGTGCTTGGACTCGGTCCCCGGCCTAACTTGCCCGTTCTATGTCTCCACGGGGATGTGACGCACCTCGCCGTTTGATGCGCTGCGGCCAATCACATCTGGTTCCCATTTTTCTCCGACTCATCCCTCTCAGATGCCTGCCTTCTCGCGCAGGGTCTCGGCCATGGTGGTATGCTCCCAGGTGAACTCCGGCTCGGTGCGACCGAAGTGTCCGTAGGCCGCCGTCTGGCGGTAAATGGGCCGCAAAAGGTCCAGGTAGTCGATGATGGCGGCCGGCCGCAGGTCGAAACACTCCCGGATGAGCTCGCGGATGCGGCTGTTGGGCAGCTTGCCGGTCCCCTTGGTGTCCACCAGGATGGAGACCGGCTCGGCCACGCCGATCGCATAGGCGATCTGGACCTCGCAGCGCTTGGCAAGACCCGCGGCCACGATGTTCTTGGCGACGTGGCGCGCCATGTAGGAGGCACTGCGGTCCACCTTGGAGGGGTCCTTGCCCGAAAAGCATCCTCCCCCGTGGCTACCCTGCCCGCCGTAGGTGTCCACGATGATCTTGCGGCCGGTCAGGCCGCAGTCGCCCATGGGCCCGCCGGTCACGAACCGCCCGGTGGCGTTGATGTAGTAGCGCGTGTCGCCGTCCATCATGTGCTCGGGCACCACCTTCTTGACGACCGAGTTGATGATTCCGTCCCGCAGGGTCTCATACTCCACGTCCGGTTTGTGCTGAGCGGCGATGACGATCGCATCCACCCGCTTGGGGCTGCCGTTTTCGTATTCCACCGTGACCTGCGACTTGCCGTCCGGCCGCAGAAAGTCGAGCGACCCGTTCTTGCGCACCTCCGACAGCCGCCGGCAGAGCTTGTGGGCCAGCATGATCGGCATGGGCATGAACTCCGGGGTCTCGTCCGTGGCGTAGCCGAACATCAGCCCCTGATCGCCCGCCCCCTGCTCCTTGTAGAGCCCATCGCCCTTGTCCACCCCCATGGCGATGTCCAGGGACTGGTGGTCGATGCTGGTCAGCACGGCGCACGTCTGCCAGTCGAAGCCCATACGCGAGGAGCTGTAGCCGATATCCTTGATGGTGTCCCGGACGATCTGTGGTATCTCGACGTAGGTGCTGGTGGTGATCTCCCCGGCGATGATCGCCATGCCCGTGGTGACGAGCGTCTCGCAGGCCACGCGGCAACTCGTGTCCTTAGCCATGATGGCATCCAGGATGGAATCGGAAATCTGGTCGGCCACCTTGTCCGGATGGCCCTCGGTGACGGATTCGGAGGTGAAAAAGAATTTGTCGTTGGTGATGCTCACGCTCATCTGAGGTTCTCCTTGGTTGACGGGATCCAGGCCGCCCGTGGGCGCCGACATGCCGCTTTACTTAAACGTTGCAGTTTATTATCCTGTCTTGAAAAAGTCAAACCTAAAGAAGGTCAAAACGGTGATTGCCGATTCGGGCGTCTCATCCCGGCGACAGCGGGGCGTTCTCCGACCGGATCGCCGGCCGGCATGCCGGCTGCGGGCGGGAACGTTGTTCATCGGGGGTCTGCTGCTCGCAGCGGCTGCCGTAACCGGACCGCCGCCGGGGCTGCTCTCCCCGGGGCCTGCGGACAACGTTCAGACCGTGTCGATCCGAACGGCGTGGTCGGCCGACCGGGCCCGCCCAGGGGACACCCTGATGCTGGCTGTCGTGCTCGAGATCCACGACGGGTTCCACGTGATCGCCGACGCGGCCCAGGTGCGCGACGCCCGTGGCTTCAAGCCGCATCCCACCCGGGTCAGCCTACTGGGCGCATCCGAAGGTATCGTCGCCGAATCCCCGCGTTACCCGAGGGCCGCCCTGCTGCAGGCAGACTTCGTCGCAGGCAGCATCATGACCTTCGAGGGTCGGACGGTGATCCTTCTGCCGGTACGGCTCACCCCGGGCGCTGCGCCGGGCACCGCCGAGCTAAGGCTTGAGGTCGGGTACCAGGCATGTGCACCGACCTGGTGCGAGCTCCCGCAAAAAACCGCCGTTGAAGCGATTCTGGCAGTTGTCCCGGTTGGCGAAACCACTGCCGCCACCCATTCGGAGTTATTCGCGGAAGCGCTGCGGCTGGTGACGGACGGGCATCGAACCGACCGGGTCCGCTTCGATCTTTTCGGCTGGAGCTTCACGCTGGACTCGGCATCCACCGCGGGCCTTTTTCTCCTGCTGACAGCCGCCGCCCTCGGGGGGATGCTGCTCAACCTCACCCCGTGCGTCCTGCCCATGATCCCGATCAAAATCTTCAGCATGTCCCAGGCCGCCTCGCACCCCGGCCGCCTGTCGGCGCTCGGGGCTTTCACTTTCTTCGGAATCACATCCTTCTGGATTGCACTGGGGCTGCTCGCCTCGGCGGTCAGCGGTTTTACGGCCACCCACCAACTGTTCACCTACCCGCTGTTTACCATCGGTGTCGGTGCGGTCATTGCCTTCATGGCACTCGCCCTGCTCGGCGGCCAGTCGCTGCCGCTACCGGCTTTTATTTACGCGTTCCACCCTGCCCAGAACACTTTGGCCGGGGCCTTCGGCGTCGGAATCCTGACCGCGATCCTCTCCACGCCATGCACAGCGCCCTTTATGGGCGCAGCGGCTGCCTGGGCCGTCACCCAGGCCCCTGGGATCACGGTACTGACATTTGCCGCCGTCGGCGCCGGCATGGGGCTGCCCTATCTGGTCCTGGCGGCCTTTCCGCGGCTGGTTCGCCGCATGCCGCGCTCGGGGCCGGCCAGCAACCTGCCGAAACAGGTGATGGCGATCTTCATGCTGGCGGCGGCCGCCTACTTCGCCGGAATCGGGGTGAGTTCCCTCGCGGCCGAGCCGGGCACG
>JBGSTS010000142.1:0-19597 GCA_041736435.1 Desulfobacterales bacterium | reverse complement strand
GAGCGCCAGACGGTGCGCACCCCGGCCCGGCTGGCCGAGACCCTGCTGCCGATCGCGGAGGAGAACCCCGTGGCCGTCCTCTTCGGGCCGGAGGACCGCGGGCTGACCAACGAGGACCTGCGTTTCTGCCACTCCGTGGTCACCATCCCCACGGCGGATTTCTCTTCGCTCAACCTGGCGCAGGCGGTGATGGTCATCTGCTATGAGCTGTTTCGCTTCAGCACCGCGCTGCCCGGGGAGTTTGCGCCGCGGCTGGCCAACCGTTTCGAGCTCGACGCAATGTACGCCCACCTCAAGGATGTGCTGACGCGCATCTGCTTCATCGACGCCTCGAACCCCGACCGCTTCATGAACAACCTGCGCCACTTCGGCACCCGCCTGCAGCTGCGGGCCAAGGAGGTCCAGATCCTCCGCGGAATCTGCCGCCAGATCGACTGGTACGGGCGGTACTGCCGCGAGCAGGGGAAGAAATCCCGGGACGACGGCGGATGAAAAATGCATAGAATTGGTTTCACAACCTCGGTTCACGGTTGCGGGCAAGGCGCAGGCCGATTCGAAAGCGCAGCAACCTCAACGGGTTGTGAGCACGTTCGAGAGGCCTGCAACGCCGCCCCCAGCCGTTAGACGGGGTTAGGAAACCAGTTCTAATTTGTGTCCGTCTTCAGCACGGCAAGAAAAGCCGACTGCGGGATCATGACCTTGCCCACCATCTTCATCCGCTTCTTGCCCTTCTTCTGTTTTTCGAGCAGCTTGCGCTTGCGCGTGACGTCGCCGCCGTAGCACTTGGCGAGCACGTCCTTGCGCAGGGGCGAGACCGTCTCGCGCGCGATGATGGTGCCGCCGATGGCCCCCTGGACGGCGATTTTGAACATCTGCCGCGGGATCTCCTCCTTGATCTTCTCGCAGGCGACCCGGGCCCGGGAGACCGCGCCGTCGCGGTGCACCAGCTGGGAGAGCGCGTCCACGCGCTCCCCGTTGATCAGGATGTCCAGCTTGACCAGGTCGGTCTCGCGGTAGTCGAGCAGGTCGTAGTCGAAGGAGCCGTAGCCCTGGGTGATGGACTTGAGCCGGTCGTAGAAGTCGTAGACGACCTCCGCCAGGGGCAGCTCGAAGATCATCTCCAGCCGGTCGCTGGTGAGATACTGGTAGTTGGTGTTGGTGCCGCGACGCTCCAGGCAGAGTTTCATCACCGCGCCCATGTAGCGGTCCGGCACGATGATGGTGGCCCGGATGAAGGGCTCCAGCGTGGTCTCGATGCGCGTCGGGTCGGGGTAGAGCGCGGGGTTGTCGATGGTGATGTCGGCCCCGTCGCGCATCCGGATCCGGTAGCGGACCGAGGGCGCCGTCAGGATCAGCGACAGCCCGTACTCGCGCTCCAGCCGCTCCTGCACCACCTCCAAATGCAGCAGCCCCAGGAACCCGCAGCGGAAACCGAACCCCAGCGCCACGGAGGTGTCCTTTTCGTAGACGATGGCGGCATCGTTCAGCTTGAGTTTTTCAAGGCCGATGACGAGCTCCTCGTAGTCGTCGGCGGCCACCGGGTAGATGGAGGAGAACACCACCGGCTTGGCCTCCTTGAAGCCGGGCAGCGGCTCCGCGCAGGGGCGGGTATTGAGGGTGATGGTGTCGCCGCTGCGGGTGTCGCTGACGGTCTTGATGCCGGCGGTCAGGTAGCCGACCTGGCCGGCGGCGAGTTCCGGCGCCGGGATCTGGCGCAGCTGGAAGATCCCGACCTCCTCGACCTTGTGCACGGCGCTGTTGGACATGAAGCGGATCGTGTCGCCGGCGCGCAGGCGGCCGTCCACGATGCGGAAATAAACCACCGTGCCGCGATAGGCGTCGTAGTGCGAGTCGAAGATCAGGGCCTTCAGCGGGGCCTCCGGGTCGCCGGACGGCGGCGGGAGGCGTTCGACGACGGCCTCGAACAGCCGATCGATGCCGATGCCCTCCTTGGCCGAAACCAGCAGCGCCCCCGCCGGGTCCAGGCCCAGATCGGCGCTGATCTGCTGCTTCACCCGTTCGATGTCGGCCGAGGGCAGGTCGATCTTGTTGATGACGGGAATGATTTCGAGATTGTGCTCCATGGCCAGGTAGAGATTGGCCAGGGTCTGGGCCTCGACTCCCTGGCTGGCGTCGATCAGCAGCAGCGCCCCTTCGCAGGCGGCCAGGGCCCGCGACACCTCGTAGGTGAAATCCACATGCCCCGGGGTGTCGATCAGGTTCAGGACATAGGGCTTGCCGTCCCGGGCCTTGTAGGGCAGGCACACCGTCTGGCTCTTGATGGTGATGCCCCGCTCGCGCTCGATGTCCATGCTGTCCAAAATCTGGTCCTGGAAGTCGCGGTCCGATACGATGTGGGTGGCCTGGATGAGGCGGTCGGAGAGGGTGGACTTTCCGTGGTCGATGTGGGCAATGATGCTGAAATTTCGAATGTTGTGCATGATCCGGTCATTGCGGCGGGGTGGCGGCCCCGGCTCCCGGAAGTTGACTCTGTGCCGCGTTCCGGATATAGTTAAGATATCGGATTATAGAATCAAACTTCATAGCAGTCATTGCGGACAAGTGTCAAGCTGCGGGGGGTCTGTCGCAGTCCAGCCGGTCGCCGCGATGGTGGAAAGCTGACGATTTGGGCAACCGGATCCTCATTGTCGACGACAAGCCCGAGATTCGCGAATCCATGTGCGATTACATGGGCGTGGCCGGGTTTGCCTCCGAATCGGCCGCCAGCGCGGAGGACGCCCTGGAGCACTTGGAGCACACGCAGGTCGACATCGTCATCACCGACATCGTTCTGCCCGGCCTGGGGGGGTTGGACCTGACGCGGCAGGTCAAAAAGCGGCACCATGCGGATGTCATCGTGATGACCGGGTACAGCGACAATTTTTCGTATGAAGGCGCCATCAGCATCGGCGCCAGCGATTTTGTGGTGAAGCCGGTCCGGCTGGAAGAGCTGCTGCTGCGGGTCAAGCGCGTGCTTCGGGAGCGCGAGCTGACCGAGGAGCGCAACCGGATGATGGAGAAGCTGCAGACCCTTGCCATCACCGACGGCTTGACCGGCCTCTTCAACTCCCGCCACTTCTACACCCAGCTCGAGTCGGAGGTGGACCGCTCCAGCCGGTACCGCCACCCCCTGGCGATGCTGATGATCGACATCGACCATTTCAAAGACTTCAACGACACCTTCGGCCACCTGGAGGGCGACAGGGTGCTCGCGCGCTTCAGTCAGGTCTTGAAGTCCTGCCTGCGGGCCAACGACTCCGCCTACCGGTACGGGGGCGAGGAGTTCACGGTGATCCTGCCGGAAACCGGGGCCGAGGAGGCCCGCACCGTGGCCCAGCGCATCCGCACAGCGCTCGAGACGGAGATCTTCTCGCCGGAACCCAGCCGCTCCGTTTCGAAAACCATCAGCATCGGCGTCACTGAACACCAGCCCAACGAGGAGATGAGCGCGTTTATCAACCGGGCCGATGCCGCCATGTACCTCTCCAAGCAAAGCGGCCGCAACCGGGTCTCGGTGCTCCACGCCGACCCGGCGTCCTCCAGCCACCCCGCCCGCTGATCATCTGTTCGCTCTGTTTTCCCCATTCAAATAGGCTGGGAGTGGCTTACAGGCACGATCCGATCGCGGCGGGGCGCCTCTTCCATATCTTGAGCCGTTTCCCCGCATTCAGCCGGCTCCGCCCGATAAGAGCCTATTTCCGTCCATCGCCTTAATGCGTCGGCTGCTCCGCCACCACCACCGTGAGCAGAAGGTCCCCGGCCACCCCGTCCGCCGTGCGCCGGCCGAGCCCCTTGAGCCGCAGCACCACCCCGTCTTGGACACCGGCAGGGACCTGCACCCGCAGGATTTTCTCGTAAAACCCCTGCCGGATGCCGACCAGTTTGCGCGCGCCCTGGCGCGCCTCGCGGGGCGATACGGCGACCGTTCCGCGGACGTGCGCGTCCTCCGTTCCAACGGGGGGGTTGATGAACTGCAGCCGCTCCGTGGTTCGGCGCAGCGGGTCGGAAATGCCCGCCGCCGGCAGCCGCTGGAACGCGTGGATCAACCCCATGCCCGCGATGAAACCGCCGATGTGCGCCCACCAGGCGATTCCGCCGGCCCCGCCGCTGCCGGCGGCCTGCCAGAACTGCAGGAAAAACCAGAGCCCTAAGTAGAACGCGGCGGGGATGTGGAAAAAGAGCGGGATGAACAGGATCGGCACCAGGGTCAGCACCCGCGAGCGGGGGTAGAGCAAAAAGTAGGCCCCCATCACCCCGGCGATCGCCCCGCTCGCCCCGATGGTGGGGATGTTGGAGAAGCGGTAGATCAGCATGTGCGCCAGGCCGGAGAGCAATCCGCTCAACAGGTAAAAGGCGGCATAGCGCACGGGCCCAAGGCGGTCCTCCACGTTGTCCCCGAAGATGTAGAGCGACCACATGTTTCCGATCAGGTGCCAGAGTCCACCGTGCAGGAACATGAAGGAGAGCAGGGCGAAAAGCTGCTGGCCGATCGAAAAGTACTCCGCGATCTGGGGCACGAAGTAGCGGGCTGGAACAAGCCCGTAGACATAGACGAACCGCTCCGCGTGGGGGCCCTGGGCCGCCTGGAGCAGAAACACCGCCACATTCACGGCGATGAGCAGGTGATTGACGACCGGGGTGGAACGTGCCGGGATGTCGTCACGAAGTGGAATCATACTCCCTGATCTTGTCCAGGTTGACGCGGATCTTTCGCTGTTTGTCCAGCAGCTCCTGCTGCTGATCCCTGACCTTCACCACGATCTCGGGCGCGGCCTTGGCCAGGAAGTCATGATTCTGGAGCTTCTTCGCCACCGAGGCAAGCTCCTTGTCGATCTTGGCAAGCTCTTTGCCCAGCCGCTCCCGCTCGCGTGCAAAATCGATGATGCCCTCCAGGGGTACGAAGATCGTGGCCCCCGGCGTGACGGAGGTGGCCGAAGCCTTCGGCCGGTCGGTGCTGTCGGTGATGCGGATGTCGCGCAGCCGTGCGAGATTCAAGACCAGGTCCCGCTGGGTTTCGATCAGGGTGCGGGCGGCGGGGGTCACGGGGTGAACCAGTGCCTCCAGCGCCATGCCCGGGGGGATGCCCATTTCCCCCCGGATGTTGCGAATGCCGGAGATGACCTCGATCAGAACCCCCATCTCGGCTTCGGCCGTCGGGTCCTGCGGCGCGGCGGCGCCGTCCGCCGGGAAGGCCGCGCGCATGATGGACCCCTCGGCGCCGGGCAGCTTGTGCCAGATCTCCTCGGTCACAAAGGGGATGAAGGGGTGCAGCAGGATGAGGGTGTCGTGCAGCACCCGCCACAAAACCGCCAGAGACCGCTGCCGGGCCGCATCGTCCAGCTTGCCGTGCAGGGCGGGTTTGGCCGCCTCCAGGTACCAGTCGCAGACCTCGTGCCAGACAAAGGCGTAGAGTGCGGCCGCGGCGTCGTTGAAGCGGTAGGCATCGAGCGCCCGGGCCGTTTCCGCAGTCGCCCGGCACAGCCGCGCCAGGATCCAGCGGTCGGCCAGGCCGAGCTCTTTGAGATCCGGCAGCTCGCGGCGCCGGTCCACGTGCATCAGGGCGAAGCGCGCCGCGTTCCAGAGCTTGTTGATGAAGTGCCGGTAGCCTTCCACGCGCTTTTCGGACATCTTGACGTCGCGGCCCTGGGCGGCGAAGGCCGCCAGGGTGAAGCGGAACGCATCGGTGCCGTGGCGGTCGATGATCTCCAGGGGGTCGATGACGTTGCCCTTGGACTTGCTCATCTTCTGGCCGTCCTCGTCGCGCACCAGGGCGTGCACGTAGACGTCCCGGAAGGGCACGGCCTGCATGAAGTGCAGCCCCATCATCATCATGCGCGCCACCCAGAAAAAAAGAATGTCGAAGCCGGTCACGAGCACCGCGGTAGGGTAGAATTTTTTAAGCAGGGCGGTCTCCTCGGGCCAGCCCATGGTGGAAAAGGGCCAGAGGGCCGAGCTGAACCAGGTGTCCAGAACATCCTCCTCCTGCACCAGCCGGCTGTCCCCGCATTTCGGGCAGACCGCCGGCGCCTCCATGGCCACGGCCACTTCCCCGCACCCCGCGCAGGTCCAGGCCGGGATCTGGTGGCCCCACCAGATCTGGCGCGAGATGCACCAGTCGCGGATGTTCTCGAGCCAGTCAAAGTAGGTGGCCGCCCAACTTTCCGGAATGATACGGGTCTTGCCCTCTTTCACGGCGGCGATGGCCTTTTCCGCCAGCGGCTGGGTGCGCACGAACCACTGGCGCGAAAGATTGGGCTCGACGGCCGCCTTGCAGCGGTAGCAGTGGCCCACCTTGTGGCGGTAGGGCACCGTTTTTTCCAGCAGCCCCGCATCCGAGAGCTCCCGGACCACGTGGTTGCGGCACTCGAAGCGGTCGAGGCCGGCGAAGCGGCCGGCCGCCTCGCTCATGCGTCCGTCGTCGCCGATGACCTTGACGCTTGGCAGGTCGTGGCGCCGCGCAATCTCGAAATCGTTGGGGTCGTGCGCCGGGGTGACCTTGAGCCCCCCGGTGCCGAAGCTCATGTCCACGTAGCCGTCGCGGATGATCGGGATCTCGCGGTGCATGAGCGGCAGGATCACGGATTCGGCGCCCAGCCCGCGGTAGCGCTCGTCCTCCGGGTTTACGGCCACGGCCGTGTCGCCCAGCATCGTTTCCGGGCGGGTGGTGGCCACCGTGATTCCGCCGCCGCCCTGCGGGAAGGGGTAGCGGATGTGGTAGAGGTTGCCGTCGACCTCCTCGTGTTCGACCTCCAGATCGGCTAGTGCCGTGCGGCAGCGCGGGCACCAGTTGATGATGTAAAGCCCGCGGTAGATCAAGCCCTGGTCGTAGAGATCAACGAACACCCTGCGCACCGCGCGGGAGAGCCCCTCGTCCATCGTGAAGCGCTCGCGCGCCCAGTCGCACGAGGCGCCCAGCCGCTTCAACTGGTGGATGATGGCCCCGCCGAATTTCTCGCGCCAGGCCCAGACTTCCGCAACGAAGCGTTCGCGGCCCAGCGCGTGGCGGTCCGTGCCCTGCTGCGCAAGCTTGCGCTCGACCACGTTCTGGGTGGCGATCCCGGCGTGGTCGGTGCCGGGCATCCACAGCACGTTGTCGCCCCGCAGCCGGCGGTAGCGGCAGAGGATGTCCTGGAGGGTGTTGTTGAGGGCATGCCCCATGTGCAGCACGCCCGTGACGTTGGGTGGGGGGATGACGATGGAATAGCCGCGGCCGGCGTCATGCTCGCGGGCGGCAAACAGGCCGTTCGCCTCCCAGAAGTCGTACCAGCGGCGCTCGACCTCGTGCGGTTCATAGGCTTTTTCAAGCGTGTCGGGACTCATGCGGTGGTCGTCCTTCATTTTTTTAAAGTAGGGTTCTCGGCCGGCAGCAGCGGAAAGGGCCGGGGCGCTTTGCCCCAGCGGGGTGCGGTCTCTTCAAAACAGCCTGCCCCCAGGTTCGTTCTCGAGCAGCTCGTTTCTGAGCCGCTCGATCTCGCGGGTGACGGCCTTTTCGATGGCCTGCAGAATGATCGCCTCGATGCGGCCGGAGTAGGAGCGCTCGATGATAGTTGCCACGGCGGCCTCGATCCGATCCATGGGGATGGAATCGAGGCCTATGGTCGGCTGCAGGGTATCTGCCGGCGGCGCTGCAGGTGCGGCGTGTTCGGGTGCAGGTGCAGCGGCCGCCGCTGCGGCGGAAACAGCGATGTCGATTGCCTCCGGCGGCGATGGGGCGTCGGCAGGAATCAGCTCGACTGCGGGTGTCGGCAAAGCGGGCGTGGCGTCTTTCGATCCCGGTGCCGGCGTCCTGGCGCTCGCCTGCGTCGCGGGGGTGTCGAACCAGATCAGTTCGTCGTCCGGTTCGTCCTCCTCGATATCCAACAGCTCCAGCGTCTCCCCCTCCTCGGGTTCAGGCGCGTGCGTCGCCACCGGTTCCAGAGGGATCTCCTCGGCGTCCAGGAACTGCTCTTCGAACTCCGTGATTTCAATGACCTCGTCGCGCTTCGTGGCTTTTCGACTCGGTGCCTTTGCGGCCGGCGGGGGCGGGTCCTCGGCGAAGAGCCAGTCCAGGTGCTGCTCAAGATTGGCCAGGGATTCATCTTCCGAGGTCGAGGGCGTCGAGGCCGTCGCAGGCTCAGGGGTCTCGTCTTCTTCCTCGAAATCCAGATCCTCCAGTTCGTCCGGATCCGGCAGCGTTGCCTCAGGCGTGCGATCCCCGGCGGGCCTAGAGGCCGAGCCGGCCCCAAAACGGCGCTCAAACTCGAGCAGGTTGTTTTCCAGATCCGACAGGCCGAGCACCTCTTCGCTCTCAGGGACCTCATCGATCAGGTCGATGATTTGCTCCTCGTCCTCGGGCGGAATCGGGGGCCGTTTATAGGAGCTCTTTTTGGGATCGTCCATGATTTGCCCTCCAGGACCCTGCGGCTTGGTTAAAATTTTGAATAGTCTCAAAAAATACCACAGCCGGCCGTGTCCGGTCAAGGCGTGCCGACCGGGTTGCTGAAACCGGCCCGTGGACTTGTGCCGCTGGGCATTTGCGTATAAGGATACAACCGTGTTTCGGCTGAACCGATGTCGGGTGGAATGGGGGCGCGCGTATGCGATTTTTTTTCGTGGATCCTTCCCGGCTGACCGGCGCCCGGGCCTGCCTCGAGGGCGACGAAGCGCGGCACATCAAGAACGTGCTGCGGCTCCGGCCGGGCGATGAGATCGGGCTGCTCGACGGCGCCGGGTTCGAATACGCCGGGGTGATCGACGCTGTTGCGCCCGGCCGGGTCGAGGTCGCCGTCACCGGCTCTCGGCCGGCGGCGGGGCGCTCCCTTATCCGCATCAGCGTGGCCCAGGGCTTCCTGAAAGAGAAGAAGATGGATCGGCTGGTGCATCAACTCTCCGAAATGGGGGTTGCCCGCTGGGTTCCCTTTGTCGGCAGCCGCTCGGTCGCACGGCCCGAAGCCGCCCGGGCGCAGGCCCGGCAGAAGCGCTGGCGCAAGATCGCCGTGGAGGCGCTCAAACAATGCCGGCGCGGCAACCTGATGCAGATCGACGACGTGGTGGACTTTGACCGTGTGGTGGCGCTCTCGGCCGCCCACGACCTGTCGGTTCTGTTCTGGGAAGAAGAGAATGAGACGCGGTTGACGGCCGCAAACGTCTCGGTCGGCACCGGCGCTCCGGCCTCGGTCCTGGTCGTGATCGGGCCCGAAGGGGGCTTTACGCCGGAGGAGTCGCGGGTCGCGGCGGCGGCGGGGTTCCGGATCGCGGGACTGGGCCCGCGGGTCATGCGCGCTGAAACCGCGGCGGTCGCCGCCTGCGCGATCGTCCAGTACCTGTTCGGCGACCTCGGGTACGGGCAAAAAAATCTTGACAAAAATTCAGCCCTCGCCTAAATACAGCAGGCTTAAAACCAGTTTCCCGGGTGTGTGCCGAGGTAGCTCAGTCGGTAGAGCAGGGGACTGAAAATCCCCGTGTCGGCAGTTCGATTCTGTCCCTCGGCACCAGTAAAACAAGGGGTTGCGGCTTACGTCGCAGCCCCTTTTTATTCGATGTCTCGGCCAGCCCCACAATAACCCCGCAATTTTTTTTCTGAAGGAGATCAGAAACAGTAACCGGCGCCACGCGTCATAGGGAATACTTCAAGGCATGGTGAAGGTTCCCGTCGCTTATCGTAGCTTTTGGTGTCCACCTTAAACCAGGTCCCAGCCCGGTGTCCGCCCCGGCGAACACACCGGCATCGTCGACCCAACCGGTCCGGCCGTTTAACTCCAAGACCGCGGACAGGAGCAGCTGACGAGCGCTTTGTTGGTCGAGGTCGATAAAGCGTGAAGTCGATGGCGATGCGAGCAACCCGATGATGGCGAGAACGGCGATGAGCTCAATCAGAGTGAACCCTGAGCGGCTCCTGAGGATCAGATGCGGCATCGTTATAGGAAACTACCACAATCGAACTTTATCAGAACTAGTGCCTATCCATAAACGGCATCTTTCGTCCCAGGCCGGCGTTCTCGCTCTTCGCAATCCTCGGCGTAGACCCCACTACGCCTCCGGTTGCGGAATCGCTGCGGTCTTGGCCTGAACCGAAATCCACCATTTCTGGATGGGCACAAACTAACGAAACGGCGCTGCTCAACCATCGCAACCTGAATCATAATCTTTAAATGTTGAGAACGTCCCCAAAAGTAAGTCAAAAGTCAAAGCTGATCTTTAACACCGTCGGCAAACGTGTTTGTCACGATTCCTGAGCCGTGGTATATTCTGTTTCAGTTGACTCAGAGCAAAGACGATGCAAACTAGGTAAGTGCCCATGAACCGCGAAAACATCAATAGGGATTCAGTCCTATTCGTTCTTCGGTCGGCGAAACCAAGATTTCAGCAATCCTATGGACTGAGACGACTTGGAATATTCGGCTCGGTGGCGAAGGGCGGCCATGGTCCGGGCAGCGATGTGGACGTGGTGGTGGATTTGGAGCGGCAGGACCTGTTTTTTCTCATCGGCATCAAGCAGGAATTGGAAGAGATGCTGCAGGCCGCGGTGGATGTGGTCAGCTACCGCACAGCAATGAACCCATACCTTAAACGTCGCATCGACACCGAGGCCGTTTATGTATGACCGGGACTTGGTGATCGAGATTCTCCGCCAGATCCACCAAGCGTGTCTGGTTGTGATGGAGCGTTTCAATTGGACGCCATCTGCATGCAGTTGATCGCTATCGGAGAGAGCCTTAAAAAAGTCGACACAATCACCGACGGCCGCCTCCTACAGCAATATCCGGCCATCGACTGGAAAAAGGCCAAGGCAATGAGGGATATCCTGAGCCACCATTATTTTGACCTGAACGCCGAAGCAATCTACGATGTCTGTGAGACCAAAATAGCGGACATGGCGCAAGGCGTCGATCGGATTCTTCATGATCTTTCGGAAAAGGAATCCTGATGGATACCCGCCGCCTCAACCATGGCGAAAACATCTTGAAGAACTTCCTTCTTTCCAACCGAAAAATCCTCTGCGGGGCGAGTCATAATGGTCACAGGCACTTGTTTTCCAGGATGGTTTGAAAATGCACCATCATCTGCAGCATTCTTTTTTTGAATCCCCCAGATCCTGTCCCTGGATCAGTTTTGCTATAGCGCCGTTCAATTGCGCTTCATCCATTCGCAATGCCTGGGCAAGAAACGCCCATTGGTTCGGCCAGGTAGCGAAGTTTTCATCGATAAAAACGCCAAACAAAACCAAAAAATCTGCCGAAAATACCAATGGAATCAAATTGTTGTAAATACTGGATTTTATTTTCAGCTTAAAAAGGTCTGAAAATTCATGTGTCGGCAGTTCGATTTCGTCCCTCGGCACCAGTAAATTAAGGGGTTGCGGCTTACGTCGCAGCCCCTTGATTTTTCTGGTTGCGGCTGGGTTGCGGATTGTCGCGGGCTTTACCGATCTCATCCACTCCCGAAATCTCGCCTGTATTTACTTACTCATCCTTATCAAGTCGCCCATCTGCATACTCAGAAGAACCCATAGGAGGTGCTGAAAAAGGTCTTGGCCCGCGGGGAGCTTAAAGAATTGCCATCCTGCTCCGTTAAAAGAGTCCCGGTAAAGCTGAAGCCCTCGAATACGTCTTTTAAGCGCCTATTGTTCACCGCCGGAAAACAATCAATCGAGCTGCGACGCTTGATTTCGGTATTGTCAAAAAAATGACATTCAGCCCCCGCTGAGACCCGGGGCCGCTCCCTGCGCCCTGGGCTGAAGCCGCCGCCGCGCTGAGGTTTGTCTCAACAGCCACAAGGGCATATGTCTTGCATATTCCCGCCTGAGCGTTTCACTCCGTGCCTCGCCGCTTCAGTCCGCGGACGAAGTCGGATGCGCCCCCCCCCCTCCTCGGACAATCGTACGACGAGATGCGGATACCCACAGATCCATAAAAGATTTCCCCTCGAAAGGAGCTTCGAAATGAACCGAATGTTGAAGACGGCGGTCGTCTTCCTGGCCTGCCTGGTGCTTGCGGGCTGCAAGATCACGAGCAACTCTGTGGCGGACTCACCCCCCGCCAGCGTTCCTCAATCCGCGCGCATCAACCAAATCAATTCCCAGTTGGCGGACATCCGGCAGCAGCAGGCCAAATTGAAGAGCGACCGGAACCTGGCGGAAAACCAGAGGAACGAGTCACTGATAGAAATGGCCAAGATCACCGGCTTCGGGCCGAAGGTCCCGAGCGGGGAGATGTTCAACGAGACCCTCACCGTCGATCCCGGCATGATCTACGTGATGCACAACAACAACTGCACCGCCGCCCGGGAGGAGATCACCCGGATCGACAGTGAAACGAACCGTCTCATCCAGCAGGAGACGAACCTGAAAGCCGAAAGGGCCAAGCTGGAGCAAACCGCCAAGAGCCAGAACGCCTCCCCCGCGGTAGAGTCAGGTGTAGGGTGCTTCTCGGCAGACACTGAGGTTCTTCTGCCCGGCGGCGCGCTCAAGCCTATTCGTAACCTGGAGGAGGGTGAACGGGTCCTGGTGTTCAACGAAGAGAGCGGCGCCTTGGATGCCCGGCCGGTGATCAAGAAGTACCAGTTCTGCCAGAACCACTATTTCCTTCTGAACCAGAGCATTCGCGTCACCGCCATGCACCGGTTCTTTACGAACGAGGGGTGGGTGCGGGTCAAGGACCTGAAGCCGGGCCAACAACTCAAAACGCAGGACGGCTGGACGGTGCTGGAAGCCAAGGAGGTGATCGGGGTCGACGGGGACGTGTTCAACCTGCAGGTGGAAGAGCACCACAACTTCTTCGTGACCGCGGACGGGACGAGCTACCTGGTGCACAACTCCGGCGGCGGGGGGAAATGAACCGTGGACCGGGTCGAGGCGGAACCGGGCTTGAGTAGGTGATCGGGTAATTTGACGAAGCAGCAGATAGAGACAGCGAGGGATCGAACGATGAGAAAAACGCTTTGGATTGCAGTGGCGGTTTTGTTTCTGGCGCCCGCCCTTTGTGCGGCGGCCGACTGGCAGCACCAGCACGCCCAGGACGGCCTGCAGATGGTGCAGGTCATCAACGCCAACACGGCACGGGTCGCCGTCAGCCGCCCCCCCAAGCTCGCGAAAAAAGACTACTACCTGGTGTTCAAGGCACCGAAGGGCGCCCGGGCCCTGGAAGAATGCCCCGGCAAGGGCTGCCCGCCCCTGCGGATTCAGGTCGACGGCAAAGCGGCCCACACCCTGGAGGTCGAGCCCTCGGTCAACAACACGAACACCCTCACCTTCTTTTTCCCGGCAGGTTCAAGCCTGCTGCGCGAGATGAAAGCGGGCAACACCATGACGGTCACCTTCCACGACGGCGCTTCAAACAAGCCCCGGGTCGAGAAGTTCTCCCTCAAGGGCATCACGGCGTCGCTCGCGCAATTGGAAAAGGCGCAAGGCGGCAGTTGAGGGGCCAAGCCCCGGGACGACTTTACTCCGGTCCCCGGCCCGTGCTGCCGTTCACAGCGCCCGAACCCGGAAAAGGCCTTGAGCCGATAATCGAGACGCGGCATCGATTGACGCAGATGATTGAAACGGCAGTCAAGGCTGCAACGGGGCAATTAACGTTGACCCAGGCCAAAGGCCTCGCGTCCCCAAAGGCCTAAAAGCTAATTGCGGTGTTCGCGGTGCCACTCCCCGGCGATGATGGCGGACATGATCTCGTTGGTCCCGGTCCAGATCGCGGCCAGGCGCCAATCGCGCTCGCTGCGCTCGACCGGGAAGACGTCGGTGTAGCCGACTCCCCGTCGCTAGAGGTGAAAATCCCCGGCTCGCTCCGGCTGGTAGAGGATGTCGATGATCCGCACGCGGATGGTGGCGCCCCCCGGGGCGGGCCATTCGATCTCCTGGCCGACGGAGAGGCCCAGCAGGGCGCTGCCGACGGGGGCCAGGATGGAGATCTTGCCGGGGGCGCCATCGATGGCCTTGGGATAGACCAGGGTCAGCTCGTACTGCTTCCCGGAGGGCTCCACGGCGAAGCGCACATTGGAATTCATGGTGACGACGTCGGCCGGCATCGCCTCCGGTTCTATGATCGCGGCCCGGTCCAACTCCGCCTCCAGCAGGTCCGCCTCCGGGAAGCTGTTGGGCGGCAGGGAGGCCAACAGGGCCTAAAGCCGCTCGAAGTCAAGCGACGATACAACTATTGCAGGTTTTCTCTCGTCCACGGATGCTCCTCCAGGATGGATGCGCTGAGGCCTTGTGCAGCCCCTTGGGGGGGGGCTGCTCGCCTGGACGGCGGACGATTTGCTTGTACCACTGATAGGTTTAATTGGCAAACGAGGATTGGATTCAACCCGGGTATAGCATCCGAGAGGATGGTTGGCGGTCAGCTTCGATCTGGGGAACTCGAACGTGCTGCCGACCATGATTCGCAAGTTCCATCCCTTGCTGAAACAAAAAGGCCCTCGTTTCCGGGGGCCTTTTTGCTCGACGGCTTGCAGAGGGGAAAGATCAGCTCCTCATTCTTCTCCTCACCCCGACCAGCCCGATCACGCCCGCACCGAGCAGCCAGACCGCAGCGGGAATGGGGGTGACGACGAGGACGTCCTGCCTAAGGTGTGTATTCCCAATTAGTTGATCGCTAGTCAGATTGAGGACTTTGACGATTCCGACATCATCATCAAGCATAGCATTATCTAGGGTAGTAAATTGTGATTTTACAGCTTGTCTAAAATAATTGGTTTCACCGGGATCGCTCGCCTCTCCCTCAAGAAACCAAATTGTATTCTGCAATGCTGCTGCAGAGGTTGTCCTATCCACGGAATAATTGTAGCCTCCCCATATGCCTTTTGCAAATTGCAAATAGAGCCATGCGGTACCTTTTGAAATGGGGTCTGGACGCCCTCCCGCAACGCCCCCGTTATCGGCTGCGTTGTTAAACACGGCATCATAAACGCTATTCTTATAGATGTATTCATTCGTTTCCAGACAAAAGGTCTGGAAGGTATTTGACAAGCCTGTTGTGCCATTCTGGTTTTTTGTCTTATCGTCATAGAACGGAAGGGGGTCAAAGCCTGTCAGATTGACCGTAAATTCTCCTCCACCCGTACCGGAAAGATAGGGACCTAAATTAGCTCCGGTCGTCAAGGTGTATGCCTGCGCCATCGGCGCGGATGCAGCTAACATCGCCATGGCGATCAGCAGGGCAATAACGTTGCGTGATCTCATTGTGTGCCTCCTTTTTTTTGGTGTTTGTCCATAATGGGTTGCGGTTGATCTCCTCGTTGCTTTTTTCCAGGCCCCCTCCATCCCACAACAGTGGCTGCAACGGTTCGGTTCTTATTTTGGTTCTTCGAAATCTCCTGCCCGGCGACGCTGCGCCGCCATCGCCGCAGGATGCCGTTCCCCCCCCCAACGTTCGAAACGGGGCGTGCGGACATCAAGGAACTGTGCGCCGTGATCCGCAGCATTAAATTGCACTATGCACGAAATGTGCACGTTTTCACGCTCATGTGGTCTTATTCTAAAATGTATTGATTACAAACAGTTGAAACGCCTGTAGCGCCGCGTTTGTTGCTCTTGCTCTAAAGAATGTGAAATTTGGGTATCAGTTTATGGGTTTTCATATCACAATAAGATTACTTGGTTGTGCGACCGTGCATTAAAAAGAGGGTGGGTGCGGCGGCCATCTCTTGCCCGGGCGGGTCGACTTGTGTTCGACTAGGTTTCTGATATACTACCAATACGGGTTCAGGCTTTTCCGTGGGGGGGTGGGGCAGCTCTTTGGGCCGTGCCCATGGTCTAACATAGGCAACTTCCACTATAAGGAAGTTGGAAATGGTTTCACAACCTTGGATCACGGTTGCGGGAAAGGCGGGAGGCCGATTCGAAAGCGCAGCAACCTTAGCCGGTTGGAGCACGTTCGAGAGGCCTGCCATCCCGCCATGGCGGGACCCCCAGCCGTCAGACGAGGTTATCCATTTTTAGGCTTTTTCCTGTGGGAGCGGCTTCCAGCCGCGATCGGAGCGCATCTTGAGCCCACACCGCCGAAGTACAGGCTGCGAAGGCCCGGAGCCGCTGCCACAAAATCTGAACTTACTCGCTGACGAAGCGCTGCTGCAGGTGGCGGGCAACGCTTAGAATGTGCACAATATTTGCAGCACCGGTGCGGGGCCATGCGGTTCCAAAAGAAGGCGCAAGCGGGGCCGCCGGTTCGGGCCTTAGCTGAGTCTGAATCGCTTTCGCAAAAACCAGCCTCGAAGCAGATCTGCCTCCTCGGATGCCCCCGGGTGTAAGTCAGGGGGCGGAGCTGTATGCAGATAACGGTGCATGGCACACGGCGCGCAGGGCGCACGGAAAGGAAAAAGACAAGAGAACGGTGCAGGGTGCACGGCGAACGGGAGCGAGTCGACAAAAGCCCGATAAGCTCTCCAAACCATCCAACCCTCAAAACCACCCGGAATCGATAGACGCCTCCCTGTGAATTTTTCGTATGCGCTGCCCAACGCCTTGAGCCATCTCAACTCAAGCCAAACCAATCAAACGTCACTTTCCCTTGACGATCCAAACGGTTCTCCGGAAGCAATTCAACCGATAAAACCAACCGAACCAATCAGACGTTTTCAACGGCTATCATGAAAACCATCCACCTCATCGCAGCGGCCCGGCCGAACTTCATGAAGATCGCGCCGCTCTATCATGCGCTCGGGAACACCGGCTGGGCCGAGCCGCTCATCGTGCACACCGGGCAGCACTACGACCTCAACATGTCGGATGCCTTTTTCCGGGACCTCGTGCTGCCCGCGCCGCACCACCACCTCGGCGTGGGAAGCGGCAGCCATGCCGAGCAGACCGGGGGGGTGATGATCGCCTACGAGCGGCTGCTCGTGGAGCAGCGGCCGGATCTGGTCGTGGTGGCGGGGGATGTCAATTCCACGGCGGCCTGCACCCTGACGGCGGTGAAGTTGGGGGTGAAGACGGCGCACCTGGAGGCCGGGCTGCGCTCCTTTGACCGCAGCATGCCCGAGGAGATCAACCGCATCGTCACCGACGCGATCGCCGACATCCTCTGGACCCCGTCGGCGGACGGGGATGCGAACCTGCTGCGGGAGGGGATCGACCCGGCCAAGATCGAACGGGTGGGCAACATCATGATCGATTCGCTCGAGATGATGCGGCCGCGCATCCTGGCCGAAAACGCTGCGGCGAACTACGGCCTCACGCGCGGTGCCTACGGCGTGGTGACGCTGCATCGGCCCTCGAACGTCGATAACCCGGAGACGCTCGGGCGGCTCTGCGGGGCGCTCAAGCGCATTGCGGCCGATCTGCCGCTGGTTTTTCCCGTGCACCCGCGCACGAGGAAGAACCTGGAGGCGTTCGGGCTGTACGATGATCTTTCGGCGGCGCCCGGCCTGCACGTGGATGGCCCGGTCAGCTATCTGCCTTTCATGAACCTGGTCTTCAACTGCCGCCTTGTGATCACCGACTCGGGCGGCATCCAGGAGGAGACGAGCTATCTCGGCATCCCCTGCCTTACGCTGCGGCCCAACACCGAGCGGCCGATCACGGTCAGCGAAGGCACCAACCGCTTATGTACGCCGGAAAACCTGTTGGAGCAGGCCGCATGCGCCATGACCGAAAAAGCAGAAGCGCACCCCCCGGAGCTTTGGGACGGCAAGACGGCAGAGCGCGTTGCCGGCTCGATCCGGCGCTTTTTAAATCAATCCAACCCATAAAACCTCTGCGTTGAAGTATTCCCAATGAAAAAGGCCCTCATCACCGGCATCACCGGACAGGACGGCGCCTACCTGGCGGAGTTTTTGCTCGCCAAGGGCTACGAGGTTCACGGCATCAAGCGCCGGGCCTCCTCCTTCAACACCCAAAGGATCGACCACCTCTACACCGATCCGCACGAGCAGGAGGTGCGCTTCCGGCTGCACTACGGGGATTTGACCGATGCCACCAACCTGATCCGCATCATCCAGGAGGTGCAGCCCGACGAGATCTACAACCTGGCCGCCCAGAGCCATGTGATGGTCTCCTTCGAAACCCCCGAGTACACCGCCAACGCCGACGCCCTGGGCGCGCTGCGGCTGCTGGAGGCCATCCGCATTCTGGGGCTGAAGGAGAAGAGCCGCTTCTACCAGGCCTCCACCTCGGAGCTCTACGGCAAGGTGCGGGAGACCCCGCAGACCGAGGCCACCCCCTTCTACCCGCGCTCCCCTTACGGGGTGGCCAAGCTCTACGGCTACTGGATCACGGTCAACTACCGCGAGGCCTACGGGTTTTTCGCCTGCAACGGCATCCTCTTCAACCACGAATCGCCCATCCGCGGGGAGACCTTCGTCACGCGCAAGGTGACCCGTGCGCTCGCCCGCATCAAGACGGGCCTGCAGGAGATGCTCTTCATCGGCAATTTGGACGCCCGGCGCGACTGGGGTCATGCGCGCGACTACGTGCGCATGATGTGGATGATGCTCCAGCAGCCCGGGCCCGAGGACTACGTGATCGCCACCGGCCGCCAGCACTCGGTGCGGGAGCTGATCGAGACCGCCGCCTCCAGGCTGGACCTTTCCATCCGGTGGGAAGGCAAGGGGGTGGAGGAGAAAGGGGTTAACGTGGCCACGGGAAAACCGATGGTCGCCATCGACGCGCGCTACTTCCGGCCGGCGGAGGTGGACACCCTGTTGGGCGATCCTTCGAAGGCGCGGAGCAAGCTGGGCTGGGAGCCCCGGATAAGCTTCGAGGAGTTGGTTGCCGAAATGGTGGCGGCCGATCTGAAGGAAGCTGAAAAAGACACCTTGGTCCGCCAGAAGGGCTACCGCATCTACGGCAATTCGGAATGAGGAAATGACATACCGGGAACCGTTATTCGTCAACCGTAACTGTAAGCAATGGAACAGGCTATCGTTTCCCCGTTTAACAGTTACACGTTTCCCGTTTAACGACCCCCAACGATCCTAACTTTTGTACGCCATGAACGCTCCCAACGCAAGCAACGCTCCCAACCTCCCCAAAGACGCCCGCATCTTTGTGGCCGGCCACCGCGGCATGGTCGGCTCGGCCATCGTGCGCCGGCTCAAGTCGGAAGGCTACGAGCGAATCCTCACCCGCCCGCACGCCGAGCTCGATCTGCTCGACCAGCGGGCGGTCAACGATTTCTTCCGGAGCGAAAAGATCGACGCCGTTTTTCTCGCTGCGGCCCGGGTGGGCGGGATCCACGCCAACAACACCCTTCGGGCGGATTTCATCTACGAGAACCTGATGGTCCAATGCAACGTGATCCATGCGGCCTTCAAGGTCGGGGTCGAGCGGCTGCTCTTCCTGGGAAGCTCCTGCATCTACCCGCGCAGCTGCCCCCAGCCGATGAAAGAGGAATATCTGCTGAGCGGGCCGCTCGAGCCGACCAACGAACCTTACGCTGTTGCCAAGATCGCCGGCATCAAGCTCTGCGAGTCCTACAACCGGCAGCACGGGACCAAGTACCGCGCGGTCATGCCGACCAATCTCTACGGCCCCGGGGACAGCTTCGATTTGGAGAACTCCCACGTGCTGCCGGCGATGATCCGCAAGTTTCACCTGGCGAAGCTTGCGGCCGCGGGCGAGCACGAGGCGCTCCGGCGCGATGAGGAGCGCCTCGGTGCCATTGCACCGGAGCTGCGCGCGGCG
>JBGSTS010000112.1:0-18783 GCA_041736435.1 Desulfobacterales bacterium | reverse complement strand
TCGAGATGCTCGACGGCCGCGCGCTCGGCGCGCACGCCGGCCAGTTTGGCCAGCACGGCCTCCAGCGAACCGCCGTGTTTGCGCTTGAGGCGGTTGAGAGTGTCCAGCCGCTGCTCCACCTCCTCCAGGCGCCGTTCGTTGAACTCCACGGAGCGAAGATACGCGCGCAGGCTCTGAACAAGGTCTTCGATCCGGTAGCTGATGTCGGCGCAGCTTTCCTCGACTGCCGCCAGACCGGGGTCGATGCGGGCCGCTTTCTCCAGGCTTCGACGTGCCTCTGCCAGCCGGTCGGTCGCAGCGCCCGAAGCCCCGTAGAGCAGGTCAAGGCTGCCCTGCACCGCCTCCATCAGGACGCCGGCGTTTTTCAGCCGCGAGCGTTCCCGCTCGAGTTCGATGTCCTCTTCCGGCGTGATGCCGGCCGAGGCGATCTCGCGCTCCTGGAACTCGAGCAGCTCCGCCAGTTCGGCCTGCTGGGCCTGGCGCTGCTTTAAGTCGTTCAGCCGTTTGAGCTGCGGGAGGATCTCGTGGTAGAGGCTACACACTGCGCCGCGCCGGGGCATCAACCCGGCGAACTGGTCGAGGATGAGCAGGTGCTGATCCTCTTTCAAAAGCCCTTGGTGGGCGTGCTGCCCGGAGATGCTCGCCAGGTTTTCGGTGACCGCCGCCAGCACTTGCAGGGTCGCCAGACGGCCGTTGACATAAACCCGGTTGCCCTCCGCGCGCGCGATGACCCGGCGTACCAGGAGCCCGTCCCCGGTGTCGTAGCCCATGGAGCCGGCCGCACGCCCGGTCGGGGAGTCCGGCCCGATGTCGAAAATTGCCTCCAGCTCCGCCGAATCCGCACCCGTGCGGATCATATCCGCGGCGGCCCGGCTACCCAGAATGAGGTTGACTGCGTTGACGATGATGGATTTGCCGGCGCCGGTTTCACCGGAGAGAATCGTCAGCCCGTGGGTGAAGCGGATGTGCAGGTCATCGATGATAGCAAAATTGCGGATCGAGAGTTCTCTCAACATGCCGGGCGCCGTCGGTAGCGGTGTGGGCGAAGATCGGAACTGCCGGTCATTATACACAGCCGTGGTCCGAAGTAAAGCGGGTGCCGGGCGGAAACCCTTGAAGGTTGCGCTTGGAATCTCTATGGTAGGCGGCAATTGCACCGGGTGTGAACTCATTTGGGAAGGGATGTTGAGATATGGATCAACGGCCGATTCTGGTGATCGCAACGCGCAACTCCGGCAAGACGGCTGAGATCCGGGGCCTGCTGCACGGGTTCCCGGTCGACATCCGCAGCCTCTCCGATTTCGGGTCGATCCCCGAGGTCGAGGAGGATGGGACGACCTTTGACGAGAACGCCTACAAGAAATCCAGCTTCACGGCGCGGGTGCTCGGGTTCCCGGCGCTGGCCGACGATTCCGGAATCGCCGTGGAGGCGCTGAACGGGGCGCCGGGGGTGCATTCCGCCCGCTACGGCGGAGATGGGCTCTCCGACGCGGAGCGCTGCCGCAAGCTGCTCGCGGAGATGAAGGGCTGTGCCCGGCGCCGCGCGGCGTTCGAATGCGTGATCTCCCTGGCGGTGCCCTGCGGGCCGGCGCTGACTTACGAGGCCCGCTGTGAGGGCCTGCTCGCCGAGGCCCCCTCCGGGTCGAACGGGTTTGGCTACGATCCGGTCTTTTTTTGCCCGCCGCTGGGCAAAACGTTCGCCGAAATGACGCGCGCGGAGAAAAGCCGGGTCAGCCACCGGGGCAGGGCCCTGAACGAGCTGCGGGCCGAGTTCGACAAGGTGATCCAATGGATCCGTCGGCACATGCCGCCGGAAGACCCCTGGAACCGCATCCCGGAGTGAGGGCGTTTCTCGGCCGTGTCTGCCTTAAAAAAAACCTTCCTGGCAGTGCTGTTCAGCCGCCGCATGATCGTTGCCGCCCTGATGGGGTTCTCGTGCGGACTGCCCCTGCTGCTCACTTTGGGGGTGCTGCAGGCCTGGATGACCGAGGCGGGGGTCGACCTCGCCTGGGTGGGCATGATCACCCTGGTGCAGAGTCCCTACTCCTGGAAGTTTTTGTGGTCGCCGGTGCTGGACCGGTTTACTCTGCCGTTTCTGGGCCGCCGCCGGGGCTGGCTCATGATCGTGCAGCTGGCGTTGATGACGGCAATCATGCTACTGGGTTTTTCCGACCCCGTGCGGCACCCGGTCTGGATGGCGGCGGCCGCGATGCTGGTGGCCTTCTTCAGCGCCACTCAGGATGCCGTTGTGGACGCCTACCGCCGGGAGGACCTCTGCGACGAGGAACTGGGGCTCGGCTCCTCCCTGTATGTCTACGGGTACCGGATCGGGATGTGGGCCGCCGGGGGCGGTGGACTGATCCTGGCCGACATCATGCCGTTCTCCCGGGTGTACCTCGTGTTGGCCGCAGGGATGCTGCCGGGTATTCTGACCACCTGGTTCGCACCGGAGCCTCCGGCCGCTGCCGGGCGCCCGGCTTCGCTGCGGGCGGCGGCCTGGCAGCCGTTGGCCGATTTTTTCCGCCGCGACGGGGCCTTGTGGATCATGGCCTTCATCCTGCTCTACAAGATCGGCGACACCATGGCCGCCGCCATCAGCATCCCGTTTTATCTCGGACTGGGATACTCCAAGTCCGAGATCGGCACCGTGGTCAAGCTGTTCGGGGCCTGGGCGACCATCGCCGGAGGCATCGCGGGCGGCATCCTGATGCTCAAGGTTGGTATTCACCGCAGTCTGTGGGTGTTCGGCCTGCTTCAGGCGGCCTCCACGGCGGGATTTGCCGTACTGGCCCGCATCGGCTACAGCCTCCCGGCGCTCTCGGTGGTGATCGGGTTCGAGAGCATCACCGGCGGCATGGGAACCAGCGCCTTCGCGGCCTTCATGGCCAGCCAGACCAACCGCAAGTTCACCGCCACCCAGTATGCGCTGCTCACGAGCGCCATGGGCTTGCCCCGCGTGTTGGCTTCGGCCCCGACCGGTTTTGCCGCCACGCTCATGGGCTGGGAGGGCTTCTTCATCTTCTGCACCCTGGCCGCCGTTCCGGGCCTGCTCATCCTATTGCGCGTCGCCCCTGCCGGTTCAGAAGCCGCCGGACCGACCCCCCGTTGAAACGGTTGCTTTCGAAACGGCATGCTGGTAGGTAAAAATTTGGACACGAGGTCTTAGAGCTATTTTGTGGGAGCGACTTCCAGCCGCGATCACCGATGCCGGAGACCTCTCTCAGCGCATAGGCCTGAATGAAGGATGTCTCATGACCGATGATCTCCCCGACAAGGCCGTCCGCGAACGCATCAAGGAGCTGCAGAAAAAGCGCAGCCACATCCTCGCGTTGCCCCCCGAGCAGGCGTTGAACCGGATCCTTTCCGATCCCCAGCCGGCTGCGCTGGTGCACTCGTTCCCCGAGACCGATTTCTACCTTCTGATTCATGACATCGGCCCTGAGGATTGCCTGCCGCTGCTGGCGCTGGCCTCCGACCGGCAATGGGACCATGTCGTCGACCTCGAGAGCTGGGACAGGGACCGCATCGAAAACAGCCAGGTCACCCGCTGGCTCAACCTGCTTCTGGAAGCCGACCCCAACCGGTTCATCCGCTGGTCCCTGACCCAGAGGCTCAGTTTCGTTGAATTCTGCCTCTTCCACAACATCGAGGTGCGTGTCCGCGAGCACGATCAGGACCCTTCCGATTTCGGCGATGATTTTTTCACCCTGGACAATATTTTCTACCTGCGGTTTCTGAAATTGCCCCCCCTCCCCGAGGGCTCCGCCATCGGGGAGGAGGAACGACGGCAGTTCCTGACGAAATTCATTGATCGCCTGGCGGCTTACGACCACCTCGTTTTCCAGAACGTGCTGCTCGAGGCCACCCATGTCATCCCGGCCGAAACCGAGGAGGCGGAGTACCGCTGGCGCAACGTGCGGCTGGCGGAAAAGGGGTTTTTGCCCTTTGACGAAGCGGTCGGAATTTACCAACCGGTCACGCTCGGGGATCTGAAGCGGCGGGGCCGCAACCCTGTGCCGCGCCTCCGGCAGGAGTCCGCCGTGCTCCCGGTACCGGCGGTTCCCCTGCGCGAGATCCGGGAGGACAACCACTTCAGCCGCGCCCTGGCCGCGCTCCCCCTCGACGAGCTCCTGCCCCGCATCCAGTGGGAGTTCAGCAATTTGTGCAACCAGATGGTCGTGGCCGACCGCAAGACCATCCGGGGGCGCGACGAGCTGCGGCAGATCGTCAAGAAAGCCTGCGGCTACCTCAGCATCGGGTTGGAGCGGCTCAAGGAAACCCCGGAAAAAGAGCTCGAGCCTCGCCGGGCCGCGCAGGCCCTGGCGCGCCATCCGCTCGTGCAGCTCTTCCGGCTCGGCTTTGGTGCTGCCGTGGAACTCAAGTGGCAGGCCGAAAAATGGCTGGGCGCCTCCTGGTTTGCCCGGTGCGGCTTGCGGCTGACCTTCTGGGGCGAGCAGTGGATGGGGGTGTTGGGGGGGGTTCTGCTAAAGAAACCGCTTTTTTACGATAACTACAAGACGGGCCTGCTCTACCGTGACTTTGCCTCCATGGAGGACATTGCCGCCGCCGATCACGTCTTGAGACAAGTCCAGGCCGTCGACCACCTGTTTTCGGTCATGAGCATCCGGTTGAAAGCACCTCACCAGTACAGCTTTCTGACCTGGAAAAACCTCCTGCTCACGCTATGGGCCCGGCAGCGGCTGGGGGTGACAACGGACGCGCTCCGCCCGCTGGCGTTGAAGTCCTTCAGCCGTTTTTTTGCCGAGCTTTTGCCGGGCGACCCGCCTGCGGCCGCTGCCGCGCCGCGGCGAATCCCCGATCCCATGAAAGCCGACTTTGTGCAATGGCTGGCCCAAGACACGGGGCTTAGGGACTACGAGCTTTCCGAGACACTGGGGCCGATCTTCGAGGAGCTGTTCGCGGAGATCGAGACGGAATACGGCCGTGTGGCGGTCCAGGACCTGGACCCGAGGTTCGTCCAGCTGTTTCTGCTGAAAGCGGCCTCTTGAAAGGGACTGGATCCCGGGCCGGATCATCCACGTTGACGGCGGGCTGGGCGCAGTGAGGACGTTCAAGCCGCTGCGGGGCCTCATGGCCGGAGAGAACAGGCGGAGGTTGCGGCTCACGGTCGTTTGCGGGTGTCTATGCCGCCTGAAAGCGGGCCAGGATGTGACGCGCCTGCCGTGTGCCGGCTCGACGAATGAGAGGGAACAGCTGCCGGCAATCGTCGATCGAAAGCCGCCGCGCGGCCCGGATGCAGGCGAGTTCATCGCGAAGATGCGGAAATGTTCCTCCCTCCTCCTCCGATTCCTGTTTTTCCAAAATCTTCGAATAGATCATTGATCGCGCCGCAAGAAGTTTTTCCAGCTCCGGCTGGGAAAAGGCCGGGTGAAAAATGTAGAGCAAGGTCAACTGGTCGCCCGGCCCGTAAAGATGCCCTTTCTCACCCAACCGTTTCAACACGGCGTCCGCCAGAAATAACGGCTGCACCCGGGCATGGAGCCGAAGGTGGCCCCATAGACGCTGCCACAGGTGATAATGAATCAGGCCGGTTTCAATATAGGATGAGCCATGGCGGGAAATGAGAGTCGAAAGTGCCTGGGCCCGCAGCGAATCCCGCAGACGGAATCGTGCGGCATCCGTTCGGGCAAACCGGATGACGGCGTCGACTGCTTTTTCAAAGGAGCCGGCCGCAACGGTCTGGTAGTAGGCTAATAGGGCGCCTGTGGCCGCCCGTTCGGCGCGATAGACGTAATGGTGGATGGAGCCCTGGTCCAGATCGGCGGGCCGGCGGCCTTCGGCGAAGAACTCGTGGATTTGGAGCAGGCTCTCGATGAACGGTTCCACCTGGTATATCGATTTGCCCGCTGCGTGCAGTCTGCGCAGCACTCGGCACATCTCACGGCTGAACTTCGGGTACTCCATGTCGACCGGCAGGAGGTAATCATCCACCGACAGGTCCCCTTCGAGCATCTGATCGAAACCGGGCGTGGGGGGTTCTTCCAAAAAAACGGCGTCATGCTGCTGCATCCGCTCGGCGATGAAGGGCAGCATTTCCGGTCGATGCAAGGAAAGCGCGACGGAAACATTTCGCATAATGCCTCTCAGGGCGTCCATCTTCAGATAAATTCGCTTATATCACCAGTCGCGGAGCGATCTGCAGACGCCAACATCGTTGACAACAGAATCTCACGTTGGCGTTTGGATTTTCTGCGCGCTGGCCCTGAGCGCGCTCACGGCCGCGCAAATCACCCCTGCCGCGCGGTCGATCTGCTGGGCCGTGGTCATGCGGCCGGTGGTCAGGCGCAGGGTCCCCTTGGCCCATTCCTCGGGCACGCCCATGGCCTCGAGGACATGGGAGATTTCCACACGGTCCGCATGGCATGCGGCGCCGGCCGAGGCGGCCACCTCCAGGCCGACGGCCTCCAGGATGCGGTTGGCTTCCAGGTTGCGGAAGGAGAGGCTCAAGGTGTTGGGCAGTCGCTTTTCCGGGTGGCCGTTCAGGCGTACGTCCCGGATGCCGGCGGCGATCGCCGCATGGAGCCGGTCGCGCATGGCCTGCAGGTGCCGGCGGTTTTTCTCCAGGTCCCGGGCGGCGATCTCGCAGGCCTTCCCCAGCCCCACGATTTCGAGAATGTTTTCCGTACCGGCGCGCCGGCCCGCTTCCTGCCCGGCGCCGTGCATCCATCTCTCCAGGCTCACCCCCTTGCGAATATAAAGCGCCCCCACCCCCTTGGGCGCATAGAGCTTGTGCCCGGCGACCGAAAGGAGGTCCACGCCCAGAGACTCCACGTCCACCGCGATCTTTCCAACGGACTGGGCCGCATCGGTGTGGATGCGGAGGCCGCGGGCGCGCGCCAGGGCGGCGATCTCGGCGATCGGCTGCAGGGTGCCCACCTCGTTGTTGGCGTGCATGATGGTGATCAGAATGGTGTCCGGCCGCAAGGCGGCCTCGACATCGGCAACCGTCACCACCCCGTGCGCACCCACCGGGAGGGGGGTCACCTCGAAGCCCTCCTTTTCCAGAGATGCACAGACCTTGAGCACGGCCGGGTGCTCGAAGGCCGACGTCACGATGTGCCGCCCCTGGTCGCGCAGGGCATGGGCGGAGCCGATGATGGCCCAGTTGTTGGCCTCGGTGCCGCCGCTGGTGAAGACCACCTCGTCCGGTGCGCAGTTCAGCATCCCGGCCACCTGCCGGCGGGCGGCGTTCAGCGCCTGCCGGGGTTTGACCGCATACAGGTGGCCGCTCGAGGGGTTGCCGAACTCCTCCTCGAGGAACGGGCGCATGGCGGCGATGACCTCGGGGTCGTGAGGGGTGGTGCCGTTGTAGTCCAGATAGATCAGTCGGCTCATGGCGTGTGCTCCAGGTTGAAGCCGTAAATCCCGGGGGTGGACCCTGCGATCAGAGTGGCCCCGACCGTCTTGGCATAGTACGACGCCGGGCCCACGCCTCCGATGACGGCGTAGGCATAGCCGCTGTCCCGCATCGCGTGCAGGCAGGACAGGAGCAGCGCTGTCCCCACGCCGCGGCCGCGGGCGTTTTCTTTGACACCGGTCGGGCCAAAGAAATTTTTGCAGGTGCAGTCGTGGCAGGCAAACCCGATGATGGCGTTGCATTGCAGCGCCACGAAGCAAGTGGGCGGGGTTGCCGAAAATGCGGCCTCGCATTCCACACCCCAGGTGTGGCTGAAACTGTCGCTCACCCATGCGATCAGGTGGCGCCGCTCCCGGGCCAAGGGGCGGCGGATGGCGATGCCCTGCCGCTCGGTGTGCTTCAACGGGGCATCCAAAGGCGGCAGTTCGTAGAGTTTTACCAGCATGTCGGGCATCGGACAGCCCCTTAGGCCGGCTACCGATCGTCCCGGAACCAGGCGAGTACCGGCCTGACAGCCAGAACAATCACGGCCGCTGCGAAAAGCCACACGAATCGCCTGGTGAAGTCGGCCAGATAGGCCCCGATGATCATGCCGAACAAAATGGAACTCCACTTCAGGCACACCAGGTCGAGCGGCTTCCAAATCGTGGTCCGCAACCATTTCATGACGGCCTCCTCTGTACGCGATGACTTGGATCGGACGACGCTTTCCCCCTCATCGAGGCCCGGGTTCGCGTGCCGTCGCCTGCCGGCCGAACGAGGGAAACCGCCCCAGATCGGTGTGCGGTATGAACCTGGCCGCGCTGAAGCGGTTCATGAAGTCCTGGTTGACGTTGAGTTCGAGATAGGTGATGCGGTCGCGGATGCGGTCGATCTCCTCGAGGCTATCACCCGCCGTCAATGCCATGGCCGCCCCCTGCAACGAGCTGTTGCCGAGCGGCACGAAGCGTGCGAGCGGCAGGTCCGGGAGCAGGCCGATCGTGATGGCCGAGCGCGGGTCGATGAAGCTGCCGAACGTCCCGGCGACATAAAACGTTCCGATCTCCTCCAGGGCCACCCCCACGGTCATGGCCAGGGTCTCGAGGACGGTGTACATGGCCGCCTTGGAGCGGACCAGGCTGTCCAGGTCCGGCTGGCCGATCGTCAAATCCAGGCCCGTGGCGGACTGATCGGCCGGGACCACGACGATGTGCCGAACCCCGTCGACGATTTTCAGGTGCGGCCCACAGCCGGCGTCGAGAATTTTGCCGCGCAGGTCGATCATGCCGGCCAGAAACAGCTGGGCGGCGAGGTCGATCACTCCCGAACCACAGATGCCACGGGGCGTCTTTTCGTCGATCGTGTGCAGGTCGAAGCGGAGCGCGGCGGGGTCGATACGCACCCGGTCCACCACGCCGGGCCCGGCCGTCATCCCTATCCGGCTGACGCCACCCTCCAGCGCCGGGCCGGCCGCACCGGCGCAGCCGATCAGCCAGTCGCGGTTGCCCAGAACCACCTCGGCGTTGGTGCCGACATCCACCAGGATGGCTGTTTCGTCTTTTCGGTGAAGCCTGCAAGCGAGGATTCCTGCGATCAGATCTCCGCCGAAATAGCTGCCGATGTTGGGAAAGACCAGCACGCGGGCGTAACGGCCGACATCGATTCCAAGATCGGCCGCCCGTAGCACCCCGGGGCGGTTGACTGCGGGGATATAAGGCTCGCGGATGAGCCAGTGCGGGTCGAGCCCGAGAAAGAGATGGGTCATGGTCGTGTTTCCGGCCACGGCCACGGCGCAGATGTCCTGCGGCGAGACCCCGACGGCGCGACAGGCGTCCGCCAGTGCTGCGTTCAGACCGTTGATGACCAAGTGATGGAGCTGCTTCAAACCGGCCGGGCTCTCGGCGTGATGGATGCGCGCGAGGACATCCGGGCCGACGGCGATCTGGGGGTTGTCGAAGGCGGACTCCAAAAGCGCCCGGCCCTGCGCGAGATCGACCAGCTGAAAGGCCACCCGGGTGGTGCCGAGGTCCACGGCCAGGCCCAGGGCCGGCCGCAGGCCGCTCTCGCCATCGATCCCCGTTACCATCCAGCGGCCGCGGTCCCTGAAAACGGTGCAGCGGATGCGGAACCCGTGCCGCCGCAGGAGGCCCGGCAGTTCCTGGAGCAGGCCGATGTCGATTTCGACCGTATCGGTGTTCAGCTCTGTTTTCAGGGCCGCTGCGAGGCGGTCGGCGTCGGCGGTGTTGTCCGCCAGGCTCGGCGGGGGCAGGGTGACCCATCGGACCCAGGCGGAGGCGGTCGCATTCACCGGTGGGTTTCCAGCTGCCCGAGAATGCGGTTCATGATCGCGCCCGCTGTGCCCGGGATGAGGATGTCGCTCACGACCCCGGTCAGCGGGGTCGCCTCGGGGTTGATTTCGATCACCACCGCACCGTTTTCCTTGGCGATGAGCGGCATCGAGGCCGCCGGCTGGACGATGGCGGACGTTCCGATGACGAGCATGACCTCGCAGGCGGCCGTGGTCTCGCGCGAGCGCCACAGGGCGATGGGCGGGATCATCTCCCCGAAAAAAACGGCATCGGGCCGGAGCACACCGCTGCAGGTGCAGCGCGGGGGCAGGACCGAGGCGTCGATATCGCGGGTTTTCACGCGGCGGCCGCACTGCATGCAACGCTGCCAGGCGAAGCTGCCGTGAAATTCGATCACGTCCGTGTTGCCGGCCAGCTGGTGCAGCCCGTCGATGTTCTGCGTGATGACCGTGTGCAGGATGCCCAGCTGCTCTAATCGCGCCAGGCCCTTGTGACCGTCGTTGGGGGCGGCCCGGTCCATGATCTCCTTGAGATCCTTGACCAGCACCTTCCAGACCCGGGCGGGGTCGCGCACCAGGGCGTCGATGTGCGCGATCTCCATGGGGTCGAACCGCTCCCACAGCCCCCCCTTGCCCCGGAAGGCGGGGATGCCGCTTTCAATCGAGATGCCGGCCCCGGTGAGGGCCACGGCGTTGCGGGTGGCCGCCAGATGATCGACGGCGGCCGCGATGAGGGCGTCCAGTGATTTCATGCGAGCGAACCGCGTTTGGCCGGTGTGGGGCCGATCCGCCGGTTTTCAGCCGGCTGCACCTCGGCGGAAACCGAAGTTGCGCGGCGGCTTATTCCGCTGATTTGTCCGGCGACCGTTCGGTGTCCGGCAGCTGGTCGATGTACCACTGCATGGGATCCACCAGCTCGTAGCCCATCGCGGTCAGCTTCTTCTTCACCTGGGCCACGTTCTGGGTAAGCAGATAGGGGAAGACGGCCCGCTTTTTTTCGTCCCAGTAGCGAGCGACCAGCACACTGCCGAAGGAGACGCCCATTTCGGTAATGGCATCGACGATTTTCTTGAGCTGGCCGACTTTTTCCTCCACCAGGATGCAGAGCAGGGTCCCCGGCTGGCCGATGCCGAGCACGTTGATAAAGGCGCGCAGCAGGTCCCGCACGGAGAGGATGCCCCGCAAATGACCCTCGTCGTCCACCACGGGCAGGGCGCCCACCTTGGAGGTCTGCACCACCAGCAGCGCATCCTGGATCGTATAGGACGGTGGGATCGAGATGACCTTGCGGGTCATGATGTCCCCGGCCTTCAGGTTCTGGAATCCCTGTTTGTCCGCCGGGCTGATCCCGTCTTTGAAAAAGCGATACGGCAAAGCGGACCTCAGGTCCCGGTCGGTCACCATGCCGACCAGCCGGTTGGTGCCGTCGACGACCGGCAGGTGACGGATGCTGTGCTTCGCCATCAGCTCCTGGGCCTCGAAGATTGTTGTCTCCGGGTTCACGGTGATGACTTTGCGGGTCATCGATCTACTGACAAACATAATAGCCCCCTCGTTTGTTCTCGCAAAAGAGTTGCAGGATCAGCTCCGGTTCATCCGTTCATTAGGATCTCCACGTGGTTGCGGGCCAGCTCCGGCAGTCGTTTCAGACAATAGCCGCCCTCCAGAACGGAAATGAGGCGTCCGGCGGCGTGCTGCTCGGCCAATTCGACCAGCCGCTTCATGATCCAGGAATAGCACTCCGTGGTGAGCTTGATGTCGGACATGTCGTCGTCCCGGTGGCCGTCGAAGCCGGCCGACACCAGGATGAACTCGGGCCTGAAATCGGCAAAGACCGGGAACAGGTCCCGCTCGATCAGCCGCATCCAGTCGTCGTCGCTCAGGCCCGGCAGCACGGGCGAGTTCTTTGTGAAGCCGTAGCCGGTGCCGCGGCCGTATTCGAATTCGCGCCCCGTGCCGGGGTAGGCGAAGGTCGGGTGCTGGTGAATCGAGTAGTAATAGACCTCGGCATCGTCCTCGAAGGTGTGCTGGGTGCCGTTGCCGTGATGAACATCGAAGTCCACGATGCCGATCCGGTGCAGGCCCCATTGCTTCTGGAGGTAGCGCGCGGTGATGGCCACGTTGTTGAAGTAGCAGAACCCCATGGCCCGACTGGCCTCGGCATGGTGCCCGGGCGGCCGCACTGCGCAGAACGCGTTGTCCAGCTCGCCCGCCATGATCCGGCGCGCCGCCTCCAGGATTCCGCCGACGGCCAGCACGGCCACCTGATAGGTTTCGGGGCACATCTGGTTGTCGGGCGAATCGAGTGTTTGCTGCCGGGAGCGGCAGGCGGCCTCGAAGCGCCTGACGTATTCCGGGGAGTGGACCGTGTGGATCCAGCTTAAATCCGCCGAGACGGCCGCGATGCGGGTGAGCTTGTCCATAAGCCCCGCGCTGCTGATCCCCTGGAGGATCGCCTCGAGCCTTTCAGGGATTTCCGGGTGATAGGGCCCGGTCTTGTGCAACAGGTAGCGTTCGTCGTAGAGAAAGCCGGTACGTTTCATCGACGCTGATCCTCATCGAAAGGAGTGCCTGCGATCGCCGCAACGGCAAGCTGCGGATATCCCCCTCCCGCTGGGGGCGATAATCACCGAACGATCCGGTCAAACACCCCAAAGGCCGCTGCGACGCAGGGGGCCTGCTCCGGCATCTGGATGGTCGGTCGGCCGTCGAGGTCGTAGGCGTAGACGGTTCGGTCCTCGGGCACGGTGCCGATCAGCTCGACCCCGGCGTCCCCGATCATCCGCAGCGCATCGGCGGACGGCGGCTCCTTGATCTGGTTGATGACCAGGCAGCTGCGGCCGACCCCGATCTTGAGTTCCCGTGCCAGCTCGTCGATCCGCAGGGCGGCCTGAAGGCTGCGACGCGACGGGTCGGAGACCAACAGCAGCACGTCGACGTTCTTCGTGGTGAGGCGGCTGATGTGCTCCATCCCCGCCTCGTTGTCCATGACGATGTATGGGTAGTTGTCGACCAGTTTTTCGAGAAACGCCGTCAGCAGGGAGTTGGCCGCGCAATAGCAGCCGGCGCCTTCGGGCCGTCCCATCACGATCAGGTCGAAGCCGTCGGATTCCACCACCGCTTCCTCCAGCTTCATGGAGATGAAGACATCCTTGGTCATGCCGCTCGGCACTTGGCCTTTTTTCATGTTCTCGCGCGCGTTGCCCAGGGTGTCGCCGATCCCGACCCCGAGCACTTCGTTGAAATTGGAGTTGCAGTCGGCATCCACCGCCAGGACCGGAGTCTTGCCGTGTTTCAGAAGATACTTGACCAGCAGGCCGGCGATGGTGGTCTTTCCGGTACCGCCCTTGCCGGCCAGTGCAATTGAAAATGCCATGCGGCTACAAAGGTCCTTTCTGCTTCAGTCGCAGGTCCGGCGCGTTGACCCGCCGGCTGCACGCAAATTTCTTAGGCCAGAATGGACCAACAGTCAAGCGGGATGTCGGGGCCTTGTGCGGGGCAGGGGTGGCGGGAGCCCGCCGACGCGCGGTCGGCGACGCGCCGGCATCAAACTGCTTGAATTGGCTCATCCCTTGTGCTAATTGCAGGAAATCACCGGGAAAGCTGCAAGTCGAACACTATACCGCGGGGGAGGTTCACGATGGATTTTGAGCTGAGCAAGTCTCAAAAGGAGATTCAGAAAGCGGCGCGGGAGTTTGCGCGGGGGGAATTCGACAAGGAGTTGGCCCTGGAGCTCGATCGCACGCACGAGTTCCCGCGCACGATCTGGCAGAAAGCGGCCGAATTGGGTTTCGTCGGCGTGCACTATCCGGAAAAATACTCCGGCCAGGGACTGGGCTGCATGGAGAACATCCTGATCGCCGAGGAGTTCTGCGCCCGGGACTCGGGCATCGGCAGCGCCGTGATCCTGGCGAACTTCGCCTCCGAGTGCGTGCTGCGCTTCGGCAGCGAGGAGCTCAAGCAGAAATTCCTGCCGCCGGTGGCCGAAGGCAAGATGCTCTCCGCCGGTGCGTTCACCGAGCCCGGCCACGGCTCGGATATCACCTCGCTGGAAACAACGGGGGTGCGGCACAACGAGGAGTGGATCATCAACGGGACCAAGACGTTTATCACCAACGGCGGCCTCGCCGGCTTTTACTGCACCCTGTGCCAGACCGACGTGGCCTCTCAGCCGTCCTACCGCGGGATCAGCATGATCCTGGTGGAAGCCGACCGGCCCGGGCTGACCACCGCCGATGTCGGCGAGAAAATGGGCATTCACATGATGGCCACCGCCGAGGTCAACTACAAGGATGTCCGGGTGCCGGCCGCCAACTTGATCGGCAAGGAGGGTCGCGGGTTCTACCAGGTGCTCGAATTTTTTGACGAGAGCCGCATCCTCGTCGCCGCCCAGGCCCTGGGTATCGCCCAGGGGGCCTTCGACCGCGCGCTGGCGTACGTGAAGGAACGCCAGCAGTTCGGCCGCCGACTGGCGGACTTCCAGGCGACCCAGCACAAGTTGGCCGATATGGCCACCAAGATCGAACTGGCGCGCCTGATGGTCCACAAGGCGGCGTGGAACTTCGACCAGGGGCGCATCGATCCAAAGCTGACCTCCATGGCCAAGATGTACGCCGCGCGCACCGCGGTCGAGGTGGCCGACGAAGCCATCCAGCTTCTCGGCGGCTACGGCTACATGACCGAGTACGAGGTGGAGCGGTTTTACCGCGATGCCAAGATCACCGAGATCTACGAGGGCACCAAGGAGATTCAAAAGAACACCATTGCCAGCGCCGTGCTCGGCAAGTTCAAGTAACGGCGTGTGGGACGGACTGCGGCGCCGGAAGGCATCGAACGACAGAAAGCACATGAGCAACCCCCTGAAACCAAGGAGACACCCATGATCGAGCAATTGAAGAAAGCGTTGACAACGGGCCTGGCCGTGGCGCTAAAGACCTGGGACGAAGTGGAGACCCTCGGCAAGGAGATGATCAAAAAAGCAAAGCTTCCGGAAAAGGAAGCCGCTCAACTTCTGAAAAACCTCAAACACAGCTACGAAAAAAGCCAGAAAAACCTGGAGTCTCGGGTGCAGGGCATCGTCAAGGATGTCCTTAAGAAAGCCGACGTGGCAACCTCCGATGAGGTGAAGGCCCTCCGACGCGAAATCCAGGGGTTGAAGAAGGAACTCAAGGCGGCCAAGACGCCCAAAACCGCCAAGCCCAAGACCAAGATCGCCACGGCCAAACCCAAGACCCGGCGCTCATCCTGAGCCTCACGGGGCGGCTGAGCCCGAACATGTTGAGCATCCGCAAGATCGGCGTCATCGGCCGGACCTACCGCCATCTCAACCGCTACCGGCAGATCCTCGGGGTCTTTCTCAAGTATGGCTTCGGAGATCTGCTGAACACCCTCAAGATCGACCAGTACCTCGAAGTCGGGCTGCAGATGATCTCTCGGAAAACTTCGGTCCGGGAGGAGCGCCTGAATAGGCCCCAGCGGGTCCGCCTGGCCCTCGAGGAGCTCGGTCCCACCTACATCAAGCTCGGCCAGATTCTCTCCACGCGCCCGGACCTCATCCCGGCCGAGTTCATCGACGAGCTGGCCCTTCTTCAGGATGCCGTGCCGCCGTTCGACTTCAGCGAAGCCGAGGCCCTGATCCGGCGGGAGTTTGGGGTGGAGCCCACCGAGCTCTTCGAGCGTATGGTGCCCGAACCTGTGGCCTCCGCCTCCATCGGGCAGGTGCACCGGGCTGTGTTGAAAAGCGGCGAGCCGGTTGCCGTCAAGTTCCGGCGGCCCGGGATCGAGGGGCTGATCGAGGTGGACCTCGAGATCATGCTGCACCTGGCGACCCTGGCCGAGCGCCACGTGGAGGAGCTGGCCCCCTACCGCCCGGTGAAAATCGTCGAAGAGTTCGCCCGCACCCTCGAAAAGGAGATCGACTTCAAGATCGAGGCCGCCAACATCGAGCGCATTGCCGGGCACTTTATCGACGACCCCACGGTCTATATCCCCACGGTCTACCGCAACTGCACCACCTCCCGGGTTTTGACCACCGAGTTCGTCGAGGGCATCAAAATCTCCAAAATCGTGGAGTTGGACGCCGCCGGCCACAACCGCCGGACGCTCTGCAGCCGCGGGGCGGACATAGTCCTGCGGCAGGTGTTCGACCACGGCGTCTTTCACGGGGACCCGCACCCCGGGAACATCTTTGCCCTGCCCGGGGATGTGATCGGGCTGGTCGATTTCGGGATCATCGGCGTGGTGGCCCGTCGGACCCGCGACCTCTTCGTCGACCTGGTGGATGCCGTGGTGAACCGCAACGAGTCGCGCACGGTCCTGGCCCTGCTGGCGCTCACCACCCGCGATCTCGAACCGGACCAGCGGATGCTCGAACGGGAAGTGGCGGATTTCATTGGGCGGCATTTTTTCAAGCCCCTCAGCGGGATCGAGCTCGGCCGGATCCTGCAGGAGCTGCTGGAGCTGGCCGCGCGGTTTCAGCTGCGCATCCCGCCGGATCTCTTCCTGATGTTCAAGGCATTGAGCGCCATCGAGAGCATCGGCCGCCGCCTCGACCCGGAATTCGATATCTTTGCTCGTGCGGCCCCTTTCATCCAGCGCGTGAAACTGGAGCGCCTGGATCCCAGCCGGATTGCGGAGGACGCCGGCGAGGCCCTCTCCCGGCTGATGCATTTCGCGAACCAGTTCCCCGCTGACCTGCTCGAACTGGCCCGTCTCATCCGCCAGCAGCGCCTGACCGTGCAGGTGGAGAACCGTGGTCTGGAGCGGACCTTGTCCACCCATGATCAGATCAGCAACCGCATCGCCTTTGCCATCATCATCGCCGCGCTCATCGTCGGCTCGGCGATGATCGTCATTTCCAAGACCCCCCCGCTGGCCTACGACATCTCCCTCATCGGCATCATCGGCTTCCTGGCGGCCGCCGTCATGGGCATCTGGCTGCTGGTGGCGATACTGCGCAGCGGCCGGCTGTAGCAGGTTGTCGAAAAACGGCGCCTCAGGCCGTGAGCCGGTCCCGCCACGGCGGGACTGCGCTTTCCAAAAGGCCGCACGCCTTGGCTGACAGCCTGATCCTTGTTTCTCGGCAACCTGCTGCGTGATCCGAAAACCCAATCTCTCCCGCCCAAGGCGGGATTGCGCGTCACCCTCCCAAGGCGGGGCGGTCGCTGCGGCGTACAGGGAGTACGCCTCGCGCCACGGGATTTGCGCGCCTTGATCTTGGGCTTTTTACAAAGCCGTCCGCACGGAGATGATTGCGGTTCTGCCAGACGCCGGGATTCAGTCTCCCGTTTGCGGGCGGTTGAGCGCTGCTGCCGGTTGTGCTACCATATAGGCCCTACTCAAGAGGTCTAGAATTTAATCCGGAGGCGATGCATGCCACTGTTTGTCTACAATACCCTGACGCGCACGAAGGAGGAGTTTCGGTCCATCCGCCCTGGTGAGGTCGGGCTCTACACCTGCGGGCCCACGGTGTACAACTTCGCCCACATCGGCAACCTGCGCACCTACCTGTTCGAGGACATTCTGAAGCGGGTACTGGCCTACAACGGTTTCCGGGTCAGGCACGTCATGAACATCACCGACGTGGGGCATCTGGCCGGGGACCGGGACATGGGCGAGGACAAAATGGAAAAGGGAGCCCGGCGGGAGGGCAAGACCGCCTGGGACATTGCCGAGTTTTACACCCGGGCCTTCCGGCAGGACGTCGCCCGGCTCAACATCCTCGAGCCCGAGATCTGGTGCAAGGCCACCGACAGCATCCCCGAGCAGATCGATTTGATCCGGGCGCTGGAGCAGAAGGGGTTCACCTATCGCACCCGGGACGGGATCTACTTCGACACCGCCAAGTTCCCGGGCTACGCCAAGCTCTCGAGCCAGAACCTCGATGCGTTGCGCGAAGGCGCCCGGGTCGAGCGCAACCCGGAAAAGCGCAACGCAACCGATTTTGCCCTGTGGAAGTTCTCGCCGGCCGGCGCCAACCGCCAGATGGAGTGGGACTCGCCCTGGGGGGTCGGGTTTCCGGGCTGGCACATCGAGTGCTCGGCCATGAGCATGAAGTTTCTCGGGGACCAGCTCGACATTCACTGCGGCGGGTCCGATCACATCGACATCCACCACACCAACGAGATCGCCCAGTCCGAGGCGGCGACCGGCCGGCCGTTTTTCAACTACTGGATGCACGGTGCCTTCCTCAACATCCTGGGCGGGAAGAAAATGGCCAAGAGCGAAGAGAACTTCCTCACCCTGGAAAACGCCCTGCTGAAGCGCGGCATTCCGCCGCTGGTCTACCGCTTCGCCTCGTTTCAAACCCACTACCGCAAGCCCATGGAATACAGCGACGAGTCCATCCAGGCCGCCCGCAACGGCTTGGAGCATCTCGGCAACCAGGTGCGCGAGGCGGCCAAAAACGGCCGGGCCTCCGCCGGTGGGGTCGACCCCGGGTTTCGTGAAAAATTCCTGGAAGCGGTCAACGACGATTTGAACATGCCGCGCGCCATGGCCGTGATCCAGGAGATGCTGAAAAGCGAGCTTCCGGCCGGAGACAAACACGCCACCATCATCGACTTCGACCGGGTGCTTGGCCTGAGCCTGGGCCAGGCGGCCGAACCCCAGGAACTGCCTGCGGCCGTGCAGGAGCTTGTGGAGGCGCGCCGCCGGGCGCGCGCATCCAAGAACTGGGCCGAGTCCGACCGGCTGCGGGATGCGATCCAGGCGCTGGGGTACACGGTCAAGGACACGCGCGACGGGATGGAGATACTGAGGTCCTGATATGAGAGGCTACGTGCAGGTCTACACGGGAGACGGCAAGGGCAAGACCAGGTGTAATCGTTTGTTGACCTGGACCGAAGATGCTGCTAAGACCCCGACGCTTCAGTGCCTCAAAGACCGTGAGAACGGTCAGACCCGGATCTGATGAAAACCTTCACTTCTGCATGGAGACGAAAATGACGAAACGAAAGATAATCGTGGCGGCCGTGTTTGCTGTGGTTTTGGGCGTGTGCTCCCTTTATCTCCTCCAGGAGGCTGCCGAGGCGGCCCGGTTGGGCGGAGGCCGTTCCTTCGGCAGCCGGCCGAGCTACCAGAGGAGCGCGCCGGCGCCTAGCCCAAGCCCGACTCAGCC
>JBGSTS010000171.1:0-5961 GCA_041736435.1 Desulfobacterales bacterium | reverse complement strand
GGCACCAACATCGGCGCGGCCCACCCCGTCGGCGCGGGCGGGCAGGAGATCGACGGCAAGATGTCCGAAAAGGTCGTCAACGACATGGTGGCCCACGCCAAAAGCGTTGCCGAGCGCCGGGGCCGCAATGCGCAGTGGGTCGAGCGTGCGATCCGTGAGAGCATCTCCGCCACCGAGACCGAGGCCCTCAGCGAGAGCGTCGTCGATCTGGTTGCCGTCGACATCGACGACCTGCTGCGTCAGATCGACGGCCGGGTGATTCCGGGCAAGGGCACGCTCAAGCTCGATTCGCCCCGCAAAACCGTGATCGAAGAGACGCTGCGGACGCGTGTCTTGAAGACGATCAGCAACCCCAACATCGCCTACATTCTGCTGATGATCGGGCTGGCCGGGCTTTACTTCGAGTTCTCGCACCCCGGCGCGATCTTCCCGGGGGTGGTCGGGGGGATTTGCCTGGTGCTGGCGTTTTTCGCCATGCAGACCCTGCCGGTCAACTACGCCGGGATACTGCTCATCGTGTTGGCGATCATCTTTTTCATCATGGAGATGAAAATCGCCAGCTACGGGCTTCTGAGCGTGGCCGGGATGGTTTCGCTGCTGTTGGGGTCTCTGATGCTCTTCAGCGACGGGGACCCGGGCAGCCGTGTTTCCTGGACCGTGTTCGTACCGACGCTGCTGGTGGTGGGCGGGTTTTTCGTTGCGATCGCCCTCCTGGTGATGCGCGCGCAGGTCGCCCGACCCGCATCGGGAACCTCCGGCATGGTGGGCAAAATCGCCCTCGTCAAAACGCCGCTGGCCCCGCGGGGCAAAGTGGCGGTCCACGGCGAGCTGTGGAACGCCGTGGCGTCGGTGCCGGTCGAGTCGGGCGCCTCCGTTCGGATCGTCAAGGCGACCGGGCTGCTGCTGGAGGTGGAGCCGCTGGACGCCGGACCCGGGCACGCCTAAAGAACGCGGGTTGCCGGGCGGCGCCATGCCGGCGCTGTTTCGGGGTTTCCCGCAACGACTATCGGCTGCAACCAACGCATTCATCGGGATGGCGCCGACCGGATCGAACGAATCGGGTCCAACGCCGTCAAAGGAGGGCATCATGTACACCGGGTTGGCGATCGTCTTATTGGTTGTTTTTTTCCTCTCAACCGCCCTGAAGATTCTCAACGAGTACGAGCGCGGTGTGATCTTCCGGCTTGGCCGCATCATCGCCGCCAAGGGGCCCGGGCTGATCATCCTGATCCCCATCATCGACCGCATGGTCAAGGTCAGCCTCCGGCTGGTGGCACTTGACGTGGACCCGCAGGACGTCATCACGAGGGACAACGTTTCGGTCAAAGTCAACGCGGTCATGTACTTCCGGGTCGTCGACCCGGTCAAGGCCATCATCGAGGTCGAGAACTACAGCTACGCTATCTCCCAGCTGGCCCAGACGACCCTGCGCAGCGTCTGCGGCCAGGCCGAACTCGACGACCTGCTCTCGAACCGGGAGAAAATCAACGCCGAACTCCAGGAGATTCTGGACACCCACACCGACCCCTGGGGGATCAAGGTCGCCAACGTCGAGCTCAAGCACATCGATCTGCCCCAGGAGATGCAGCGTGCGATGGCCCGCCAGGCCGAGGCCGAGCGCGAGCGGCGCGCCAAGGTCATCAACGCCGAGGGCGAGTTCCAGGCCGCGGCCAAGCTGGCGGAAGCCTCCGCCATCATCGAGAAGCATCCGGTCGCCCTGCAGCTGCGCTACCTGCAGACCATGCGGGAAATGTCCTCGGAGAGCAACACGACCACCTTCTTCCCGATTCCCATGGAGCTGTTGAAGCCGTTCCTGCCGCGGCCGGCGGAATCCGACAAGGCCTGATCGCCGCCGCCAGCAATCCCCCCAGGGATGCAGACATGGGCATCGGGCGCAGTATCAAATGCGCTCCATTGAGGGACTCGTAAGAAGTCCTTGTCGTCTCTGGAACTGGTTTAATAATCTTGGATCACGGTTGCGGGCAAGGCGCAGGCCGATTCGAAGGCGCAACAACCTCGACAGGTTGTGAGCACGTTCGAGAGGGCAGCAATCCCGACATGGCGAGACCCCCAGCCGTCAGACGGGGTTACAACACCAGTTCTATTGACATCCTCGAAAGAAATGGTTTATGCAATCGGTCACTTGTTTTACGAGACCAGCGCACAGGGCGGTGAGTGCGGTGTAAACGTCTGAACTGATCATCGGGCGGGGGCGGATCGGCCTCCGCTCGTCTTTTCCGCGACCGATCCCGCTTCAGGAGGTGTTTGAACTATGAGTGCAAAGGAAATTGAAATCTGGGGGCGCCCCCTGGAGAAAATGACCACCAAGGACCTCAAGGAAATCGCCTTGCAGGTGCCGGAAATCTCCGGGGTGCACGGCATGCGCAAGGAGCAGCTCGTGGATGCTTTGCGCAAGGCCAAGGGCATCGAGCTGCCGAAGGTGAAGAAGGCCGGCGTGTCGCTCGGTGCGCTCAAGAAACGGATCCGTGCGGCCAAAACAAGGCGGGAAGAGGCCCTTCAGGCCAAGGAGCGCAAGGTCGCCGCCATTTTCCGGCGCCGGGTCTCCCGGCTCAAGAAGCTCTCGCGCCGGGCGGCCGGCTGACCCCATGCGGCACGGGGTAATCTCGGCCGCAGCGCAAGCGGTGTCGATCGACCCGGCGTCGATCGCCTTCGATGTCGATGGGGTGATTGCCGACACGATGGCGCTTTTTCTCGAGATCGCCCGGGACGAGTTCGGTGTGCACGGGGTACGCTACGAAGACATCACCTGTTACAACGTGGCGGACTGCGTCGACATGGACCCGGAGGTCGTCGACCGCATCCTGCTGCGCATTCTGGACGGGTCCTACACCCACACCCTGCGGCCGCTCCCCGGTGCCTCCGGTGTGCTGGGGAAGCTTGCCCGCCGGGTCGACTCTCTGCTGCTGGTGACGGCGCGCCCGCAGGTCGGGCCGGTGGACGGATGGGTCCGTGCGCTGCTTTGCGACCAAGCGGCCGCTGTGGAGATCGTGGCTACCGGAAGCTTCGAAGCCAAGACCGAGGTGTTGCTCGGACGCGGTGTCACCCACTTTGTGGAGGACCGGCTCGAAACATGCCTCGCCCTGGCGGAGGCCGGGATCCACCCGGTGCTCTTTGCTCAACCCTGGAATCGCCGGCCGCACTCGTTTGTAGAGGTGTCCTCCTGGGACGACCTCGATGCGTTGATTCAATGGTGAGACCATGGCCGGACACCGCTTGGCCATCCGGCGCTCGGGGAGCTTTGAGACGGCAAAGGCGATGTCATCCATGACGGGTTCGGTCTTGATGAATGCGGTCCAGCGATTCGTGGAAACCCTTTCCGTGGAGAGAGGGTATTCCATCCACACCTGCCGTGCCTATCGCCGGGATCTGGAGGAGTTCACCGCGTACCTGGCGTCGTGGGCCGGCGGCGATACACTCGAAAATCCGGCGGCGGTAGCGATCGGTCCATCCCAGATCACACCGCTCATGATCCGGGGCTACCTGGGGTTCCTGCACCGCAAGAACCAGAAATCCAGCATCGCCCGAAAGCTGTCTACGCTGCGCAGCTTTTTCAAGTTTCTTCAGAAGAACGGCGCACTCGAGGCCAGCCCCATGGCCGGCCTTCTCACGCCCAAGCGCGAGCAGAACCTGCCGGTGGTTCTTTCCGTCGACGACATGTTTCGGCTGCTCGACACGATTGAAACCGATGGCCTGCTGGCGGTCCGTAACCGGGCCATCTTCGAGACCCTTTACTCGTGCGGCATACGGGTGTCGGAGCTGACCGGTTTGGACGTGTTCGATCTCGACCCGGCGGCGGCGGGCGTGCGGGTGCTTGGCAAGGGCGGCCGGGAGCGGATCGTGCCGGTGGGCCGCAAGGCGATAGAGGCCATTCGGGCCTACCGCGACCGGTTGAGGGCCGACACCGGCATCGGGGACGACTGCAACGGTCCCCTGTTTCTCAATGCCCGGCGCCAGCGGCTGACGGCCCGCTCGGTGGCGCGCATCCTGAAAAAGCTGGCGGCCGCCTGCGGTATCGCCTCGCCGTTGTCGCCCCACGCGCTGCGGCACACTTTTGCCACCCACCTTCTCGATGCCGGGGCGGATCTGCGCAGCGTGCAGGAGTTGTTGGGCCACCGCCATCTGTCGACCACACAGCGCTACACCCACGTCAGCATGGACCGACTGATGGAGACCTATGACAAGGCCCACCCTCGCAAATAAATACGCCGCCGGCCGCCCCCAGTGAAAGGACACTTTATGACCAGCGCCGCCATCCAGCAGGCGAACCATGTGATCGCCGCCACCTACAAACGATTCCCGATCGTGTTGACGCGCGGCAACGGCTGCACCCTCTGGGACGAGTCCGGCAAAGCCTACACGGACTTCGTCGCCGGCATCGCCGTCTGCAACCTCGGGCATGCCCACCCCCAAGTGGCCGAAGCCTTGTGCCGCCAGGCTCGCACGCTCTGGCACGTCTCCAACCTGTTCTACACCGGCCCGCAGATGGATTTGGCGGCCTGGCTCACGGGCCACAGCTTCGCCGACCGCGTTTTCTTCTGCAACAGCGGGGCCGAGGCGAACGAGGCCGCCATCAAGCTGGCACGCAAGTACTTCAAGGAAGCCGGCCAGCCCGGCCGGTTCCGTATCATCAGCATGGAGCAGTCCTTTCATGGGCGGACGATGGCGACCCTGTCGGCCACCGGCCAGGAGAAGATCAAATCCGGGTTCGACCCGCTCCTGGAGGGTTTCGACTTCGCCCCCTTCGACGACATCGCGGCCCTCCGGGCGAAAGTCGGCCCGGCGACCGCTGCGGTTTTGCTCGAGCCGATTCAAGGCGAGGGCGGGGTCCGCTGCCCCCGACCGGACTTCCTCAAGCAGGTCCGCGCTCTGTGCGATGAGGCCGGGCTGCTGCTCATCTTCGATGAGATCCAAACCGGGATGGGCCGTACCGGAACGATGTTCGCCTATGAGCAGTCCGGCGTGGCGCCCGACATCATGACCCTTGCCAAGGCCCTGGCCAACGGGTTGCCGATGGGGGCGATGCTGGCACGTGAGCGTATCGCCGCGGCCTTTGGGCCGGGCTCGCACGCGTCGACCTTCGGCGGGACTCCCATCGTGTCGGCGGCCGCCTTGGAGGTCTGCCGGACGTTCGAGCGCGAGGGGGTGCTCGCGCACGTGGGCCGGGTTTCGGCGCATTTTCGGGCCAGGCTCGAGTGGCTCAAGGGCCGGCACGGGGTCATCGAGGAGGTGCGCGGGCTGGGCTTGCTGCTGGGAATCCGACTTAAGTCCGAGGGCGAGCCGTTTGTGCTCGGCTGCATGCAAAGAGGATTTTTGATCAACTGCGTGCAGGGAAATATACTGCGTTTTGTTCCGCCGCTGGTCATCGATCGCGGGCAGATCGATGCGCTCGTCGACTGCCTGGATGAGATGTTCGGCGCGGCGCAAAGCGGATAAGGATAAGGCGCCATGCCGGTGCCGATGGACGGTGCCAGGGCAGGTGCAGAGATAGTGATCGGGGCCACTGCAGTGCGACGGCCCGGGTGAAGCGTTATGGCTGACAAACTCTGGGACGGACGGTTCAGCGGCCGCACGGCGGAGATCGTTGAAAGGTTCACGGCCTCGATCGACGTCGACTGCCGCCTCTATCGATACGATATCGAGGGCAGCATCGCCCACAGCCGGATGCTGGCCAAGACCGGCATCATCGCGGCCGAGGAGGTCGAGGCCATCGTGCAGGGCCTCGAGCAGGTCCGCGGTGAAATCGAAGGGGGGCGCTTTCAATTCGACCCGCGGCTCGAGGACATCCACATGCACATCGAGTCGCGTCTGACCGAGATCGTAGGCCCGGCGGCGCGCAAAGTCCACACGGGGCGCAGCCGCAACGACCAGGTGGCACTCGACCTGCGGCTTTACCTGCGCGACGCGCTGGGGGAGACGCGGCAGCGGCTCGCTGCGCTGCAG
>JBGSTS010000049.1:0-112981 GCA_041736435.1 Desulfobacterales bacterium | reverse complement strand
CTGCAGCTGCCGCGCAAGCGCGAAGCCCTTCTTGCTGGCGCCGTCATGGCGGTGGGCGTGGGTGCGGCGGCGTTCGGCCTGGTGCCGGCGGCAATCTCTTTTTTGCTCGCTGCGTTGGCCTCCGTTCTGTTGAAGCTGATGCCTCCGCGCAAATTCTACCATGCGGTGGACTGGCCCGTGGTCGTTCTGCTCGGAACCCTGATCCCGGTGGCGCAGGCCGTAGCCAGCACCGGCACAGCGGCCTTAATCGGCCGAACACTGGTAGAGGGTGTGGCCCAGGGCCATGCGGTTCTCTCTCTCGTTTTGATTCTCCTGGCCACGATGACCCTCACCAGCTTCATGAGCAACGCCGCCACCGCAGCGGTCATGTGCCCGGTGGCCATCAGCACCGCAAACAACCTGGCGGCCAGTGCCGACCCCTTCCTGATGGCCGTGGCGGTGGCATCCTCCTGCGCCTTCCTCACCCCCATCAGCCACCAAAACAACACGCTCATATTAGGGCCCGGGGGGTTCCGCTTCGGCGATTACTGGCAGTTGGGGCTCCCCCTGGAGATCCTCGTCATCGCGGCCGGCATACCGATGATCCTGCTGGTCTGGCCGCTTTGATCAGGTATTGGAAGACCCGCTTTCGTTTCCGGGTTGCCGTCGATAACGGCTTGGGTCAAGCGTGATTCGGTGGAGGAAAGACAGGCCGATTATCATGTGCCCGGCAAAAGGCCCTTCCTGGATAGGGGTGATATGTTCGACTCTTGACTGGTAATGACCGGAGGGCCCCTTGTAATTTCTCGGCAGCACCACCCTGACCTTTAACACTTGACCGATCTCTATTCTCTGGAGAAGATTGGAATCGGCCCTGGCCACGATTCCGGCCCCTTCATCGGAGAGATCCCGAACCTTGAGCTGATAAAGCGGGCCGCCGTGTAAACTGATCACCAGCATGGGGTCCGTAAGTTCTTTGGACCGTGTTCTGGCCCTTCTGTCCCGAAACGGGCCCGATTGGAAAGGATTGGCCGGCATATTCATGTCATACCCCTCACTGGGATAAACGCTTCTTATTGTTGTATCGGTATCTTATGGATTCGGCTTGAGTATTATTGCAGGCCCGGCAAAGAAAAAAATCTTCCACCGCATTCAAGCCGGCTTTTTAACCCCGAATTTTTTCATCCGCTCGATCAACGTCGTAGGTTTTATGCCGAGCAGTCCTGCCGCTCCGTTTTCCCCGTAAATCTTCCAGTCTGATCGGACCAGAGCTGCCAGCATGTTCTTCTTCTGGATGGCAGAGACCTCAGCCTCGGTTAAAATCGGACCCTCCACATCGGCCGCAACCTCGGGACGGCTCCGATCAGGGAGCGGGACCTCGCCGCCGATCCTGGGAAGATCCAACTGCAGACGGCCGTGCGGCGAAAGAATCAGGGCTCGTTCTATAATGTTCTGCAGTTCGCGCACATTGCCGGGCCAGCCGTGGGCCCTGAGGTCCATCAAGTTAGCCTCGGTTAGGCGGGGAGGCGGCCGGTTCAATCGCCGGGAGAACACTTCGATGAAATGCGCTGCCAAAAGAGGGATATCCTTTTTGCGTTCGCGCAGCGGCATGGCTTCGACCGGAAACACGTTCAACCTGTAGTAAAGATCCTCGCGAAACCGGCCCTTTTTGATCTCCCCCATCAGGTCCTTGTTCGTGGCCGCGATGATCCGGACGTCGACCCTGCGCGTGCGCCCTTCGCCCACGCGTTCGAACTCCCCTTCCTGGAGCACCCGCAAGAGCTTGCCCTGCAAACTCGGGGGGATTTCGCCCACTTCGTCCAGGAAGAGGGTGCCGCCGTCGGCCGCTTCGAAGCGGCCCATGCGGTCGCTGGTCGCTCCTGTGAAGGCCCCTTTGACGTGCCCGAAAAATTCACTCTCGTAGAGCTCCTTGGGGATAGTGGCGCAGTTGACTTTGATCAACGGGCGGTCACGACGCGTGCTCTGTGCATGGATTTCGCGGGCGATCAGCTCCTTGCCGGTGCCGGACTCCCCCAGGATGAGGACGTTCGCGCCGGTCGGGGCAACGAGGGCGATGCGCGACAGAACCGACTTGAGCGACGGGCTCTCGCCGATGATGCTGCCGTAGGCCTGCACCCCGGCAAGCTCCTCCTTCAGGTAGATGTTCTCGGCGTGCAGGCGTTCCTGAAGCTTGCCGATCTCCGCCGTGCGCCGGGCGACTTCCAACTCCAGCTCGTCGCGGGATTTCTGCAGGGCCGACTTCTGAAGGTCGCATTCGGATTGCAGTCTCTCGCAGGCGGCCTGCAGCTCCTCCAACGCCTGCTCATTTTGCAGGGCTGCTGCCAGACGCAGCGCCGCTGCTTGGAGAAACGAACGAAGCCCCGCCGCGATCCCATCGACCCGGTTGGAGCCGACGTTGAAGGTCCCCATGACTCGCTCCGCTGTCAGAAGCGGCACCACGGCAATGGAGCGGATATCCTGGGGAACCCGGCTGAAGAGCACGCTCCCGCGCCGAATCTCCTTCGTCAGGTGCCTACAATAGAGGGTCTTACCACCTTTTAGGGTTGCCGTCGCCGTATCGGACAGGGCTCCGGAGACCGGTAACTCAACCGCGTTAATCCTGTCTCCGGATCGCACCAGCATTCGAAGCGTTTGGCCATCCGCCCCATCCAGCACGAGGCAGGTATAAGGCTGCTTCAGGTGCTGCTCCACATAAAAGAGCGCGGCTTCAGCCACAGCAGCGACTCCACTGCGGGCGATCGCCATGTCGAAGCTTGTCAGCTGCTTTAAAATTTTCTGGCTTGAAACCGGCTTCATTGCGTATTGGCTCCCTGGGCGCTGTACGGTCGGAAGGAGTGGGTACAGAAGGTCGGCGAATGGATAGCGTTATAACCGTTAAATAAAAATAATCAACAATTTGAGAATTACAACCAAAAAATTGAGACTCTCAAAAGACTGGGGGAGAGAGCCCCCTCGCAGATATTTAGATATCATATTAAATCATACTATTACTGTTTGCAGTGCCGCTGGCATAACTTTTGATCATGAAGTAATGAATGGCATCACAGTCAATGCTGCCCGCGATTTCGATGAACTCCGAAATGACAAGGCCGGCCTTTGACGCCTTGCCTGCAAGAAGAAAGCGGCCCCATATGGAGAAGACCTTGGGAAAAAGACGGCACGAGCGCTTCGCCTGTGGTTCTCCGGTGCAATGGGCCTATTTCAACAAACCGGAAACCCATGGTGCTCGGATGCTCAACTTCAGCCGCGCCGGGATGCGCCTTGAAAGCCGGAAGGAGCTTGTGCCCGGTGCAGCGGTGGTGGTGCGGCTGATGGAATACCGGGCCGAATGCCTGGCGGGGTGCCGGAATCAGACCGATTGCCCCTGGCCGCGGTCGATTGCGGTGGGTGAGGTCAAATGGTGCCGTGGCGCTGCCAGCGGGCCATCCACATCATTCGGTGCGGGGGTGAAATTTCATCTGCCGGTATGACGTGGCTCTCTTAAACGGCTGAGGCCACGGCGTCTTGCCGGGAACACCAAAAAACGGAGTGTGCGATGAAGATCATGCGACTGAATGCCGTCGGCGGAAGCGCGATTCCCGTGTCGTCGGGTGAACTATCCTCTCTGCAGAGCCTGATCCGCGGCCGGATCCTAACGGCCGGGATCGGAGAGTATGAGTCCGCACGCAAGGTGTGGAGCGGCCTAATCGACCGGAACCCGGGGGTCATCGTCCAGTGTACGGAGCCAGCCGATGTCCTTGCCGCCGTCACGTTTGCAAAGGAGCGCGGGCTCACGATTTCCGTACGCGGAGGCGGGCACAATGTGGCCGGGTCCTGTCTGGTTGAAAACGGCTTCCTGATCGACCTGTCCTCCATGCGCGGTGTGCACACCGATCCCGAAAAGAACACAGCGCTGGCGGAGGGCGGAGCCCGCCTGGGCGATCTGGATCGCGCAACCCAAGCGTTCGGGCTCGCGGCCCCGGTAGGGGTCGTTTCCGCCACCGGCGTCGCCGGGCTGACACTCCACGGCGGGGTCGGTTGGCTGCTCCGCAAACACGGGCTTTCGATCGACAACCTCTTGTCGGTGGAGATTGTCACCGCCGACGGCCGATTGCGGCGGGCGAACCAGACGGAAAATGCCGACCTCTTCTGGGCCGTTCGCGGGGGCGGGGGCAGCTTCGGCGCCGTCACCTCGTTTGAATTCAAAGTTCACCCGGTCGGGCCGAATGTGTGGCTCGCTGCGCCCATCTACCCGCTCGAGCGTGCATCGGAGGTGATGGCGGTCTTCCGGGACTACATGGAAGAGGCGCCGGACGATCTGATGGGGATCGGGATTTACTGGAGCGCGCCCGAGGTACCCCAAGTCCCGAAACGCTTCCATGGAACACCGGTCGTCATCCTGCTCAGCTGCTACACCGGGCCTTTCGATAGGGGTGAAAAGATTCTGGAACCACTGCGCCACATAGGCACCCCCATTGCCGATTTGGGCGGCCCCATGCGCTTTGTGGATGTGCAAACGTTCTTGGACGCGGATTACCCCGATGGTAAGTTTTATTACTGGAAATCGATCTACCTGGACCGTCTCGATGCCGAGGCCATCCGGACCCTTTCCGATCTTACCGCATCCCGGCCCTCGCCGCTCTCATCGATCGATGTCTGGACTTTGGGTCGTGCCATGGGCCGCGTGAAGAGCTCCGATACGGCTTTCTTTAAACGCGACGCCCCCTACCTGGTCGGGATCGAGGCCAACTGGGACAAGCGGGAAGATGCGGAGGCCAACATCAAATGGGCCCGCACTGTTTCCGAAGACATGAAAAAGTTTTCGGGTGGTGGCAATTACCTCAACTTCCCGGGGTTTTTCGAAGAGAAGAAGAGTCTACTTCTGGGAGCCTACGGCGAAAACCTGAAACGCCTCAAATCGATCAAGGCACGATACGATCCGGCGAACCTGTTTCTCGGGGCGATCAATATCGCGCCCGACCCAGCCGTTTTTCCCCAGGATGGGCCATCCCGGGAAACACGACCCCAAACCGACCTGGAGGCACCATGAAAGAGAACCATACCAGCGAAGATAACTGTTCGGAACGTCAATCCGAATTTTCACGGTTTATACCGCCTTTCAGACTATGCCTGCCGCACTCTTCTGAATCGGTTAAGTATTTCTCCTTGGGGAACGCCAGGATAAACTTGCTGCCCCCACTTTTCATGCACTCCTTGCTGGAGCGAACAAAGCGGCATTTGGCGATGCTTCCGGGGCATGAATCCTCGTCAGTCGGGATGTAACAGCAGCGCCTGCTCTTAAACGAAATCGAAAAGCCCAGCCGCTCTGCAAACAGCCGCATGCGCATCAAATCCGAGCCCGCGCCTCCCGCGTTGAATTCATAAATCTGCTTGGTCGAGTATGATTTCGTAGCCTGGGTGTGAAAAAACCCCTTGAAGAGATTCCGTTGATTTTCGGGAGTGATCCCCACTCCGAAATCCATCACCTCGACCACCACTTCACTCTTGGCCTCCCTGGCTTTGAAGACGATCAACCCCCCGTCAGGAGTGTTCTCAATCGCATTTTTGATAACCCCCCCCAGCACCTTGGCGGCCACGGTCCTATCCATGTTAATGCGCAGGTCTGAATCGGCTTTGTTCAATATCCGCAACACCCGAGAGGGGCAGACCACCTGGACTTTTTCGACTTCTTCTTCTATGAACTCCCTCAGGCTGAGCTTTACCTGCCTGCCTTTGCTGCCGGTCCAGTCGAGAGTCACATTTTCACCCAGCAGCTGAAGCAGATGTTCCGGCGGCTCGTCCGTTATAAGCCCCTGTTGACGGACTGCACGGTGTTCGCCCACCATGTTTGCCACGTGGTCTTTTTCATTCTCCTGGCTCAAGACCGCCACATCGTCCATTTGGACTTGGATCGCCTTCAACCGCTGCAGGCATCGCCGTCCGCGTTCAATCAGCTTGTAATAATTTTCGGCGGCGTTCGTTGTTTTTCTATTACCCAAAATTTTAAGAATCGCATCAAGAACGGCAACCGGGGTCCTGAGCTCATGGGAAAGATGGTTTACAGCTTTTTCCCTCAGCTGCTCCAGCGATTTTAGGTTTTGGTGCGTCTGCTTTAGTTCACGATGGGCTTTTACCAGTTTTTTTTTGGCGGTTTCCTTTTCTGTGATATCTTCGTAGCTAATGAAATACTCCCGGCTCGGCATCATGACGGGTCTAAAGCAAATAATCCTTTTATCGCCGTTTTTACAGGTAACTTTTCGAATATAAGGTTTTGTCTCGCCGGGCACCCAGGTTGCGTGTTCTGTTTTCCAGACCGACACAGCACGCTGCCTGGCGGCAACCTCGGGAAAGGCGCACGTGAACCAAGTCCGGCCGTCCGGTATGTCCTCCAACGTATAGCCGAATATCTCCGTGAAGTTTCGGTTGAGATACTGGTAGGCGCCGCTGCGATCGATTATGGATATCCCGTAGGGGGATTCCTGTATGAGGATGCTGAATTTGCGTTCGCTCTCGGTCAGAGCGATTTGGGCCTTTTTGATCTCGCTGATGTCCCGCAGGATAACGATGATGCCGGCCGGCTTTCCCGCGGTGTCCGGATAAACAGCCGAACTCAGCTGCACCTCCAAGACCCGCCCATCCTTTGTGAGCCTCTGGGTTTCAAAAAGCGTGACCGCTTTTTCGGCCATTAGTTGCTCGATGGCCCACTTTGTCTCCTGACGCTGTTGGTCCGGGACAAAGTCGATGCGCTTGCCAAACAGCTCCTCCCGCTTCCAGCCGAAGGTACGCTCAAATGACGGGTTCACGTATTTCGTATACCCTTCAAGGTCATAAATCACGATCGGGTCGGGGGATGACTCAAGGAAGGAGCGGTAGCGCGCCTCGCTGGCGCGCAGCGCCTGCTCATTCACCTTCGCCTGGGTGACGTCTCTGGCAATTCCCAGAAAACCAACGGGCTCACCCTGTGTGTTATGCCTCAGGGAGACAGAGGTTTCGATATGCCTGACCGCCCCGTCCTTGCGGATGATTTTCCAGTCAAAGGCTTTCGATGGAACCCCGGTTCTGAAGACTCGATTGAAGAGGTCAAACACCTTCCCGGCATCCTCTGGGTCGATGTATTTTTTATAATTCATGCCTCTCATTTCGTCGTCGGCATAGCCCACCATTTCTCGCATGGCATCGTTGAATATTTCAAAACTACCGGAGAGGCCGACTTCGAAGTAGCCGTCTTCGATGTGGGCCAACACCTCCGCAAGGGTGACATCCCTTCTCTTATTCCGCCCGCGGCTGGGTGGCGAAACTTCTTCCGTTAGGGTCTTTGCAGAAAAGTTATTGGATGTGGTATTCATATTGAAAATTTTCTTGAAATGACGAGGTAAAAAAGGCTGCGGGCTTATTTTTTTCGGGGCATAGTGTGCAGGCGAGGTGAGTGCAACGGCATTCGCGGAAGAGATGATCTGAGATATCCGGCCAAGATCAGCTTTAGTTCTGAAATCGCTGGATAAAACCAAACAATTCAAATTAAACATTTTAGGCAAATGAAGTCAAGCGAATTTTCGTCCCACGTGATTGCCTCGCGATTCATTTCCCAACTCTCAAAAAGAAAGCCGAAGCGAAGGCCAACTTCAGTTCCGGCCGATTGTACATGCGAGCAGACTCAGGATGAATACCTCACTGGGGAAATTTCTGGCGGTGATGTTCTGTGCCACCTGCTGCTTGCAAACGACCCGACCTGCATCGATGGATTGGGGCTCTACCGCTGGCGCTTGGAAAACGGCCGGCTGTTTTTCGAGGTGATCGACGATCCCTGCGCCATCAAGCTGCGCGGACTGAACCTACCCCAGCAGCCCTGGATCTGCTGCCGCCCCTCCAACACCGAAGCCGCCGTCACCGACCACTGGCCCAAACCCGTAGAGTGCGAGTGAGGCTGGCGGGTTGAGGAGAAAGGCGGAGAGGGGAGTCGGAGTGAAAGGTTTGCTCGACCGGCAGGCCGGTGTTTCGTTTTCCTTACCGCCTTGAGAGACGATCGATTTCAACCGGCAGTATCGGCGACTGCGTCAATGGCCAAGAGGTTATTTTCGTGTCGATGGGATAGACATGCTCTCCCGGATGGATCAACCAGACGTGTTGCAGTCTCAAATCATTGATGGCGGTATGAGTTGAACGTGTGACTCGAGGGGCTTCGTTGAACTTGAACTCACAGCCAAACCTCCGGCCGCGGTGAATAAAAAACAAGTCCAGCTCGGCACCCGAGTGCGCTCTCCAAAAGTAGGCCTCCACCGGCCGCAGGGTTCGCAGCACTTGCTCCAAGGCGAACCCTTCCCAGGATGCGCCCAATTTGGGATGAGCGTTCAATGCCGGGGCGTCGGTAACGTTCATCAATGCATGAAAAATACCACTGTCGCGAATGTAGATTTTTGGGGCTTTCACCTGCCGCTTGCCGATATTTTCATGCCAGGGTTGGAGTTGCCGCACCATGTAAGTTCCAAGGAGGATGTCGATGTAGGCACGAACGGTCTTATCAGAAATCCCCATGGAGCGCGCCAACTCTGAAGCATTGAGCGTCTGACCATGGTAATGAGACAGCATGGACCAAAAGCGCCTCATGGTTGCTGCCGGAATCGATATGCCCAACTGAGGGATGTCACGCTCCAAGAAGGTTTTCAAGAAACTCTCACGCCAGGCCGCGCTATCCTCGTCCGTTCCGGCAAGATAGGCGCGGGGGAACCCGCCTCGCAACCAGAGGCGTTTCCATGAATCGGCTCCAGTTTCACTGAGATCAAAACCGTTGAGTTCGACAAACTCCACCCGCCCGGCGAGTGTTTCCGAAGTCCCCTTTACGATTTCAGGCGAAGCGCTCCCCAAGATCAGGAACCGTGCCGGGCTGTTGGGGCGATCCGCCAGCACGCGCAGCACCTTGAAAAGCTCGGGCATCGCCTGGATTTCGTCCAGAACGACCAGCCCTTTCAGGGAGCCGAGCATCATCTCGGGGTTCTGGAGCCTACGGCTGTCCGTCGGGGACTCAAGATCGAAATGTGTGGCGTTTTTGCCCCCCTGAAAAAACCGCGCCAAGGTGGTCTTTCCGCACTGGCGCGGCCCCATTAAAGCGGTGATCTGTGAGCGCCGCACGGCGGATGAGAGTTGTTTTAGATATGCAGGACGATCGATCATGGCTGCATTTTATATTTGAAATTTCGGATCGTCAATCCGAATTTTCATGGTTTTGTTGCCTTCCCGCCCCCGCCTGCCACACTCTTCTGAAATCGAAGCCTCCGACGCCGACCGCCGGCCCGAAGCAAAAGGATGGGGATGTAAATTTAATTTTTATCGCTTGGTTTCAATCCACGCCCCCGCGCGGGGGCGACTGTGAAAGAAAAAAACTGCTTAAAATCAATTTGTTAAGAGCGACATTTCGCGAACCTCAATTTACAGGGAGGGTAGCCGTCCAGGTCGCCCCGCAAGTGGCGGGCAAGCAGCATGGCCTTAGGATGTGGCAGCAGGCCGATCGGGGCAGTCTCATCCAGGAACGGATGCTTGATCTCCTCCGGCTTGCGCTTCTGCCAGGCAACGATAACCACTTTTCTGGTATCATCCGACATCATCACGGAGCCGGTTTCGGTTTTCCGAAACCCCTTGGCGTTGATTTGCCGGCGGTTGACCAAAGACAACACAAGCCGATCCGCAAGAAACGGCCGGAATTCCTCCATTATGTCCAGTGCCAGGCCCGGCCGGCCGGGGCGGTCGCGGTGGAGATAGCCGACCGCCGGGTCGAGCCCTACCCCTTCCAGAGCAGCCGACACGTCATGGGCGAGCAGCGTGTAAAGGAACGAAAGCAGCGCGTTCATGTTGTCGAGCGGCGGCCTGCGGCTGCGTTCGTGGAAAAAGAAGCTTTCCTTGTCCGTGGTGATGCAGTGGTTGAATGCGCCAAAATAGGCCCTGGCGGCCTCGCCCTCCAAGCCGCGCATTTCATCCAGCGAGAGCGATCCGTTCAGCCTGGCAAGAACGCGGGCGAGGTAGTCGCTTGCATCTTCCAATGCGGCTGAATCGGTCTTGTCGCCATGGTCACGGACCGCGCGTAAGAGAACCGTCCGAGAGTTAGCGATTTTTGCTGTGAGGACGGATCGCGCCATGGCGGTCGAGGCAGCCGGGTCGTCGGCACGCCGGTACTGCTCGCGCCGCAGCAGAACATTCCCGGAAACCGGCCCCTGGACCCTTGCCAGAAACCGGCCGTTCTCGGTCATGAAGATCACGGCCACATTGTTCTCCGCGCAGTGCCCGAGGAGAAAGGGGCTGCAGGACACCTGGCCGAAGCAGACTATTCCGCCCAGGGTGTGGATCGGCAGCCGCAGCTTATCCTCTCTCTTGCCGACCAGCCCCAGCCGCAACGACCGCAGCGGCAGGCCAAAGACGGTTCTGGCCCCATGCCGCGACTCCGAGCCCCCCTCGTCGACCTTCTCGTGCGCAATCCGCCCCTCCGCCGTCAGCACGTTTTCGTTCCACACTTGCTCGATGTGGATCAGCGCGCACTGCCGCGGGCAGAACAGAAGGTGCTGCAGGGCTGAGATGGAGAGAAGCTTTTCTTCGTCGTACATAGCTTTAAGGTTCAGTTTCAAATAGCATAAGTGTTAAGCTGGCCGAGGTGTTCATGTGAAAAAGCAGCTACTTTGAGTTCGACCAGCACGTGGCATTTTAACACACGGTGGTAAAAAACCAGGTCTACGAACCCGTATGTTTTGCCGATGAGGTCATCCGATGGCAAACACGTCCAACCAGCATCATTTTTTGGCCGTGGATCTGAAAAATTATTTCCGACATCGGTTGGGTCGACGACTCTCAGGTATTCTCACAAGTGAACACCGACCTGGGGAGCGAATACCGCTGGAGCCCGAGTGCCCGGATCGACGGTGCGGTCCTGCACTTCAGGGAGTTGTCAGCACGGCTGGATCGTCAGCCTTCAACCTCCGGCGCCTCGGGTCGCTGGGAAGTCAATGGCCGCCTTTGATTTAGAGCCCCTGCGCTTATTCAACCGAGTAGGTTTCGTCTTCAACCTCGTACGGATCGGCGTGCGGGACAACGCCTGACCAGGCGCGGTAGCCGTATCCTCGGTCCGCATCCAAGTTCCAATCCGCGAAGAGCACCGCATCCACCTCCGGCGGCCGATGGGGATCATGGGCGTTGGCGACCATCCATGCCGTGAAATCCGTGGCGTTGCCAATGGAAAGTCTGTCCGACTGGAGGCTGCGGGTTTCAACCGGGCCGTTCGACAGGGCATACGCCCGCCAGGCATTAAAGTTAAAAGGGTCCTGGAAGATATAGCGATCGGGCGTCACCTCGATGCCGTATTCATGGAAGCCAGCCGAAGTCTTGGGGTCTTCTGTGAACGGCGTCGGACACACCAGGTGGCTTGTCGGAGGCGTCCCGCGGCTCGGGAAATTTTTGACATTGTAGGCACAGGCGTCCGCTAGCGTGATCAGATTTCGTCCGATGCTGGTATCGAGCTCATCGGGTTCGGGCATCAGAAAGCCGCACGTGGAGAGCGCCAGCCGGGCGCTGCGGTAGGCCTGGTAACAGAGCAGCTGGATGCCGTAGAGAAGGGCCAACAGCACGCAGATCGGCAAGGAGAGCAGCAGGGAAAGTATCAAATCGATCAGGTTCAGCACGGTTTCCAGGGCCCAAACCAGAAGCTCACCGAGATAGGAGAGCCAGTTCGCCACTTCCTCGAAGAAATTCTCGTAGCACTCCCGTGATCTTTCGGTCAGTCCCAAAGAGAGGATATCCGTCCAGCTGCAGGCCGCGGACGGTGGGTCCGGCGGGTTGGGCGGAGGGGAAAAGGCATCGAGCGCATCCGCCAGAATGTCTGCAGCGCCTGAAAACGGCTCGGTCGGGCGCTCGACGGCCATGCCGGCCATGAGCTTCAGCACCCTGTAGAAAACGTCGTAGGTCTCGTCGATCTGGGCGCGCGTGTAAAATCCATCGCCGGGCAACCTGCGGGGCCGCCGCTCGGCAGGAAGGTCCCTGTAAACCCCGTCGAAGGTTCGACCCAGCAGATCGCCCACATCCGACGGCAAACGCTCCGGGATGCCCATGCGCTCCAACAGGGTGCGGTTGATGCTCTCCCCGTCGTAGTAAAATTTGTATTTCCAGCTGTCCTGAAAATTCTCGGAGGTGACGTGGCGCTGCACGTTCATGCGGTACGGCGCCCCCACGATGGTGTTCACATAGGGGTGGCCGACCACATCGGCCGCAACGTGGGAGAGATAGCCGTAGGCAAAGGCCTTCTCCCGCGGCGTGACGGCGCCCAGCACCAGCCCTTTGGCAAAAAGCCCGCTGCGGCGGTAGTGGAGCATGTCGAACCAATACCATTCCTTCTCCAGCTTGTTGTGGTGGACATCGGGGACGAAGGTTTGGAAGAACTGGTGCGCGGCGGTCCCCAGGCCGGCGGCATTGGTCACCAGGTTCACCCCGTCCAACACCCCGTTCAAAAGGGTCATCCCCAGGGCACTTTTGAACAGCGAGGCGGTCTGCTTCACTTCCTCCACCAAGCGCTTGACGAGCTCAAGCGTGTTCGGCGCCAGGCTGCCCACCAGCGCCTCGGTTGCCTCACCAACGGCATCCTTGACGCTGCGGATCGGGGCGACCACGCTGTTGTAGACGGCCATAACCTCTTCGATGTTGCGGTAGAGCCGGTAGATCTTCCGGACAATTTCATAGTCCGGCCCCCAGAAGAAGAGGTCCGGACCAACCGAACCGATGACCGCCGAAGGCATCTCGGCGCTGATTGCGCCCCCCGCGGAACGGGCAAGAGGATCCGGCAGCGCGGACAGCAGCGCGGCAGCTTCCTTCAAAACGATGTGATGGATACCGTACTTGGGCATATTGGCCTCCCTTCGCGGTCAGGAATAGTGGATGGAGGTGATGTGGGGATTGTACTGCTCGACCAGCGAGAACCCGCGCGGATCGAGAAAGGGATCGAAACAGACCCCGACGCATCGCCCGCGCTGCAGCTGCCGACTCCAGCGCAGGTCCACTTTTACGGTCTGGCCGGGGCAGATGGTCAGCGCTCGGCTGTCGCAAAGCCGGTAGGCCCGAAGGGGGGCGGTGTATCCCCCCGGCCCCTCGTAAGCCTCAACGAGCGCATTAAAACTGATCCCGTTTCCGCAGTTGGTCACCACCACCGTCACCGTACCCGGTTCACCCAGCTCGAGTCGGCGGATTTCCGGACCGAAGTTGGAGGTGCATTTCAACCGGGGCGCCATAAAGCCCTTTCCGGGATCATACTGGAAGTTTACCGGATGGTCGCGAACCCACTCGTCGATGGCCGGCTTCCAGGCTCCCGGCTCAGGGGTAACGACGACTACGGGTCCCGACGCGTCTGCGTCCAACTGGTCGCGCGGGATTTCGATTGCGAAAAATTCGTGGCGGCCGGCATTGAAGCGCACGGAGCCTCGGGTGGAATGGATCGGCCGATCTCCCGAGCAGCCGGGATCCACTGCTGTCGCACGGCCGTAAATCTCCAGGTAGATATCCGGCCGGCGATCAAAGATTTCACGAAAGTCCTTTTCCTGGTAGCCCAAAAAAAATCGGCCGTCCGCGTCCGTCACGGTGCTCCCCAGCACATCGCTGAAGAGCAGGTCCTTGTCGAACGCGCGAACCAGAAGCCCGGGCAGAGGACTCAGGGTTTCCTTCTCTCTGACGATTCCGGAAATCTTGAACTCCATCGCTGACCTCCTTTCGTGAACGGGTTATGAGAGAGGAGAGGCCGTAGTCTTTAAGCCGACGGCCGAAGCTCAAGGGCAATGAGGGTAGTTAGTGCCCATCCACAAACGGCGTCTTTCGGCCCATGCCGGCGTTCTCGCTCTTCGCAATCCTGGGCGTAGACCCACTACGCCTCCGGTTGCGAAATCGCTGCGGCCTTGGCCTGAACCGAAATCAACCATTTCTGGATGGACAGTTAAAAAGGCAAAACGAAGCGTTCAATCAGCGCCGGTCGAAGGCTGGGATGAAACGTACGCATGAGAGGCAGAGTAGAGGCTTCGGTCGAATGCTTATAATGTTCACAAAAAGATTGCAACACCCGTCAGTCTCGCAGTGCCGGGGGACGATGGGGGCACTTGTGGGTGATAAACCAGGATAATTGATATAACATATTGAAAAAATATATTTTTTTCTTGACATTCTACAAAAATTACTTCACAATTGAGTGTGGTTGCCTGCCGAAAAAAGGGCTTCATTTTTTCTGAACAAACGCCCAACTCGTTGCATAGTACGGTTGGGCTTTCATTTTTAGGTTTATGATACAGGTTTGAAAGGGCGGTGACATAATGATCAGACCCCAATGGATCCACTCCCTGGCGCTTTTCTCAGCCATATTTCTCTGCGCCTGCGGCAGCGCTTCGAACGAATCCTCACCGCCTCTTGATCCGACGCCTGAAATCATCGCGCTTCTACCGGATGCCAATGAAACGTCAGCGTTTTTAACGGATCCGATTTTGGCTGTTTTCGATGAGATGATGGCCCCGGCCGACGCCACCTCTTTTGTGGTGCATGGGGCCTTTACCGGGAGACGGATCGGGACATACTCCGGTGGGGGCACTGAGACACTAACTTTCGATCCAGACACTGATTTCAAAGTCGGCGAAGAGATCGAGGTCACGTTGACCGAGGGGCTCTCTTCCACCGCCGGCCGGCCGGCCGTGCCCTTTGTTTACCGGTTCCGGGCGGAGGTTTTGTCCGGCAGCGGAAGCCTTACCGTCGTCGCCTCGGTGGCCGGCCAAATTGATGCCCGTGGCGTAGTGGCGAGCGACTGGGACGCCGACGGCGACCTGGACCTGGCTGTCGCCAACTTCGGCGCCAACGCCCTGGCCATCCTCCTTAACGACGGCGCCGGGGCCTTCTCCAACGCACAGACCATCACCGGCCTGCAGGGCGCTACCGCTATCGCAGCCGGCGACTGGGACGCCGACGGCGACCTAGATCTCGCGGTCGCCAACTTCAGCGCCAACTCCGTGGTTGCCCTGCGCAACAACGGCGCCGGCGCCTTCTCCACCGTTCAAACCATTACCGGCCAGTTTGGAGCGCGTGGTTTGGCCGCCGGCGACTGGAACGGAGACGGCAGCCTGGACATAGCGTCTGCAAGCAGCGGCAACAACAGTGTTGGGGTATTGCGGAATCAACCATGACAGGTTTAAAAAAAAACCGGTTTCTCGCCTGAAGCGGCTTGATGCAAAATTTTTCAAAAAAGCTGCCGTCGCGGCCCTGCGTCACTTGCACGTGACCGTCCAGAGCCTGCCCGGTATAGTCCTATAACATCCACCGGGGATATCTTGCATTGCCTTTCTTCTCCCACCCTGAATTCCAGCTGTTCGGCCGCATTGCCATTTCCATCGTTCTGGAAGCCTCCCCCTTTCTGTTGATCGGCTCCTTTCTATCGGTGCTCTTGGAAAGGTTTGCAACCGCCGACCGCCTGGCGCGGTGGATTCCCGCACGCCGCCCGGCACAGATCGCCGCCGGCTTGGTCGGCGGAATGGTCCTGCCGGTTTGCGAGTGCGGGGTCGTGCCGATCGCACGCAGGCTGATAGAGAAAAAGGTCTCCGCGCACACCGTCATCACCTACATGCTGGCAGCCCCGGTCATCAACCCGGTGGTGCTGATTTCGACCTATGTGGCCTTTGGGGGTGATGGGGTGATGGTGCTGGGCCGGGCAGCCGTCGTGGGGCTCACCGCCGCGGTTATGGGATGGCTGCTGGGCCGAGGCAGCCCGCAGGACCTGTTGAATCTGAATCCCCAGCCCGCTTCGGCCGCAGATCATGGCGCCGGGTCCGACCACTATCACGGCCACCTCGAACCATCCGGGACTGACCGATGGATGGCGCTGGACCTGATGCGGCGGACCGCTCTTGAGTTCATGGCCATGGGAAAATATCTGATTGCCGGCGCACTCGCGGCAGCGGCCTTCAAGGTCTTCCTGCCCTGGCAGCTCATCCAGGTTTTTGCAGGCAGCCTGACGGCCGCCATCGGGCTGCTCATGGCGCTCGCCGTTTTGCTCTCGGTCTGTTCCGAAGCCGATGCGTTTGTCGCGGCCTCGCTGGTCTATTTCCCCGCGGCCGCCCAACTGGCATTCATCACCATCGGGCCCATGGTGGACCTCAAACTGATCGGCATGTATTTTTTCACATTTCGAAAAAGGCCCGCTTTGCTGCTGATCGCCATACCAATCGCCTGTGTCTATGCGCTGTCGATTCTGATATCCCCGGTGCTGAAATGACTCGCATGCTGAGGCGGCTTCTGACGACGCTGGACGGAATCATGGTTGCCGGCCTGGGATTGTATATGCTGGCGCTGATTCATGGCGGCGCCTACCGCCTGTTCATGAATCCAAAGTTCCAACTGCTCTCCGGTGCGACGGCCGTCGTGCTTTGTCTCGCGGGGCTGGTGGTCGCGCTGGCCCCCTCAAGTAGACCCGACACGCTCCGGACCATCGCCTTCGCCGTCCTGAGTGTACTTCTATTGACATCCGGCTCAGCGCAGTTGCAACGGTCGCCGGTCTATGCGCTTGCACCGCCCGCTGCGGCCGAAACGGTTTCCCCGACCCTGAACCACGATGGGAAGGCGTATACGAAAACCAACCCGGCGCGCCTCGTGTTCAAGCTAATGGCAGCCGAAATCCCTCAAGACATTGTTTCCCGCGGAATTGTTCGTCGCAGTCCCCGATTGGATCGCGAGGGTCTCTTCGCTCTGTTCCGGGTCAACATGGTGTGCTGTTTGGCGGATGCCGTGGCGATCGGCGTAATGGTGAAATCCGAAACCGGTTCGGGCCTGCGCGACGGGGAGTGGGTGGCGGTGTTCGGATCGACGGAAACGCTGGCGAAGCCGCTGGCCGTGACCGATGTCAAGGGTGTCGACGAGGTCCCTTACAGCGTTCTGCACGACCAAGCGGTTTTACGGGCGGCGATCGTCACGCCGGTCGAAAAACCCTATTTCCCCTACGTGTTCGAACTGCCGCTATCCGGGGGCAAACCGCCGAAGCTCTCGGGAGAAGATGATGATTATTGACTGCAAAAGGCGGAACCTCGGCAGGTTCCGCCTTTTGCGCCGAGAATGAAAAGAGCCCGCAGCGGCCCGCCGCGCCTACGGGGTCGAGAAGTTGCTTGCGGCGGTGTTCTCTTGCGGCGACCGGCGGCTTGGTTTGAGAGATCCGGAAAGACCAAACCCCTCCGGCATGGCGCTGAAAAGCGAGAGAATCAGCGCGGCGGCATACGGCAACGACTGGATCACGAGCAGAACCGCCCACACCAGCCGCTCCTCGGTCTGATCGTTTCCGAAGCTGAGCTGAATGGCCACTGCCGCAAAAAGACCCAGCATCATCAAGGCCTCGCCTCGGGCCATCATCAGGCCCTTCAGCACGGCACCCCGGCGCTCGCACTTGGGCGTGCGCAGGAACGGCTTGCTCGACGTGAACAGGCCGCTGATGATCCCGGTGGCAATGGTGTGGGTGAGGGCCGTGCCGGCTAGTGCCGCGCCGATGCGCTGTTTGAATGTGCAGGGCACGCGCACCGTATACAGCCACAGGAAGTGCAGCAGCTTGAACATGAAGGCGCCGATCGGCGGCAGCATCAGCACATAGAGCGGTGAGCCGAAGTACTTCGGGAAAAGCAGCATGCCCAGGGCCCAGAAGATACAGAGCACGTTCATGACGAAACTGATGGCATCCCCGAACCAGGGCAGCCAGCCTGCAATGAAGTGGTAGCGCTGGGCCAGGTTCAGCCCGCTTTTGCGGCTCAGAGGTGAAATCTCCGCCCAGTGGCGCTTCATGATCTGCACCGCGCCGTACACCCAACGGAAGCGCTGGCGCTTGTAGCCCGCAAAGGAGTCCGGGGTGAGCCCCTTGCCGAAGCTCTCTTTTACGTAAACGGTGTCCCAGCCCAGACTCTGGACCCGCAGGCCGAGTTCGGCGTCCTCGCAGATGCACCACTCCGCCCAGCAGCCGGACTGCTCGAGCATCGACTTGCGCACGATCGTCATCGTCCCGTGCTGGATGATGGCGTTGCGCTCGTTGCGGTGCACCATGCCGATCTCGAAGAACCCGTGGTACTCCCAGTTGATCATCTCCTTGAACGGACTGGATCCCCATCCGCGGTGGTCCTGGGGGGCCTGGACCACGCCGACATTGCCCCGCTCGAAATGCGGCATTAGGGATTTAAGCCAGTCGGGGCGAACGATGTAGTCGCTGTCGACCACCGCCACGAACTCGGCCAGCGGGTCGGCCTGGCGCAAGGCGAAATTGAGCGCTCCGGCCTTGTATCCCGGATGGGTTTCGAGGTGGAAGAAGCGGAATTTGTCCCCCAGCAGCGCGCAGTGCGCCTCGACCGGGCCCCACAGCTCGGGGTGGGGGTTGTTGTTGTCGACGACGAACACCTCGTAGTTGGGATAATCCAGGGCGGCGAGGCTGTTCAACGTCTCCACGACCATGTCCGGCGGCTCCTTGCAGATGGGGACATGTATGGAGACCCGCGGGAACGCAAAATCAGACGGCGGCAAAAGCGGCGTGAAGCGGCGCTTGAGCCCCTGGGTCCAGACCATCTCGGACATCTCAAAGCCGTTGACCAGAATGATCATGAGCAGCCCGACCTGCATCGGCAGCAGGATGGCCCAGATAAAGGTTTCCCAGAAAATGAACTCGCCGATCAGCGGCGAGGCCATGACCCAGACGAACACGGAGGCCGTGGTCTGCAGCAGCAAGGCAAAGAAGAGTCTGCCGCTGAAGGTCTGGGCGGGCCTGGTTCTGATGTAGCCCCAGACAAACAAAAACCCCAGCAGGACAGCCGCTATTTCGCAATACAACAAGGAGCTGTCCATGATCGGCCCGGCGAAAGAGAACTTGGGCTGGCGTTCGACATCGAAGATCCCCCAGAACCCGCCGACAACACCTTCGTGGGGCTTTTTCCAGGGCTGATCGAAAACTTCCATCACACAGTAATCGATCCCGCGCTGGTCGGCCACGTTGAGAAAACGCCGCAAAAACCGCGCTTCGGCCTCGCGGCCGGGTTTGGCTTTCCCGAAGTTCTCGCCGTTGCTCGGCCAGCCTACTTCCGCGAGGAACACGGGTTTGTTGGGGAAGGCTTCCTTGACCTGCTTGTAGCGGTCGAGCACCCAGCCGATCGAGTCGTTGAACGGGACTTTTTCCCAGTAGGGCAGAACGTGGATGGCGACAAAGTCCACGTGCTCTACCAGCTCGGGGTATTTCATCAGCACATGCCAGGGCTCGGCCGTGCCCACCGGCACCTTCAGCGCGGTGCGCACGCGGTCGAGGTAGCCGATCATTTCCTCGACCGTCAGGTCGTTGCGGTAGATGGCTTCGTTTCCGACCATCACGCGCTTGATCGTGTTGGGGTAGCGCTTGACGTTGGCCACCAGGTTTTCGAGCTCGTCCTCGTTGCGCTCCCAGCGACCGTCAAGCCACGCCCCGGCCGTCACCTCGAAACCCAGCCGGGCGGCCATCCCGGGGATGACTTCCATGCCGTCCAGGGATGAATAGGTGCGTATCCCCCGGGTCTTGCCCTTGAGGAAATTGAGGTCCTCCCAGATTTGCTCGGGGGTCGGGAATTTGTTTTCGATTGGGTCCTGCCCGGACCGGTAAGGGCTGAAAGAAACGTAATTGAACACACCCTGCCACCCCGGTTCCGGGGTCTCCGGGCGGTTGAAGAAGGACCAAAATGCAAAGTTGACCGCACAGGTGATGCCGATGATGAGCCAAGTCGATTTGCGCATATGCCGGAGGTGTCCTTGTCCCCCAATGACTAGTTTTTTTAATTAGTAATTATTTCAATTGTCCAAAAAAAAAGCCCTTTGTAAAAAGGACTCAACGTCAGTTCCAAATTGTCGCCGAATTGATTTTCGGCGTAAGCGAAGGCGCCGGCTTTTTAAGTTGTTTCGATGCTCAAAACAAAGAAGCAGAGAGGTGTCCCTGCTTTCTGGTTCTACACCCATTGAGGTGCACAATTAAATGATGGCGGATAATAGCACCTTTATCCCGGGATGCAAGTAAAATTTTCCGTTCGAGGGGGGCAGCCTCTTTGAACCGGAAATACATTTTAGAGCGGCGCCTCAATCGGCAGATCTTAAAACGGTTAATACCCTTAACTTGCTTTAGGCCGGTTGGCCGACTCAATCGTCGGCACATCATAAGTAATCGACTAAATTGGCAAACTGTTCTGTCTCACCTTCCCTTCGCCGGTTGTCTGGTAAAACAATTTCACATTCACCCGGCGCAAATCAACCGGGTCCAGGTTCCCATAGTAATTTTATATATTTGAATTAATTGATAAAAAAATATTTATGGGTTTTGGAATAGATATTGCTTATTGCGATATCGGCCGCAACGAAACCGTTGGGATGATTGTTTTTCGGTTACGGCAAAGTGACATACCACAACAGGTTGGGGCAAATCGAATGCTTGACTACTATAAAGATCGATTTAGTCATTCCGACAGTCGATCGGCGGCTGGCCATCTCGGAAACGAAATGGGGTTTTCGCTTATCGAGGTGGTGGTTGTGATCGGAATTCTGGCAATCACGGCTATGGTTACGATCCCGAATATGATCGACTGGAGACATGGGATGCGTTTGAGGGCGGCGGTCAACGAAGTCCGTGGCGATCTGGAAACGGCCAGGGCCCGGGCGATCAAAGAGAATGCGCAGGTGACCGTAGAGTTTATCCCTGCAGATGGCCGCTACCGTCTGACCTACCCCGACTCGGATGGAAACACCGTTTTGATCAAAGAACAGTCGCTGCCTCCGGGCCTCTGGTTCGCTGTGGAAAACCCGGACTACACCTTTGACAGCAGCAACAACAGAGCCAGCTTCAGCTCCCGGGGAACCGCCCAGTCCGGCACCCTAGTGCTTGAAAACGACAACGGGAAAACCGTGTCCATCGGCGTCAATTTTCTGGGTCGGATCGAAGTGAGGAACTGAACATGCAGAACTCGTCCACTCATGCTCATCGTCAAGGGAGCCGATATTCAGTCAACAACAGCCGCGGCTACCTCCTGCTGGAGACCCTGATTGCGATCGGCATTTTTTCAATCGGTTTTATGGCGGTGGGCACGCTGATACTTTCGACCACGCGGAACAATACGACCGGAAATATCGCCACACAGGCGACCATGCTCGCGTCCCAGACGCTCGAAGCATTAAAAAGCACCACCGACCTCACGACCCTGGCCGACGAAGCTGAACATGGGCCGGTCGATCACCAGGGAAATATCGGGGGAATTTTCTGGCGCAGCTGGACGGTCAGCGACCCGGTGGGTCTGAACACATCTCGGCAGATCACGGTTACGGTCAGGTGGGACCGACTGGGTCAAGACCGCAGGGTCGGACTCTCAACCATCACCAAGGGGAACGGTACATGACGCGTTTCCGGAAGCAGCGCTATTCGGAGGAGGGCTTTACCCTCATCGAACTACTCGTGGGTCTCGGCCTGGCTGGAGTTGTGTTTGCGCTCATCGTTTCGTTTTTCTTCAACTTCAGCCGCTCCTCCACCGCCCAGAATGCCGCAGCCGCCGCCCAGCAGACTGCTCGCGCCGGGGTGGATTTCATGGCCCAGGAGCTGCGCCTGGCGGGCTTGGATCCTCTCAACGAAGCCGCGGCCGGCATCGAACTGATCGCCGCCGACGGCAGCCGGATCCGGTTCACCACCGACCGCTGCAACCTGCCGATCGGCAGCTCAGACAGTTGCACCAACCCTGTTCCGGATGGAGATGTCGAAGGTAAAAACGAACGCGTAAGCTTCCTCTACGATACCGCCAGCCGAACGCTGCGGCGGGGTCTTTACGAGGGCACTCCCTCCGAAACATGGACGCCGATGGTTTCTCGGGTGGCCCCCAACCCGGACAATCAACCGCTGTTCAACTTCCTGGACGCCACGGGCAACCCGGTCGTGGACAACAACCAGCGGAACTTGATCCGGACCGTGATCATCACCTTGACCGTGGAGGAACCGGCCGGACGGGGCGCCGTGGCGGCTCGAACCTACTCTGCGCGGGTCCGCCTGCGCAACATCGGAATATAAAGGAAGCTGCAATGAGTTCCCCCGCGTTGAAATCTCAGGACGGATACATGGCCATTTTTGCGGCCCTGGTCATATTGGTGCTGATCACGATCATCGGCTTCTCCGCCTCGCGGGTGGCCAACACCGAGGTCACCATGTCCCGCAATGAGATCATCTACCACCGAAACTTTTACATAGCGGAAGGTGCGGCCATCGAGGCGGCCGATCAGTTGGACCATATCGCCAACCTCAGAACGGACATGCCGGACTGGGTGGAGACGGTGATCGCGGGGCTGACCGTCGAAAACGTCAGGGAGTATTTCAAGGATCCGTCCATCCGAAACCATCTGCTGACCAGCAGCACGGTTCCATTCCAGGAATCGCATGTGGATGAAAATCGAGCGCTGTACGTCGCCGGTGTTGAGGGAATCGCACCGGGCGAGAGCCTGGACCCGGACAAACCCAAGATACACAACATCTCAATTTACGGACGCTGTGAGTGGGAAGGCGTATCGATTGTCAGGGTCGGTTATCGCGCTGCTTACTAACTGGATTCTATAATAAATATGGAGAACCCGCTATGATCAGGGCCGCAGGATCACCTGGAACTAAATCAAGACGGGCCGCATTGTCTTGCATAGCCCTCATCTGGGTCGGGCTGGGTATAGCTCTATCCCCGGTTGCCGCTTCGGCCGAGATCGAACTTGCGGACACCCCCATGTTCACTCGTGTACTGCCCCCCCCCGCCAACATCATGTTTCTGTTGGACGATTCCGGCAGCATGAACTTTGAAGTCATGGTCAAGGGTGGATTCGACGGCTCTTTTAACCCCACCGACCCGGCAGTGAGGGGTTATTGCTACCTGTTCGACGACCTCGGGGACAATATGTACAGCCAAACCTACTACCCCTCTTGGTATGCCGGGGCAGAAAATCGCAAATACTTGAAAACACAATATTTTAATACCAACGTCATGTTTTACAACCCGAACGTCACCTATGCCCCCTGGCCGAGCTACGGCAGCGTAACCTACACCGATGCGGACAAAGACAACCCCCAGAGCCATCCGAACAACAGTAGTATCAAGATTTACCTTGAGAACACCTCCTACACCGTGGGCACGATCAATGTGCCGCACTCGCGCTACGTGTTGTATGATTCGGCTGCGAACAAAAAATACCTGGTAATTCTCGACAAGGGGACATCCACCAAAAAATATTTTGAAATCTCAACCACCGTAGTCGGCATCGAAGAGAAGATTTCCGCTCTGACACCGGTAGGAAGCCTTCCGGCCGGCCTCGACTCGAGCCGCGACTACCACGCTGAGCGGCAGAACTTCGCCAACTGGTTCACCTATCACCGCCGCCGGGAGTTCACCGCCAAAAATGCTTTGGCCAGCATCATCAAGGGCTTGGCCGAGGTCCGGGTCGGAATTTACGGTATCAACCAGAGAATCGTTCAGCCCCTCTCGAATGTAAATGTCCTACAGGGTGCCACAGTCAGCGACGCCACCGATACGCTGCTGCAAAAACTCTACGCTTACAACTCCCAGGGGGGCACCCCCCTCAAGTCCGGTCTCAAGACGGTCGGCTCCTACTACAAAGACAACACCGGAGTGCTGGCCGGCGTTTCAGGACCGCCTCCCTACGGCGCCCTCGAAAACGGAGGCTCCTGCCAGCAGTCGTTCACCGTCATACTAACCGACGGATTCTACGATGATTTAAGTACGACCCTGGCCGGCAATACGGACGGCGACAACGGCCCCCCTTATGCCGACAATCACTCCGACACCCTCGCCGATTTCGCCGCTTACTACTACGAAACCGACCTCAACACGCTTCCGGATGAAGTGCCGAAAAGCAGGTACGACAAGGCCCAGCACCAACACATGGCCACCTATGCCGTCGCCTTCGGGGTGGGCGGCACCTTGATCCCGTCCGATTATGACGCCGCGTATAAGCACCTAAACACCGGCCAGCTCATCGAGTGGACCAAGCCCACGGCCTCTTATAGGCCCGAAGCGGTCGACGACCTGTGGCATGCCGCCGTCAACGGCCGCGGCAAGTTTTCCGGCGCACAGAACCCGGTCGAACTGACCAACGCGCTGACCGAACTCATGGACGCCATCGGGGAGATCCTGATCGCCTCTTCCTCTTCGGTCACGGTCAACGGCGATTACCTGTATGCCAAGGCCGGCCCCGACACGCTTCTCTACCAGGCCCTCTACAGCAACCAGAACGACGAGTGGACGGGCGACATCAAGGCTTTCCCGGTGGATCCCGTCACCGGCGAGCTTAAAAAGAACGACCCCAAGGGCTGGTCTGCCGCCGAAAAACTGGAGGCCAAGGAGTGGGACCAGCGCCGCATCGCCACCTACAGCGGTACTGCGGGCACTCCTTTCCAGGAGGGGGTTCTGTCGGCCGCCCAGAAAGCTCTTCTCGGTGCCGACCCCGGCAACAAAGTCAAGTACCTCCGGGGGGGCGAGGTCAGCGGCTATCGCTACCGCTCGCAAAAATTGGGAGACATCGTAAGCTCCGCCCCGGTCTTCATGGACGACGTGGTCTATTCCGGGGGCAATGACGGCATGCTGCATGCCTTTGACGCCAAAACCGGAGAGGAACTTTTCGCTTACGTCCCCAATTTGATCTTCCAAAATCTGGTGCACCTGACCGACCCGGCCTACACCCATCGTTTTTACGTAGACCTCACTCCCACCGTAAAAAAGGGAGACCTGCTGGGAGGGACACTCGAGATTCCCAAAACCCTCCTCGTGGGGGGCTTGAGAAAAGGCGGCAAAGGCTATTTCGCGCTTGACATTACCGGCGCCAAAACGCAGATCACCTCTGAAAGCGTTCTGGCAAGCCGCGTCCTTTGGGAATTTCCCCAGACCGCCGACTCCGACATGGGATACTCCTTCAGCAAACCGGTCATCGTCCGGACGAACAGCACATCATCCCCCTGGGTGGTCATCTTCGGCAACGGCTACAGCAGCGGCAGCGGCATCTCGTTGGTCTATGTCGTAAACCCGCTGGATGGGACGCTGATCAAGAAGTTGGTGGCGGGCTCAGGCCCGGACAACGGGATGTCCAGCCCGATCGCCGTGGACGTATCCAGCGACGGCAAGGTGGATTTCGTCTATGCCGGTGACCTCAAGGGTAACTTATGGAAATTCGACCTCACCAGCACCAATCCCGCCGACTGGGATGTGGCGTTCTTCAAAAACGGGGATCGTCAGCCGCTTTTTCAAGCCAAGGGCGCGGGAGGATTGCTGCAACCGATCACGACTAAACCGGATGTCATGTACCATCCCAAAAAACACGGCTACCTGGTCTGTTTCGGTACCGGGAAATATCTGGGAGACTCGGACCAGGCCGACACCAGCGTTCAGACGATTTACGGGATCTGGGACTATGGCGATCAGGTTTACGATCGGCAAACAAGATTGTGGGGCCCGGATGACAATGAGGAATTCGTGGGGGGGTTCTATCGCGGATCAAGCCCCCTTCTCTCCAACCAACCGGCAGCCGTGACCCTGCTGCAGCAGACGCTGACCGACCGCACGGTGACGATCAACACCGAGGAGCGTGAGATCCGGCTGCTCTCGGACGCGAAACCGGCTTGGATCACGATGCCGGATCCGAACAACCCCACCCATCAAAAACCCGATCCGTCCAACAGCCAGGCAAACCACGCCGGTTTCTATCTCGACCTCAACCCTGGAGAGCGCGTCATCAGCGAGGTCGTCATCCGAGACCGCCTGATTCTCGCCATCGGCTTCACCCCCAACAGCGACCGCTGCGGCCCGGGCGGAAACTCCATGTTCATGGCCATCAACGCCTTTACCGGGGGATACGCCGGAGGGAGCATTTTCGACATCAACAGTGACCGTGCAGTCGATGACAAGGACCTCCTGAGCCTAACCGGATTCACAGACAAAATGGCCCCTTCAGGGGTAGGCTTTTCCGGCAACATCCACACTCCCGCCATCCTGAGGCTGCCCGGCAGCGACGGCATGTATCTGAGCTCCTCCAGCGGAGAAATCGCTCTGATCCATGCCAAACCACCCAAATTGGGTATGTCTTACTGGATGGAAATGAATTTTTGATTTCTTCAGCTTACCAAACCCGCGGCAAACCAAGCTTTGTTTACCGCGGGTTTTTTTCATATTGACACCATGCGGTCATCTCCTGCAATATCCGGGGTAGCATGATCGTTTCATTCCATCCCATCGTCGAGGGCGACACCAACATCCTGTGTGCCGGCCGTGAGCCCGACCATCAGGACCTGGCTGCCATGCGTTCAGCCTCGGCGGTCATTCTGCCCCAGGGATGCCCCCGCAGCCTGTATAAAATGGCCCGGGCGAACTGCAGCCGGGTTTTTCCGAATTACGACGCTCGCTTCCGCTATCCCGGGAAAACCGGTCAGATCAGGCTTTTTCAGAAAGCCGGTGTTCCCCACCCGGCCACGGCGATCTATACCGGTTTGGCTGAGTACCGGACTCCAACCGGGGAACACCCACCCGTTGAATTTCCGCTTGTTTTCAAATTCGACTGGGGAGGGGAGGGTGACACGGTGTTTCTGGTGCACTCACCTTCCGAACTGGAAGAGCTTCTCAATCATGCCGATCGGTGTGAACGCTCGGGCCAGCGCGGGTTTCTGATCCAGAGGTTCGTCAACTGCGGAGGGCGATCGCTCAGAATCGTCGTCATCGGGAATCGGATTTTGTCTTACTGGCGTGTGGTCGAAAGCCCCGGGCTCTTCAAGGCAAACTTGTCTAAAGGGGCGAAAATGGACAGTTATTCCGACCCCGACCGGAAAAGCCAGGCCGAACAAATGGTGGCCGGGTTTTGCCGTGAAAACGGCATCAACCTGGCCGGGCTCGACGTGATCTACGACCTTGCGGCTGCTTTACCGGCGCCGCAACTGCTCGAGATCAACTACTATTTCGGCCGGGTCGGACTCGGAGGGTCGGAAGTCTACTACGCAATCCTGAAAAATGAAATCAACCGCTGGCTTGAAAACGTTGGATTGAAGTGCATGGCAAGATTACAAGTATAGATGCGGGAGTCGGTGCGCAGGCAAAAGGAGGCAAGGTTCGCGTATCGCAAGGGAGAATGACCCTCCTGAATGCTTGAGGTTGCACTCGCGTAGTTTAAAACCCCAAAACCACAGCGGTAAATGAACCTAATGGGGATTGGATCCGGCATGGCACGCAACCGAGGTATGGGGGATTTTGATTTTAACCTGGAGGCGGCGGACCTCAGGCAGGAGCGCGCCAGGGCGCGCGAGCTGAGGTCGTCCCAATGGTGGAAACGGCGACTGGCGAAAGGTGTCTGCCATTATTGCGGTCGTAGCTTTTTGCCGCGGGAGCTCACCATGGACCACATCGTGCCGGTATCCCGCGGTGGTCGGAGCACCAAGGGCAACGTCGTGCCCTGCTGCAAGGAGTGCAACACTGCGAAAAAACAGCTCCTGCCCATGGAGTGGGAAGACTATCTCAAGCGCTTCGAGTCTCCTCCTGTCTGAGGGGCTGCTCGACAGAAACCGTCAGCTCTTTATTGCAATCCCCTCTGTTTTCAAAAGATCGCGGTGCCAGCAGGCAAACTCGTACATGCCCCTGAAGCGGTCCTCGCCGTTGACAATTCCCAAGGCCATCTCCAGGACGCCGCGGTTATAGGCATTGTTTTCGGCCTCACCGCTGCGGGTTTGGAAAAATTCTCGCACCAGTTGGTGGGTAGTGCGCTTGGACGGGTCTTTGCGGATGTCGATGGGATCCTTTGGCTCCTCGAAAGGGTTCCATTTTTCGTATCCCTTGCCGAGAATGTGCTTCTGGCGGCGGGGGGACATGCTTTCAAAGACGGCCCGCTTGCGCTGCTCGGCCTCCTCCGGGGTGAACTCGCCCATCAGTGCCTCCTCTTTTTCGCCCGTTTTGGCCCCGGCTCTTCAGGGGGCTCATCCTTGAGCCCCAGGTAAACCTCGTCATAGTCATTGATCAGCGCAAAAGAAAGTGGCACGAGGATGTCGGCCAGCCCGACGAAGCGGGATTTCATGTCGCGGACAAGCTCCGCGCTGATCTCCTGAAGCCGCGCATGGATCGTGTCCAGGTTCACGGTGGGGTAGGTTTCTCCCGACTTGAAACCGGATTTTCCGCAGGTGTGGCCGGCGCCGCCGATGGCGGTTGGAATCCCGTAAAAGCGGCAGGTCAGGGGTCGATTCTCGTAGAGGTCGCACAAATTCCGGGTGTTCAGCAACGGGCAGTGCACGCGCTCGCGGGCCAGGTCTGCCAGGATTTCCTCTTCCGGCTTTCCGGCTTTCAGCTGCTCGTGGGCCCGGCGCTTGATCTTGGCAATCTGGCGGTCGGCACGGTTGGCCTTTTCCAGTAAATCGTCTCTTGCCGGCAGATCGAAGGCCTGTTTAAACCGGTGGTTGATGTAGAGTGCCTCTATCAGGGTCAAATCGAATATCGCGAGGCAGCAGTCTGAACATCCCTCAGCGCATTTGACGCAGTCCGCGTGGGCGTTCTTGACGCGATTGAAGGCCTCATCCGAGGCCGCCACCAGTTTCTCGTACTTTTCGAAGTAGGGAGTGAAGTCGAAGTCCATATTCCTCCGGTTGTTTCGTACACTGTTTGGTTCTCAGGCAACTGACCCTCCATACTCACATACCATCCGTCGCGACCACGCCCGGTGGGGGGCACGGCCCCAACGCTATGGTTTTAGGCGTGTTCATATGCTGAATTTATAAACCGGTTAAATGTTTCACGTGAAACAATTGTCACTGGTTGTTGGAGATCAAAAGATGATGTTCCACGTGAAACATTTTGAGCATGTTCATTTCCCGATGCAGAACCGGCTGAAAATGCCGTCGAGAAGGTCATCTTTGGCATGAGTCCCCAGGATTTCTCCCAAGCAATCCGAGGCCAGGGCAACATTCACCGCAACAAGCTCAGGGGCCGCATTGCGGGCGAGGTCTTCGACGGCAGCACTCGCCGCTGAAAGACAGCGCTCCATCAATCCTTTTTGGCGCAGGTTGGGGATCAGGAACCCGGAGGTCTCTGCAACACCTCCGACAGCCGTTCGATACAATTCCGCCCGCAAATTTTCGATTCCTGCTCCTGTCAGGGCTGAAATAGGGAGGCAGCGGCTCTCACGCCAAATTGAGGGAAGACCGGCGCCATCACCCGATCCGGTCCAGAGATCGATTTTGTTCATGACGACGATGCGGGACTTGGAGCCGATCATTTCATAGATTCGGATGTCCTCCGCTTTGATGGGCAGATGGGCTTCGACCACCAGTATGACCAGATCCGCCTCGTCGGCGCTCTCCTGCGTTTTAGCCATCCCGATGCTCTCCACCGGGTCAGGGCTTTGATGCAATCCGGCCGTGTCTCGAAGATAAAAGACGACACCTTCGATGGAGGTGCTGTCTTGAACGACATCCCGCGTGGTTCCGGGCAGGGCCGTTACGATCGAACGCTCTTTTTCCAGCAATTGGTTCATGAGGCTGGATTTGCCCACGTTGGGACGCCCCATGATGGTTACCGCAAGACCTTCTCGAATTGTCCGGCCATCGATGTAGTTTCGGATGAGAAGCTGCAAAGGGTCAATCACATCCACGGAGATCCGGCCCCTCAAGGCCGCAGAGTCGACCGTTTCCGGCACATCCTCTGGAAAGTCAATGCCGGCCTCGAGCACAACTCTGATTTCGTTTATAACATCCTGTATTTTTTGTAATTTTAATCTAAGATTCCCTGCCAGGAGGGCGACTGAGGCTGCCAGGCTGCGCTGCGATCGGGCCAGAATCACCTCGCACACGGCCTCTGCCTGGGTCAGATCGATGCGCCCGTTGAGAAAGGCGCGGCGCGTAAACTCGCCCGGCTCGGATAGACGCGCCCCCTCACGCACCACCAGTTCAAGGATAGCCCGGGCAGCGTGGTGGCCGCCGTGGGCATTGATCTCAACCACGTCTTCGCGGGTGTAGGATCGCGGCCCCCGCATGACGGAGAGGAGGACCTCGTCCAGGACGCGGCCCCCCTTCGGGTCGACCACATGGCCATAGTAGAGGCGGTGAGACTCGAAAAATTTCGAAGCGGTAAAAGTCCCCCCAGGGGGTCTGAAAACGGCGGCGGCAATGGGAAGCGCCCTGGAACCCGAGAGGCGGATGATGCTGATGGCGCCGGGTCCGGGCGGCGTCGCCACGGCGGCGATGGTGGAATCATCCAAGTCGCGCACCGCCTAAGGTCAGAAAAGGTTCATCAACCGAACTTCTTCTGGGTGTAGTACTGCTGGCCGATCGACAGCACGTTGTTGATCAGCCAATAGAGCACCAACCCCGACGAGAAGTTGATGAAGATAAAGGTGAACACCACCGGCATGAGCATCATCATTTTGGCCTGGGTGGGATCACCGGCCGGCGGCGTCATTTTCTGCTGCAAGAACATGGTCGCGCCCATGACTAGCGTCAGCACCGGTATTCCATAGGGCGGCTCCATGAACGGAACCGAAAAACCGAAGTCGAACAGCCGATCCGGGGCGGAGAGGTCGTTGATCCACCACAGGAAATGGGCATGCCGCAGCTCGATGGCCGAGTCCAGCATCCGGTAGAGGGCGAAAAAAACCGGAATCTGAAGAACCATGGGCAGACACCCGCCCAGAGGGTTGATGCTGTAAGTGCGGTGCAACCGCATAACCTCCTCGTTCATCCGCTTGCGATCATCCTTATACTTTTGGCGGATTTCCTGGATCAGAGGCTGGAGCTTCTTCATCTGGCTCATGGACTTGTAGCTCTTGGTGCCAAGCGGCCAGAGCAGCACCTTGGTGAGGATCGTCAGAACGATGATCGCCACCCCGTAATTGGGCAGGACTCCGTAAATCCAATTCATAAGCCACAACAGCGGCTTTGCAAGGAAATGGAACGTGCCGAAATCAATGACCCGGATCAGCTCATGGCCGGCCCGGCTGAGGGCCTCGCTGCTTTTAGGGCCGAAAAAGAGAAGATGCTCGAAACTCTGCCGGGTCCCGGGGGAGAGCAGGACTTCGGGTTCTTCATAACGGGCTTCGACGATATTGCGCGGCAGCACCGACAACCGCAGAAGAGCCTCCTGCTCCTTGATCGGGATAAGGCTTGTCATGAAATAACGGGTCTGAAGTGCCGTCCAGGCGATAACGCCTTTCAGCGTGTTGTTTTTGGCGATGTCGCCGACCTCCACCGTTTCCAGTGAATTGTTAATCAAGGCGCTGGGCCCTTCGAACACGTAGGAGCTTTTCTTGCCGGAGGCCGCTTCACGCAGAGCTACGGAAAAAACCTCCTTCACCGTCTGCTCGCCGGTGTTGGTGATGCGGATGTCAAAGCCCATCACGTAAGTGTCGGCCATGAAGCGGTAGATTTTCTCAACCAGAAGCCCGCTTGCCGTGCGGTGCGCGAATACCACGTCCCACGTGCCTTCGCTAAAATTGATCGAATTCTCCGGGCCCTGAAGCTGATAGAGCGCCTCTTCCAGGCCGGGAATACCTGCCGCGCCCAATAGAAGCGAGCCGACCGAGCCGTCTTCCGGAAAAAGGTTCAGATTGGGGGCGTCCCTTTCAACTCGGACCCGGTAATTGTGAAGAATGAAGCGGTTGACGACGGCGCCCTGCTCGGACAAACCGACCGTGTAGAGCGGGGTGCGGATGGAGATCTCGCGCGCCGCCCGGCCCGGGGCCGCTTGCACGGAGGCAACAACCGGTGCAGATGCGCTCTGTTCCGGCACCACCGGCACCGGCTCTGTCTTGACCATTTTTTCGGCGACGCTCTCCGGCTGCGAAGCCGTCTTGGACGGTGGTTCTTGGCCGAAAAACGTATTCCAAAGAAAGAAAACCAGAAAAGAGAGCACCAGGGCCGCCATCAAGCGCATCTGATCCATATCGATCTCCTAAAAGCAATTGCCTTTTCGTTTTCGGCACCGTGAAAAAACCATGCAGAGATGACATCCGCGGCGGGATTTCAGGGAACCGGGTCCACACCGCCGGTGCTGAATGGATGACAGCGCATCACGCGCTTGAAACCTAAAAAAACGCCCCGAACCGGTCCGTGGCGATCAATCGCCTGAAGGGTGTATTCCGAGCAGGAGGGGTAATAACGGCATGCCGAGCCCAAAACCGGGGAGAGCGTCAGCTGATAGACCCGGATGGTATAGTAAAGCAGACGCGCGGATAGGTGCCTAACCGCCGATTTCACTCGGAACTCTTTCAAACAACTCCTCGATAGCCTGCCTCAGTTCATGGTTTGCGAGTTCGGCCGATCCGTTTCGGGCAATGACATTGATGTCCGCGTTAAGCTTCAACCTATGATGGTGGAGGCGGAAAACCTCGCGGACCAGCCGTTTGATGCGGTTGCGCTGAACCGCTCCGCCGACCTTGCGGGTGACGGTAATCCCCAACCGAGGCCGGCCGGCTTTGTTGGGAGCCACGACCGCTATGAAAACGCCACTGTAAACCCGCCGCCCGACCCGCGAAAGTTCGACAAAGTCGCTGCGCTTTAAAAGCCGGTCGGCCTTTTTCAGGAAAAAGCGCACCGCTGGGTCTTCCTCAGGTGGAGATACGGCACCTCCCATCCGCTGGGCCTGCCGCCGGATCAGCCGGCCAACCGCTTCCTTCCTTTGGCTCGACGCCGGTTGATCACCATGCGCCCAGCCTTGGTGGACATGCGTTTTCGAAACCCGTGATTGCGGGCGCGCTTGAGCCTGCTAGGTTGAAATGTTCTCTTCATTGCCGTGGCCTTTCGTGGTTCCCGAACGAATGCCCCCATTGCGCCGGGCCGTCCGTCCGAAGCTCGAATTTAGTGAGAGTCCCTTCCGGGGGATGGCTCATCCGGAAGCGGACGGGAGTTCACAGTATAGTCTTGAACCTGATGAATTAATCACAGTAATTTAAACGTGTCAAGAAATAAGCGCAAAAACGGGGCCTGCGTAAATTCATAGGGAAGCGGGCGGCGCGAGGAGGTTTACCTTCCCATTTCAATTGTCGAGGATCTCGAATATGTCAAACTGCTCCAGATGGAATTGGGGTTCCGGGTAGATGACGATCTGCTTGCCCAGAGATCGCTCCAGGTTGGTCACCAGGCTGGTTTCTTCACGGTGCAGATATTCCGCCACCTGGGGATTGGCGCGGATCGCCACCCGCTGGCCGAAGACGTCGCGAGAGTTGCGCATCAGCTCGCGGTAGATCATGTAACAAACCGACTGCCGCGACACGATGTACCCTTCGCCCTCACAGTAGAAGCATGGTTCGCACAAGATACGGGTCAGCGGCTCCCGGGTTCGCTTGCGGGTCATTTGGATCAGGCCCATTTCGGACATGGGCAGGACATGGGTCTTGCTCTTGTCGCGCTTGAGGGCCTCCCTGAACGCACTGAAGACCCGCTCCTGATTGAGCTTTTTTTCCATGTCGATGAAATCGATGATGATGATACCCCCGATGTCCCTGAGCCGGACCTGGTAGGCAATCTCCTTGACCGCCTCGAGATTGGTCTTGAGAATGGTCTCCTCGAGGTTGTGCTTGCCCACGTATCGGCCGGTGTTGACATCGATGGCGGTGAGCGCCTCTGTGTGTTCAATTAAAATATAACCGCCCGATTTTAGCCACACTTTGCGCTTTAGCGCCCGCGAGATGTCGGCCTCAAGGTTGTAAACATCGAACACCGGTTCAGGTCCATCGTAAAGAATAACGCTGTCCTTCAGGCTCGGCATATACGTGTCGAGAAAGGAGAGCACCGCCTCGTGGGTGGGCTTCGAGTCGATGACGAGTTTCTCGGCCTCGTGAATGAGCAGGTCGCGCACGGCCCGGAGGCTGACCGAAAGGTCCTGGTAGATCAACGAGGGCGCCGGCGCCGTTTTGAACTTGCGCTGGATGCTTTCCCACAGGTTGGTGAGAAACCCCATTTCATAGGCAATCCGCTCCTCGCTTTCACCTTCGGCGGCGGTGCGGACGATGAAACCGAAATCATCCTGACGCAGGTCGTAAACCAGCTTTTTGAGCCGCTGTCGCTCGGACTCATCCTCGATGCGGCGCGATATTCCGATATGGGTGGAAGAGGGCATGAGCACCAGAAAACGCCCGGGAATCGACACGAGCGAGGAAATTCGCGCTCCCTTGGTCCCGATCGGGGATTTCGCAACCTGAACCAGGATTTCCTGGCCCTCCACGAGAAGTTCTTCGATCGGGATGCTCCGCTCGCGACGCAACGGCGAGCCCGCCTCTTCTTCTGCGTCCAGCTCCCCGTTCTCCTCCAAGCCCAACGTAAACAAGCGCTCGATGTCCTTGAAATTGTCGTCCGCCACATCGTCGACATAAATAAACGCAGCCTGGCTCAATCCAATGTCGACAAAAGCAGCCTGCATGCCTGGCAAGACCCTCAGTACACGGCCTTTGTAAATGTTGCCCGCAATGTCGGAATCGTCCCCCCGGTCCACGTGGAGCTCAACGATGGTGCCGTCCTCTAAAAGCGCCACCCGGGTTTCCTGTTCGGTCACATTGATGATCAGCTGCTTGTACATGGCGTTAACGTCCTTTGTCTGAGAGATCAGGTGCCATGTTTTCAAGTTTGCCCGATGGCTTAAGCTTGCGGATAACGGCGCTGCGAACATCGCTTTCGGGAACTTGGAAAATCTGCCGGAGCAGTTCGGCCGGCCGCACGGTCTTTCCTGGCTCGCAGCTCAGGGTGATTTCCAGGTGCCGGGGATCCAGAGCCTCCGCCTTGAGAAGAATACCCTTTAGCTCGATTTTTTTCAACTTGCCGCGATGGGTGGATACCACCACAAGCCGATCGAAACCGACCTGAATGGTCGGCAGCGAGACCGGCGCCGCAAAGCTGACCCGGAATGTGCAGGATGCCTCTGTAGGGCTGATTTCCTCACTGCAGGTGTGAACCCGGAGACCCTCCGGAAGCTGGGCGTTCAGCCTTTTAATGACGCTCCGAGGGGCCACTCTCTGGGGCACCGTAAGCACCATGCGCTCGTCTTCGCTCTCGGTCCCGGTGGGAAGCGGGTTGTCAAAGGACACTTTCGGTTTCGGGTGGAAGCCCTCCGAAAATTTGACCGGGATGGCCGCGCGCCGCAGCGCCCTGAGCATGATGTTCGCCAGCTCCAGGTGCCCGAAAAAACGGGCGGAGCGGACCTTTTCATAAGAAATTTGGATCTTCTTGTAAGGCGGCCCGTCTTCGATCGCCGGCGCCTTCAGGCCGGGCGGATCAACCCGGTGAACCCGGGGTTGGATGAGGTCAAAGTCGCAGACCCCGCAGCCTTGGCACTCCCCCCAACGGCAGTCCGGGGTCAGCCTTGACGCCAGCGCGTTTTCCCATTCGCGCGCCAGAAATTCCTTGGACACGCCTGAGTCGATGTGATCCCACGGCAGCGGCTCATTCGGACTGCGCGGACGTGTGGTGTAGAACGCCGGGTCGATCCCCGCTTCGGCGAAGGCGTCCATCCATGTTGAAAAATTGAAACTGTCTCCCCAGCCGTCGAAACGGCAGCCCCGCCGGTAAGCGGCCAGCAGGGCCCGGCCGAGCCTGCGGTCGCCTCGCGCCCAAACGCCTTCGAGCAGGCTCATCTCGGGGTTTTGCCATTTGAACTGAACCCCCGGCATCGCAAGCTCTTGCTGGAGCCGGCGCAGGCGAGAGCGCGATTCGGATAGCTCAAGCTGGGGCTGCCACTGGAAGGGCGTATGGGGTTTGGGGATGAACGTGGCCGCACTCACGTTGATCTGCCCCCGGCGACGGCCGGATCCTTTCAACCGGGAGAGCCGGCGCACCAGCGAGACAAGCTGAGCGAGGTCCTCCTCGGTCTCGGTGGGCAGACCGATCATGAAATAGAGCTTGATCAACTGCCAGCCGCTGCTGAAGGCATCCTGGACGGTTTCAATGATTTCGGCCTCGGTGACGTTCTTGTTGATGACATCCCTCAACCGCTGACTCCCGGCCTCGGGGGCGATGGTGAAGCCGGTCTTGCGCACCTGCCGGATCAGCTCCATCAGTTCGGGCGTCAGCGTCCCCGCCCGCAGGGACGGGAGCGACACCGCCACGCGCTCCGGGGCGAAACGCGCCATCAACCGCTCCATCAGCCCCGCAATGCAGCCGTAGTCCCCCGTGCTCAGGGACAAGAGCGACACGTCCTCGTAGCCGGTGGCGGCCAGCGAGGCTTGCGCAAGGTCGAGCAGCTTCCCCGGCATGCGCTCGCGCACCGGTCGGTAGATCATCCCCGCCTGGCAAAAACGGCAGCCGCGGCTGCAGCCCCGCGAGACTTCGAGCCGCAGGCGGTCGTGGACCGGTTTTCCAAACGGAACAATGGGCCGATCCGGAAACGGGGCGGCGTCCAGATCGGCAACAACGACACGCCGCACGGTTTTATAATCATGCCAACACAGCGCATGTCTCTGAAACCCATCCGCGTCATAGTGCGGGGAAAAGAAAGCCGGGATGTAAACCCCCTCGATACCCGACCAGCGGCGCAGCAGGGTCTCCCGCTCCTGTCCACCGGAGGCGCTCCATTCTATCCAGGCACGGGAAAGTTCGAGCACCACCTGCTCGCCGTCGCCGACCACCATGGCATCGAAGAAATCCGCCACCGGCTCCGGGTTGCACGTGCAGGGTCCGCCGGCGATGATGAGCGGATGCCGTGGGCCGCGATCGGCGGATAGAAACGGTATGCCCGACAAATCTAAAATTGTAAGAACATTCGTGTAGTTGAGTTCATATAACAGGCTGAACCCGATAATGTCGAAGCGGTCCAACGGGGTGCGGTTTTCGAGGCTGAACAGGGGCGTTCCGGTGGAGCGCAACTCACGTTCCATGTCTCTGGCCGGGGCGAACACCCGCTCGGCGGCAATCTCAGGCTGGCTGTTCAAGACATGATAGAGGATTTGCATCCCGAAGTGAGACGTGCCGATCTCGTAAAGGTCGGGAAACGCAAGGGCGAAGCGCAACTTGACCTGATTGGGGTCTTTGGGGGTTGCATTGACCTCTGTTCCAAGGTAGCGACTGGGTTTTTCAACCCGGGACAGGAGCTCGTGGATCGTGCCGCTGCTCATGGGGCAGAAAGGTTGCCGTTCGGTGTAGGGAGGTATATAAGGAACATGAGCAATGTTAAGCCCTCGATCAACTCGAAATTTATATATTTAGCCTATGTCGCTGAAAATGCCAACCCCAATTTCAAACCGCCGGCCTTCCTGGCGGTGTTACAGCGCAGCCGTCACGGCCATCATCCTCCTGTTTCCGATCTTTGGGACCGGGGCGCCGGACAACCTGAGGGAGAGCGCGGTGGTGAAAGCCGTGCGCAAGGCGAGCCCGGCGGTGGTCAACATCAGCTCCGCCTACGAAACCCGTACCCGGCCGAACCCGTTTTCGGGGTTCGGGTTCCGTAACCCGCTTTTCGAAGAGTTTTTCAAGGACTTCTTCGACCCTGGGTTCGAACAGCGCCGTCAGAACACGAGCCTCGGCTCCGGGGTCCTCATCGACGGCGAACGCGGGCTCATCCTCACCAACGCCCACGTCATCCAGCGCTCCGGCACCATCACGGTGGTTCTCGAAGACCGGCGCGAATTCGAGGCCCGCATCGTCGGCGCGGACCCCGATTCGGACCTGGCGGTGCTCAAAATCGATTCGCGGGAAAAGCTGCCCTCGATCGCCATGGACCAGAGCGACGACCTGATGATCGGCGAAACAGTGATCGCCATCGGCAACCCCTTCGGTTTTTCGCACACGGTCACCACCGGGGTCGTGAGCGCGGTTCACCGCAGCATCCGCGCGGACGAACGGGTGCTGCATGATTTCATCCAGATCGACGCCTCCATCAACCCGGGCAACTCCGGCGGGCCGCTGCTCAACATCAACGGCGAGCTGGTGGGGATCAACACCGCCATCTATGCCAAGGCCCAGGGCATCGGATTTGCCATTCCGATCAGCAAGGCGAAGAAAATCGTCGCCAGCCTCATCCAGTACGGCGAGGTTCAACCGGCCTGGATCGGCATCGTGGCCCAGGAGCTGGACGAGCGGCTCGCCCAGTACCTGAAATACCCAAACCGAAAGGGGGCCATGGTCCGGCTGGTAGAGCCGGACAGCCCGGCCCAGACGGCCGGCCTGCAGGAGGGGGACGTGCTGCTGGCCATCGGCTCCAGAAAAATCGCCGTGCTGGACGACTATCTGGCCGCCACGCGAGCCGTGACTGCAGGTGAGGCGCTTGAAATTAAGGCCTGGCGAGGCGGCCGGAGCCTGACGGCCAGCGTCAAGACCCGACTCTTTCCCGTCGAGAAGGCCGATCAGCTGGCCTGGAGCCTCTTAGGGGTGCGGGTTCAAGCGCTCTCTCCTAAAAACCGCAAGGATTATAAAATCGACGCGCGCAAAGGGGTGATGATCTCCGAGGTCAGAGCCGGCACCCACCTGGCGCGCATCGGCGCCCGACCCGGCGACGTGATCCGCCAGGTCGATGATGCCGAGGTCGGCGAGAGCGAGGACTTTAAAAAGGCCATCGTCGCGTCACGCCTCAAGAGTTCCGTTGTCCTGCTCATCCAAAGGGGCGAGCAGGGATATTACATTACGGTAAGCTTCTGAAGGATGCCGCATGCCAGGACGGCTTCTCCGGCAGCCGTCTCAGGTTGATCGATTTTCGATTTCCGGATTGACAATGCGTTGCAATATCGATTAACTGCTGCTGACGCGCCGTAGCCTCATAATCGGAAGGAACGGGCCATGAAAATTGCGGTTCTCGGCGGGCTGGGAATGCAGGGCAAAGCAGCCCTGATGGACTTGGCGCGCAGCAAGCGGGTGGACGAGGTCGTCTGCGCGGATTCAAGCCTGGCGGGGTGGGACGCGTTCGCCGCCCGCAGCGATGCGGCCAAGATCACGCCGGTCAAGATCGACGCCTCCTCCAAACCGGCCCTAATCGCCCTCTTCCGGCAGGGAATCGACGCCGCGATCGACCTGTTGCCTTTGCCGCTGATGGTCAACGCTTTCGAAGCCGCCCTTGAAACCCGCATTCCGCTGGTCAGCACCAATTACGGTGCCCCGATCCGTCACCTGCACTCGCCGGCCCAGGCCGCCGGTGTCGCCCTGATGCCCGAGTGCGGGCTGGACCCGGGCATCGATCTGGTGATCTGCGGCCATGCCGTCAAACAGTTCGACGAGCTGCACCTGCTCAATTCCTACTGCGGCGGATTCCCCGAAAGGAAGGCCTGCACCAACCCGCTCAACTACAAGGTCAGCTGGAACTTCGACATGGTGCTGCGCTCCCACAAGCGGCCGGCGGTGTTCGTCCGCGAAGGGCGAACACTGTCGATCCCGGCCGAGCGGCAGCACGAGAACGAAATGATCCACACCGTCCAATTCCCCGGAATCGGGGAGCTGGAGGCCGTTCCCAACGGGGATGCCGCTTTCTACACGGGCCTTCTGGGCGTCGGCGGCACCATTCGCGAGGCCGGACGCTACTCCCTGCGCTGGCCCGGCTGGTGCGCCTTCTTTGCGGCCATCAAGCGCCTGGGGTTCCTTTCCGATGAGCCGCTCAAGGGCGTGGAGTGCCGCCTGACCCCCCATGACTTCATGGTCAAACTGCTTGAGCCCCAGCTACAGTACCAGGATGATGAAAAAGACCTCGTGGCCATGATCAACGTCTTTTCCGGCTTAAAGAACAGCCGCCGCAAGACCCTCACCTCAACCCTGCTGATCGAGCGCGACCTGGGCTCCGGACTCTTCGCCATGAGCCTGGGCGTGGGCTGCCCGGCCAGCATCGTAGCCCAGATGCTCGCAGCCGGTGAGATCCGCCGCACGGGGGTTCTCAACCCCGCCGTGGACGTCCCGCATGACCGTTTCATGGCGGGATTAAAGCAACGGGGCATCGTTGTACATGAGACGCAAGAAGTGGCGTAGCCCGACCGCAACCCAAACCCACAAAGGAGGCAAAGCGTATGAAAAAAATCAGCGTGGCAATGGTGTTTTTAATGATGCTGGGGATTACGTCCTTCGCCGCAGCGGGGACCCTGGACGAGATCGCCCAGCGAGGGGAACTGCGCGTGGCCTGCCAGACCCAGGGCCCGCCCTTCAGCTTCATCGACAAAAACGGCAACCGCACCGGCAGCTCGATCGAGCTCTGCGAGTTGCTGGCCAAAGACATGGGCGTCAAGGTGGTCTTCCTGGATTTCGACTGGGACGGCCTCATCCCGGCGCTGCTTTCGAAAAAAGCCGACATTTTGGCGGCCGACATGACCCCCACCATCAAGCGGGCCATGAAGATCGGCTTCACCCGGCCTTTCATGTACACCGGCAGTGTGGTCTTCGTTAAGGCCGGCAGCCCGATCCAATCCGTGCAGGACGCCAAGAAGCCAGGGTTAAAGGCTGCGGTCCTGCTCGGATCGACGGGAGAGAACGAGGCCAAGAAGGCATTTCCGCAGGCCGAGCTGAAGTCCTACAAGGGCGGAGGGCCCCTGCTTCTCGACGCCGTCATACAGGGCCAGGCGGATTTTGGTGTGAACGATGCCTCCGCCGTCGTGGGGGGGCTGGCCAACTACCCGCCCAACAGCATCCGCATCCTGCCGGAGCAACTCTCCAAGGAACCTCTGGCCTTCGGGGTGCGGTATGACTCGATGGACCTGTTGACGCTGGTGAACCTGTTCTTCCACAATGCGTCGCTCGACGGCCGTCTGGAGAAGAACCTCAACTACTGGGTCAACACTCTGGATTGGAAAAAAGACCATTAATCAAGACGCCAGCGGCTTCATGAGAAAAATTTGAGCCGCCTTTTTCGGCGGCTCAAATTTTACCAGAGATGCGCGATGCTTGAGACATTTAACTTCAGGGTTATCCTCGAGTACCTGCCGCTCTTCCTGAGCTGTTTCATGGCGACCCTCTGGCTCTCCGGCGCCGGCCTCCTGGGCGCGCTGATCATGGGCACCGCCGCCTGCGGCATGCGCATCAGCCGCTTCAAGATGCTGGTTTGGGCCGCCGGTGCTTACATCGAGAGCATACGCTCCACCCCGCTGCTGGTCCAACTTTTTTTCTTTTATTTCGGCCTGCCGTCGCTGGGCATACGCATGTCCGAAGCGGCGACCGGCATTCTCGCCCTGACCCTGAACAGCGGGGCGTACATGGCTGAAATCATCCGGGCTGGAATCCAGTCCATCCCGCACGGCCATGTGGAAGCGGCGGTTTCCTCGGGGCTGAACTACCTCCAGCGCATGCGCCACATCATCCTGCCCCAGGCGATCGGTGTGACGCTGCCGCCGTTGCTCGGACAGGCCATCGTACTGGTGAAGGACTCGGCGCTATTGTCCCTGATCTCCCTGCCGGAATTGACCCGCGCCGGGCAGATCATGACCTCGGAGCGCTTCATGCCGGCCGAGGGGTTCCTGACCTCCGCCGTGTTCTATTTGCTCATTTACTACGGGCTCAAGAGTTTAACCCATTGGTCGCAGAAGCGTCTGATTTATATGCAAACGTGACAAAAGGGGTCAAGGAGTCGAGGGGTCAAGTGAAAAGAAACTTCGAAAGCACCTGTGGTCTTTACTCTCGAACCCTTGAACCCTCGAACATTAGGACCCTTTTCTGTATATGTGGCTTTTCTACATAGAACAGCTCATTCACAGCCTGCCTTTTTTTCTCAAGGGCTTGTGGATGACCATTGCCATTTCGGGCCTGAGCCTGTTGGCCGGGACCGGCATCGGCTTTCTCTGGGGGATTCTGCGCGCCTCGCGCAGCCGGGTGATCAAACCCCTGGTCGGGGCTTGGGTGGATCTCGTACGCGGCACCCCCTTCCTGGTTCAGGTGTTCATCATATTTTTCATATTCCCGGAGTTCGGGATCCATCTGGAGGCCTTCCCGGCCGCCGTCATTTCCCTTACCAATCTCGCTGCGTGTTTCATCTGCGAGATCGTCGCGGCGGGCATCGAGTCGGTGCCCCCGGGCCAAAAGGAGGCCGCCACCTCGACCGGCCTGAGCGGCCTGCAGCAGCTGCGCTACGTGATCCTGCCCCAGTCCTTGAGAGTGGTCCTGCCGCCGCTGGTGGGCCAGTACGTGCTCTTGATCAAGGACTCCTCGGTGGTTTCGGCCATCGGCGTCGTGGATGTGACCCGGGTGGGCTGGCTCACCGTGCAGCGGGTGCCCCAGGGCCTTCTGGTGTTCGGGTTGGTGGCGGTTATGTATTTTGTTATCTGCTATCCGCTCATCCGCCTCTCCAACAGCCTGGAAAAACGGATGTCGACAGGTTATACACGCAACTGAGCTTCAACGTTTAAGGCGGTCCCGTCAAACCGAAAACGGGGCCGGGGCCGCAACGCCGGAAAATCAAAACGAGCATGATCGAATTCAATGACGTTCACAAGTGGTTCGGCGAGCTGCACGTGCTGAAGGGCATCACCCTAAGGGTCGAACCGGCCGAGGTCCTGGTGGTCTGCGGCCCGAGCGGGTCGGGAAAGAGCACTCTCATCCGCTGCATCAACCGCCTGGAGCCGATCCAAAAAGGCGAGCTCATCGTGGACGGCATGCGGGTGCACGAGTCGAAAACCAACATGACCAAGCTGCGGGCTGAAATCGGTTTCGTCTTCCAGCAGTTCAATCTTTACCCGCACATGACGGCGCTTCAAAACGTCACGCTGGCCCCGATCAAGGTGCGCAAGATCGCCCGGAAAGAGGCGGAGAGCGAGGGCCGCCGCGTCCTGGAAAAGGTCGGACTGGGGGACAAGCTCCATCAATACCCGGCCCAGCTTTCGGGCGGCCAGCTGCAGCGGGTGGCCATCGCCCGGGGCTTGTGCATGAAGCCGAAGATCATGCTTTTCGACGAGCCCACCTCGGCACTCGACCCCGAGATGATCAACGAGGTGCTGGAGGTCATGCGTCAGCTGGCAGGCGAGGGGATGACCATGATCGTGGTCACGCACGAGATGGGTTTCGCGCGCGAGGTCTCCCATCGAGTGGCCTTCATGGATTTTGGGGAATTGATCGAAATCGCCCCGCCGGACGAGTTTTTCGCTCACCCCAGAAGCGATCGGACCAAGCTCTTCCTGAGCAAAATCCTGACCCATTAGCCGATGGACGCTCCGCATGGCCAAATCCGGGTTCTCTTTGAAAATGATGACCTGATCGCCGTCGACAAACCGGAAGGACTCGCTGCCATCCCGGAGCGCAATCCCGAGACCATCTGCCTGCTGAAACTCCTCACCGACGCGCGTGGGCAAAAAATCTACGTCGTGCACCGACTGGACAAACAGGTCAGCGGCGTCATCCTCTTTGCCAAGAACCCCGAGGCCCACCGCCGCCTGAACCAACTGTTCGAGCATCGCCGAATGCTCAAGACCTACATCGCGTGGGTCCACGGGGACATTACAGGCGATCGCGGCGTAATCGGCACGCCGCTGCGACACGGTGGCTCAGGCCGAATGGCGGAGGACCGGCAACGCGGAAAACCGTGCGTTACCGAATTCGAAGTCGATCAACGGTCTACCGGTTTCACGCGAGTTCGGGCCCATCCGGTGACCGGCCGCAAGCACCAGATCCGCGCACACTTTTTCAGTATCAGGCATCCCATCGTGGGAGACCCCCTCTATGGAGACAAGCACATTCAGAAAACGTTCCCGCGGGTGATGCTGCATGCCCTGAGCCTACGTTTTGAACTGCCCGGAGCCGGCGAAATTTTCATTGAATCCTGCCTGCCGGATTCTTTCTTGAAAACGGCGGCGTACCATTGTACCCATTGAACCATTCCCGTCACCCAACCCCGGTGACTGAACAGGAGAACGCCATCATGCCAGATGGTTATGAAAAGCTGCGGGAGCACTTGGACAGGCTGCCGGCCGGATTTCCGGCCACCGAATCCGGGGTCGAGCTGCGCATTCTCAAGCGCCTGTTCACACCCGATGAGGCCGACTTGGCGCTCCACGTCGGAATCAAGCTCGAACCGGCATCGGCGATAGCGGCGCGGACAGGCCTTTCCGAAGAGGAGGTGGCCGGCCGGCTTCGGCAGATGTCCCGCAAAGGTCTGATCTTCAGCATCGAGGAACCCGACCGGCCGCATGTCTACATGGCCGCCCAGTTTGTCATCGGAATCTGGGAATACCATGTGAACGACCTGGACCCGGAATTCATCCGGGACATGGACGAGTACCTGCCGACGCTCTCCCGCGTGGCCTTCACCCGCGTGCCGCAGCTTCGCACCATTCCGATCGGCAAAAGCGTTTCCGCCGCCATGGAGGCCATGCCTTACGAACAAGCCGAGGAGCTGGTGCGCAAGCAGACCAAATTTTTGGTGGCCCCCTGCATCTGCCGACGCGAGCACCGGATCAAGGGCGCCGGTTGCGATAAGCTGGCAGAGGCCTGCCTGGTCTTCGGCTATGGGGCGGACTACTACGCACGCAACGAATTGGGCCGATACATCAGCCTGGAGGAGACGCTGGAGATCCTTAAAAAAGCCGAGGAGCAGGGGCTCGTTTTGCAGCCGAGCAACGCCCAGGACATTGTAAACATCTGCTGCTGCTGCGGGGACTGCTGCCAGGTGCTAAAACACCTGAAGCGCCTGCCGGTGCCGGCCGCCGCCGTCGCCTCGCCCTTCGTAGCCGCGCTGGACCCGGGAGGTTGCGTCGGCTGCGGAACCTGCCAGGACCGCTGCCAAATGGATGCCCTGACCATGGTGGACGCCCTTGCGGTCCTCGACACCGACCGCTGCATCGGCTGCGGGCTGTGCGTCACCACTTGCCCGAGCGGAGCGCTCACCTTGCAGCGCAAACCGGCCGAAAAGCAGCCCCTGGTTCCCAAAAACATGCGCGAGGCCTTCATGCTCAGGGTCAAGACCCGCATGAGCTCGGGTAGCTCATCTTGTCGGGAATGACTCCACGCACCCCGCCCCTGGGGCTGGGCGTATCGCCGCTGCGGCGCGGGATCAGATGGATATGGGCGTGGAAGACCGTCTGCCCGGCCGCCTCGCCGCAATTCATCCCAATGTTGAACCCGGCAACCGACGAATCCGCCGCCCGGATCCTGGATTGCAGGATCCGGATCAGTTCATCGGCGTCCCGGCGCTCTTTCTCCGTCATGGAAAACCAGTCCGAAACGTGCCGTTTAGGAATGATCAGGTGATGACCCTCCGTCACCGGGTGTTTGTCCAAAACGGCCCAGACCGAATCCAACTCCGTAACAATCAGGTGCTTCAGGTATTCGGGACAAAAGCGGCAGGGCGGGGGCTCGTGCAGCATGGATGTTCCTGATCTCTTTCGTTGCTCCGGCGATTACGGGCGTCAGCGCCTGCAGCTCCAATCATGCACGGGCCTTACGCCTTGATCTTAAAAAGGCCTTTGGGATTGGAGCCGATCAACCCGGCCTGGTAGGAACGCTCATCCACAGGGGACAACCGCGCTTCCATCTCGGTGTCGATCAAAATCACGCGCCGAAGCTGGTCGGTGCGCTCAGCGATGGCCTCCATGGCCTCGTCGCGGATCACCCACTTCAGTCGATCGAAGCGTCCCACGTTCAGAGGTCCCGTGTAGCCCCGCAGGGTCTTTTCGCGCTCGAGGTTGTAGTACTGCTCGAAGTAGGACATGGCCAACTCGCGCAGACCGCGGTAAACCGGCTCGCGGTAGCGCAACCCCACAAAGTTCGATTTCGCCACCGCCCCCCAGCGGCCCCCGGCCTTGAAGAGGGCGAGCAGGTGCTCATCGTCCCGGCCGTTGGAGAACATGTCCAGGATCAGCGGCGGGTAGCCGATGCACCGCAGTGCCGCCGCCGCAAACATGGCGCCGTCAAAGCAGTGGGCCGTTCGGTCGCGCAGCACCCGCAGCGGGCAGCGGTAGAAGCCATCGGGACTATAGGGGATGGAATCCAGGAATTCCTGGATCCGAACCGGGCTCGCGAGGCCGTTGACAAGTCTTCGTTCGTCGCGGGTCAGCGCGGCTTCAAACGATGCGACGCCATCCATACAAGCTCCCGCCGCTGAGCGCGATACCCAGCGCCTCAATCCACGATGAACAGCCTGGCGCCGTATTGAGTCGAAGATCGGTGCGCCTCGGCCCCATCCGCCACCTGGTAGCTCATCCCGGGCGTCAACGTGAATTTGCGGCCGTCGGCAAGCTCGGTTTCGAGTTGCCCGTCCAGCACCAGCAATATGTGTCCCTTGGAGCACCAGTGGTCCGCCAGGTACCCGGGAGAGTACTCCACCATCCGCACCCGGATGCCGCCAAACTGCCGCGCACGCCAGTGGGCGACACCGAACGTTCCGGCATGCTCGGTTTTTTCAACGGTAGACCAATCGGTGGTGCCGAAGGGAATGTCCTGCATCAACATCGATCAACCCTCCGGGAAGCGTTCTTGTTGGAGCGACTGCAGTGCGGTGAGGCAGGGGGGACACAACCGGCGATCCTGATGCTCACGTATGCGACTTTCCATGACGGCCTCTCCGCAGCAATCACAGGTCAGGCTCGAAAGAATCCTGGCTTTGGCCGGCGGGTCCGCCTGCACCGGTTTGGCCTCGAAGAGATCTGCCAGTCGTCCGTTCATCACGCTTGCGGTGATCGCTTCCCGGATGGCGTGCCAGCGCTTCCCCTGCTCTTGAGAGAGGCCTCCCGAATTCATCCGGCGGTGAAGCTCAGCCAGGGTTTTTACGTCATCGCCCAAAATGGAGGGCCGGGCGACCACCCGCAGCGATTTGCCGTCCGAGCGCCGGTAAAAGGAAAATGCGTTCTTGCCGTAATCCAGGTGGATCAGGTTGCCCTTGCCGAAGGTGCAGCCAGTCAGGTACTGCACAGCGTCCACCCCGCACATGTCCGTTTCCACCACGGCGACAATCTCTTCGTCACCGTCGCGGCCGACCTCGCGCAGCGCAATTTCAGCTGCGCGGATGCCGATTGCAAGCCCCGGGCACAGGTGCCCATGAAACCGAATGGTGGCCTCGATCAGCTCTTTTTCAAAAACGCAGCCCATGAGCTAACTCCTCCCGTTTCCGTTTTGCTCCAACGGGATGATCCAGGGGCAACCTCGATGCAGGTGGATCTCCACCGGCACGCCGTAAACCGCCGCCACCATTTCCGCGGTCACCTCGTTGGATCTTCCGGCCGCAAAGACAGCGCCGTCCTTCAAAAAAATAAATTTGTCCGCCCAGCGTAGGGCCTTGTTCAAGTCGTGCATGGTCATGGCGGCGGCCACCTCATGCTGATCGGCAACCTGCCGGATGATTTTTAGGATGTCGATCTGGTTCCGAAGATCCAGGCTGCTGGTGGGCTCGTCCAGAAGGAGCAGGCGCGGCTCCTGCACCAAAGCGCGGGCAATAGCCACCTTTTGAAGTTCACCGCCGCTCAGTTGATCGATGTAGCGCATGATCAGCGGTCGGAGGTTCAGGCGTTCGATGGCCGCGTCGGTCAGACGCAGATCCTGCTCGGATACTCGCCAGCGCAGGTGCGGCCTTCGCCCCAGCAAAACGGCATCAAACACCGTCAAACGCGCGGCCTCGGTTCGCTGCGCAACATAGCCCACCCGACGCGCGATGTCCATGGAATCCATTCGCAGCACGTCGCGGTCGTCCACCAGCACGCTTCCCGCCGCCGGCCGCAGATTGGCATTGATGCATTTGAGCAAGGTGGTCTTGCCCACCCCGTTCGGACCCAGGATCGCCAGAAGCTCCCCGGCTGTCAACGCAAAGCAAATATCCCGTAGGACTCTCCGGCTGTCATAGCGGAATTCAACGCCGATCACATCAAGGATCATCGCCGGTACCCCTTCAGGATGAGATAGATGAACACCGGGGCGCCGGTGAACGCCGTCAGCACCGAGACCGGCAGAACGTGAGGAGCCAGCATGAGCCGGGCAATGGTGTCTGAAGCCAGTAGCAGGGCGGAGCCCGTCAGCAGGGTCGCCGGGAGCAGGAAGCGGTGATCGCCGCCGATCAAGCGCCGGACGATGTGCGGGCAAACCAGCCCCACGAAGCCGATGACGCCCAGGAAAGCGACCGTAACGGCGGTGACAAGCGAGGCGACGAGCATGCCGTGCATGCGCAAGCGGTCCACTCGCACCCCAAGGCCTTTGGCGGTTTCATCCCCGCCATCTACGGCGTTGTAGTCCCAGCGCTTACAAAAGAAGTAGACGGCCGCAGCGGCCGTTACCAGCGCAAGAATGCCAAGCTCGGGCCAAGAGGCCCGGGCCGCATCCCCGAAAGTCCAGAATACCATGGCCGCCAGCTGGACGTCATCGGCGAAAAACTGCAAAAACATGATCCCGGCCGAAAAAAGCGCACTCAATGCCACACCCGTAAGCACCATGATTTCCGGGGTCGCCCCCCGAATACGGGAGATGCCGACAATGACCCAGGCGGTGATCACGCAGCAGATGAAGGCCGAAGCGGTGGTCAGGTAGGGGTTTGAAATAGTGACCGCACCCACGATGGTGCTGCTCATCGTTCCGCTTCCGAGCAGCATGACGGAAAGGGCCGCGCCAAATGCGGCGGCGTGCGAAATCCCTAAAGTGAAGGGTGAACCCAAAGGGTTGCGCAAAACGGATTGCATCACCGTACCGGCCACGGCCAACGCCGCACCCCCGAGGACCGCCGCCAAGGCCTGGGGCAGCCGGATTCGCCAGATGATCGCGTCCAGCTGCGGCGACACGCTGGCGCCCAGGAGCGTGCGCCCCACATCCGCGAACGGCAGCGTGGCGGCGCCGACCGAAATGCTGACCACGACCAACACCACCAGCAGGGCGCCGGTCCCGGTGATGTAAGCGGTTTTGCGCCCGATGTAACGCCGATATTCTTCCGGTATCCGGCCCGACTGCAAGTGCATGGGAGCAACGCCTCAGTTAACGGGAACCTTGCGGTAGACGAGTCCCTGGAACTCCTGGTTCATGGCCCGGAACACGGGCTTGCCGACCAGAAACGAATAGATCTCGTCGGCCTTGGCAACCGGGTCCACATCAGTGAAACGCGAGGGGTAAAGCAGTTTTCCGATAAAATAGGCATTCGCCAGGATCGAACCGAAATTTTGGGTGTACCAGTTGTAGGGCAACAGCCCGTAGACTTCTCCTTTTTGAACGGCGCTCAGCGTCCGGTAGGCCGGATCGTTCTTTAGTTCGAAAAGCCCGCCGGCATTGTCACCCATCTGCAGGGTGGATAGATCGAGAAAAAGAATATCGGGGTCCCATTCTATAATCTTCTCCTTGGCCACACTGGCAGCACCCGAAGGCTTGCCGAGCGACGAGGGGTCCTGAGCCACATTGCGTGCATTGACAAAGCCGAACGGCGGGTAGCCCGACTCGGTGGACTGAAACCCATGCGGGCCCTTCAGCGCAATACCTCCGACAAAGCAGCTCCTGCGCTCGCCGGGCGGTATGTCCCAGGTTCGAGCCGCCAAATCAGAAATGGTTTTTTCATAATAGCCGACAACCTCCTCGGCTCGCTGCAACTTTCCAATCACCTGTCCCATGATCCGAAGAGAGCTATATAGGTTCAGCCGCTGCTGTTCAAGGTCCCCGTAATCCAGAATGATGACCGGGATGCCGGTTTTTTGCTGGAGCTTTTCTGGGTCATGCCCCATGGCGGGAAAGGTCTTGAAGATCACCTGAGGTGCAGGCTTGAGGCTCAGGATAAGCTCCGGGTTGTCGTAGCCCCTGAACTCGCCAAACATCGGCAGGGTTTTGAACTGGGGATTGGCTAAGGAATAGGGCCGTGCATCGAACTGGGGGCGTTTTTTTTCGATGTCGTCGACTGCCACCACCCGATCCTGCGCTTGGAGGTAGACAATGAGCCGCAGGCATCCGGGACCGGAGCAGATCACCCGCTCGGCAGGAACCGGCACATTGATCCTTCGGCCAGTTGAATCCGAGATTTCCGTTGCCGTAACCTTTACTGCAACTATCAGCAAAATTAATCCCAACAGAATCACGCCGCATCGTCTCATTCGAATCTCCTTCTCTCGCAAATAAAAAGGCTGCGTTTCCGCCGACCGCATTTCGCGGGGCGGCATTCGCAGCCTTCGTGGCCGTAATGATTTATGAGTTTAAGGAATAAAGAAGGGTGCCTTCAGGCACCTTTTTATGCTAAAAGACTAAACAAAAGCGCTGGTCTTGTCAACTCATCAGCATTCCTTGTTCCCGAACGCGCCGGTTTCATGCCCGGTTCATGTTCTTGGTGGCAAATTCCCAATTGATCAATTTTTCAAGGACGGCGGTAACATAGTCCGCCCGCCGGTTCTGATAATCGAGGTAATATGCGTGTTCCCAAACGTCGATGGTGAGCAGCGGTTTCAGGCCTTGGGTCAACGGGGTCTGCGCATTGGGGGTTTTGACGATTTTGAGCTTGGCCCCGTCTGCAACCAGCCAAGCCCAGCCGCTGGCGAACTGGGTGAGGGCAGCGTTCAAAAACTCCTTGATACAGGCATCAAGCGTACCGAACGAGGCTTCAATTTGCTGCAGCAGCGCGGCCGGCGGCTTGCCGCCACCCCTGGGGGTGAGACTATTCCAATAAAACGTGTGGTTCCAGACCTGAGCGGCATTGTTGAAGAGGCCGATTCTGTCGGGTTTGCCGGCGGCGGCCTTGACGATGTGTTCAAGCGTCATCCCGGCAAACTCGGTGCCTGCGATCAACTGGTTGGTATTGTTCAGATAGCCGAGATGGTGTTTGCCGTGGTGAAACCCGATGGTCCGGGCGGAGATGACCGGCTCCAAGGCATTTTCCGGGTAGGGCAGTGCCGGGAGCAGGATCGGCGCCGCGGCCGATGTGCGCGCTGGAAACCCTGAGGCCAGCGATGCCAGCATGAGCGTTGATGCCGCCAGAAAATTGCGGCGTGTGAATCCGTTGCCGGTTTGCGCGTCTTGCTTTTGAATCATAAAACCTCCTCTTGATTGCCGGCATGGCAACGCCGGGAGTTGGTTGAAAGAGTGGTTGCTCGTGTCAATTACCGATAATCGAAACGCCTCCGAAGGGGTGCGGTTTTGAATTAGGCATCTCATGCCGAGGGTGTTTTGACAAGAAGGAATCAGTCCGATAGAATTTTCTCTCGTTTTTGCGAACGGGCTCTTTGTGTGCGGGGCATTGCCGCACACGGTAAAGCGTCTTTCACCGTCTCAACCAAGGATCGGCACTGAATGAAACGTGTGCGCTATTCTCTCTCCAAATTGCGCGGGGACCTGTTCGGGGGACTGACCGCCGGGGTCGTGGCCCTGCCGCTTGCACTTGCCTTCGGGGTTGCCAGCGGGGCCGGCGCCATTGCCGGCCTATATGGCGCGATTGCCTTGGGTTTTTTTGCGGCTCTGTTGGGCGGCACCCCGTCGCAGGTGTCCGGGCCTACCGGCCCGATGACGGTCATTATGGCCTCAGCCGTAGCCGTCTTCCCGGGAGACGTGCACACCGTCTTCACGGTAATCCTAATTGCCGGTATTCTGCAAATCGTCTTCGGCCTGATCAAGGTGGGTGGGTTTGTACGGTATATCCCCTACCCGGTGATTTCGGGGTTCATGAGCGGCATCGGGGTCATCATCATCCTGCTTCAACTCCACCCTCTGCTCGGCGGCGACAGCGTCGGCTCCCCCTTGGTCGCTTTGATCGAACTGCCGGAGGCGATCGCCGAGATCAATGTCTATAGCCTGCTCCTGGCCGGCCTCACCCTGCTGATTGTTTTCTTAACGCCGTTGCGCATCACGCGGGTGCTGCCGTCGCCCCTCATTGCGCTTCTCGGAATGGGTTTGCTTTCGACAGCGTTGTCCTTGCCGGTGCGAACCATCGGTGAGATCCCCTCGGGTCTGCCGGGGTTCATCCTACCTTCCTTTTCTGCCGAACACCTGCCGAAAATCCTTGCCATGGCCATAGCCCTTTCGGTCTTGGGGGCCATGGACTCCCTGCTGACATCCATCGTGGCCGACTCGATGACCCGGGAACGCCATGATTCGAACCGGGAGCTCATCGGCCAGGGCGTCGGCAACATGGCATCCGCCCTGATCGGCGGCCTGCCCGGCGCCGGGGCCACCATGCGCACGGTGGTCAACATCAAGGCGGGAGGCAGCACGCGGCTTTCCGGCATGATTCACTCGGTTTTCCTGCTGGCGGTCCTGCTGGGATTAGGCAAGTACACGGCCCACATCCCCATGGCCGTTCTGGCCGGCATCCTCATTAAGGTCGGTGTCGATATTCTCGACTACCGCATGCTGAAAGTGCTGCATCGGGCACCGCGCGAAGATTTGATCGTCATGCTGGCGGTTTTCGGCATCACCGTTTTCGTCGACTTGATTGTCGCCGTCACCATAGGAGTTGCCCTGGCGGCCCTGTTGCTGACCTATCGAATGGCCCAGCAGACCCAGATCAACGTATCAGAGGTGCCGCCGGCCGAATGGCAGCGAAATATGGGAAAGGACCTGCAGGAGGAAAGCGACTACCGCATTCGAGCCGTATCGGTGAGGGGCGCCTTTTTCTTCGGCACGACCTCCCGAATGCAGGGCAAGATCAACAAACTGATCGGCGCCAAAGTCGTTATCATCAATTGTCTACATGTTCCGTTCATGGATATTTCCGCGGCGTTCGCCTTGAGCGAAATGGTGGACAAGCTCAAAGGGGTGGGCATCAAGCCTATCCTGGTGATTACAGAGGGTGTCGGTTTGGACCGATTGTTGAGCGGGCTGGGTTGCGGCGACATCTTCGGAAAGGACGGCATCCAGGTCGACTACAACAAGGCCGTCCAGTTGGCGCGTGATTATTTAGAGTCGATGCCGTCGAGCCCACCGGTTTAAAGATTCACCAGCGGTATCCGGACCGTCGATCGATCACGGGTATCGCCCAGTTGACTTGCAGCCCAGAAGCTGCGGCGACTGATTGCACGCCATAATTCCCTGTTTATGTTACCACACAGCTATCAGTAACTAAGAACGGAGGGACAAGGTGAAACGGATCAGGCTGGCACGAATGGACGGGGAAACGGTCAGCAGCGAAATCGGGGATTTTGTCATCCGGCAAGTGGCGGCGGCAGCGATGACCGGATGCGTGGTCGGGCTTTCCGGCGGGGTGGATTCAAGCACTACCGCGGCGCTGATCAAGCGGGCGTTTGATCGGCATCCGGTGAATAAATACGAACTGGTCGGCTACATCCTGCCCACTACCCTCAACAAAGAAGATGATATCAGGGATGCGCAGGCGCTCTCCCATTCCCTTGGCATCCGCTGCGAGACCCACAGCATCGAAACACCGGTAGAAGCCTTTCGGACGACCAACCCGGAGGCTTTCGAGAGTGTTTTTCATAAAGGCAACATCATCTCACGTGTGCGCGCGAATGTGCTCTCCAGTAAGGCCGCAACTGAGAGAAAGCTCCTGGCCGGCACGGGAAACAGGGATGAGGATTTCGGCATAGGCTATTACACGCTCTTCGGCGACGGGGCCGTGCACGTAAGCCCGATCGGTGGGCTTTCCAAGCGCCTGGTGCGCGAAATGGCGGTTTTTCTGGGGCTGGACCGCCGGCTCGTCGACCGTGTCCCCACAGCCGGCTTAGAACCGGGGCAAAGCGACTACAAAGACCTGGGCTATGATTATGATGTGGTGGAACTGCTTTGTGAGGGATTTGCGCAGGGGTTGAGCCCCGATGAGCTCGGCGGCCACCCGCAGGTGATGCCGTTGGTCGAAAACCGCCTCGCGCGCTATCGGAAGATGTTTGGCTCGCCAAAATTTGCAAGTGTGGCGGAGGTGGTGGCCGACGTGCGGCGGCGGCACCAAATCGCCAAGGGCAAGATGAAGATCATCCACCCACCGTCGCCGAACATCACGCTCCATTACGACTGAGGCACTCTTTTTAAAAATCCGCCTTTAGGTCCGCAGGCACCGCAGCTTGGCCAGGTCTTCGGCATAGCCATACAGGTGCAGCCCTTTGCTTTCCACAATCATCTCCCCATCCCCGACACCGATCTCGGTCGCCATGTACTCTTTCAGGTTTTGAATGGCGGCAAGATTGGCCGGAAGACCGTTCCACAGATCCCAGGATCGAAAATAGACGACGAAATTCAACTGCTCGTCCTGGATGCGCGTGTCGATGGAGCGCAGGCACGGGGGGTCCAAAAGCGTAAGATCCGATGGGTGGGCCACCTGCAGGACCATTTGGTTGTTGCGGTGGCCGAATTTCTTATATGTGTCGATGATCCACTCGATCTGGTTGAGATACAGCCGATCGTTTTCTGCGAACACCACCTTGCCGTCCACGTCGCGTTTGTCGATGATCTCGCTGTGGTCTGCCTGCCACCAATGGAGCTTGTCGCCGGTGATAGGCACCCGGGTCAGGCGTTCGCCATACGTGTAAGACTCTCCGGGTTCCTTGCGCGCGGACATGAGATATTCGATGTAGGCGCGGTCGTAGCCGGGGCCGCCGTAAATGTAGTCGTGCTCGACCGGGTTGGGGATCCCGCAGCCGGGGGGGATGTCGGGAATGATCGGCTGGGTGCCCGGGTATTTCACATGGCCGGAGAAGAAGTCGTACTCGAGGCGGGTCTGGCCGGCATAGGATCCACGGTCGATCACGAATCTCCGACCCTGATCTAGAATATCATGCACGGCCTGGAACCACAGATCCGGCAGGTCGCGCGCAAAGACCTGGTGTGCTTTCATCATGGTCCCATTCGCCTTAGATATCCAGCATGCTCACTTCCAGAGCGTTGTTCTGGATGAATTCACGTCGCGGGTCGACCTCTTCCCCCATAAGGATCGTAAAAATCTCGTCCGCATCCACCAGATCGTCGACCTTGACCTGCAGCAGCGTGCGCTTGTCGGGGTTCATCGTGGTCTCCCACAACTGCGTGGGGTTCATCTCGCCGAGACCTTTGTAGCGCTGAACGGAAAGCCCCTTTTTGCCTTCTTTCAGCAGATAGTCCATCAGCTCCGTCTTGTTCTGGGCGACAAGGACGTCTCCCTCCTTTTCGAGAGAACCAATTGTAAACGGAGGATCATCGTAAGGGGCGATCTTTTTGCTCAGGTCGATGAATTTTTGAAATTCCCCGGAGTATATCAACCCGCGGCCGATCTTTAGGCTGGATGCGGCCTGTGATTGGGATGCGGGGAAAATCGCCTCCGCCTGTCCCTCCGGCGCATCTACAAACAGTTCATAAACCCCACGCTCCGCGTTTAAGCGTGGCCCCTTCACGCGGTAGCCTTTCTCGAGGATGCTGTCCTTCAGGGCGCGCATGCGCTGCTCGTCCTGGAGAAACGATTTATCTTCCATCCCGGCGTCGGCCAGCATCTTCGCCAGATGGTGGTTGACGCCACGCCGCTCAAGGGTGTTCAATAAAGAGATGTAATCGGCCAGGTCGCAGCTGAAAAGATAAAGGGTGTGCCCGGAGAGCTCCTTACGGTCGCTGCCGCAAGTAATTCGCTTCGAGTCGCAGACCTTCTTGAACAGCCAATCGTTCAACTCGGATTCGTCTTTTAGGTAGATCTCGTCCTTGCCCTTCCCGACTTTAAGCAGCGGGGGTTGGGCGATGTAGAGAAACCCCTTGTCGATGATCTCGGGCATCTGCCGATAAAAAAAGGTCAGCAGCAGCGTGCGAATGTGGGACCCATCCACATCCGCATCGGTCATGATGATCACTTTTTTGTAGCGGATGTTGTCGATGTTGTACTCTTCCTTGCCGACCCCGGTTCCCAGTGCGGTGATAATGTTTTTAATCTCCTCGCTCTGAAGGATGCGGTCGAAGCGCGCCTTTTCGACATTCAGTATCTTGCCCCTAAGCGGCAGCACGGCCTGAAACTTGCGGTCGCGGCCCTGCTTGGCCGAACCTCCGGCGGAGTCCCCCTCGACGAGGAAGACCTCGCGTTGGTCCGGATCATCGGACTGGCATTCGGCCAGTTTGCCGGGAAGGGTGGCATCCAGTAGAGAGCCCTTGCTGCGCGCTAGGTCGCGTGCCCGTCGGGCGGCATCTCGCGCCCGGGCGGCCTCGGCTCCCTTGGCCACGATCTTGCGCGCGATGGCGGGGTTTTCTTCAAAAAAACCACTCAGCTTCTCGTTCACCAGGGACTCGACCAACCCCTTTACTTCGCTGTTGCCGAGCTTGGTCTTGGTTTGCCCTTCGAACTGCGGGTTGCGAATCCGCACGCTGATAATGGCCGTCAGGCCTTCGCGCACATCATCCCCGGTGATTTTGGCCTGCATGTTCTTGGGGACATTGCCGTTCGTGGCGTAGGTGTTGATGGTGCGGGTCAATGCCGACTTGAACCCGATCAAGTGGGTGCCGCCTTCAGTGGTGTTGATGTTGTTGGCGAAAGAGAGGATCTTTTCGTTGTAGGTGTCGTTGTATTGGATGGACAACTCCACCTGCATGTCGCTTTTTTCCCCTTCGATATAGATGGGTTTATGCAGCGGCGTGTTGCGCCGGTTGAGATACTCGCAAAAAGCGATGATACCCCCCTTGTAATAAAAATCTTCTTTGGCATCCGAGCGTTCATCCTCGAAAGTAATACGAACGCCCTTGTTCAGAAACGCCAACTCCCGCAAACGCCGGATGAGAATGTCGTTTGAAAACTCCGCTACCGTAAAAATCTCAGGATCGGGCAAAAAATGGACATTGGTGCCGCGTTTGCGGCTTTTACCCACAATTTTAAGCTCCGTTGTTTTTTTGCCCCGGCAATAGTGCTGGTGATAAATGCTACCGTCGGTGTGTACCTCCACGTCCAGCGACACCGACAGCGCGTTGACTACCGATACCCCCACCCCGTGCAGGCCACCGGACACCTTGTACGAGTCGCTGTCGAACTTACCACCGGCGTGGAGTTTGGTCATGACGACTTCGATCGCTGGAATATTTTCTTTCTTGTGGATACCGACCGGGATACCACGACCGTTGTCGGTCACGGTCACGCTGTTGTCAGGGTGCACGACGACGTTGATCACATCACAAAAACCGGCCATGGCCTCGTCGATGCTGTTGTCCACCACCTCGTAGACCAGGTGGTGAAGGCCGGCGACATCGATGTTACCGATGTACATGGCTGGCCGCTTCCGCACCGCTTCAAGGCCTTCCAGAACCTTGATGTTGTCGGCGGTGTAACTGGTGCTTCCGTTGGTATTCATGGTTGGGTCCACTCCAATACCTCTTATATCCGCATCGGCATGATGACGCTTAGATAGGATTTGTCTTGATGACCCTCGATGAGACAGGGTTTCTCTTCGTTGACGATATTTAAGACTATTTTTTCGTCGGCGATCACGTTCATGGTGTCGATGAAAAATCTGGGGTTGAACATTACGGTTATGGTTTTGCGGTTGAACTCGATCGGCATCTCCTCTTTGGATTCACCGATTTCAGGGTTGGTGGAGGATATCGTAAGCTTGTTTTCGTCAAAATTGAATATCACTCCCTTGTATTCGTCCGATGACAAGATGGACATTCGTCGGAGCATCATCAGAAACATTTGTCGGTTCAAGACGATATTGTTGCCGTCTGGCTTCTGAATGATTTCAGTGTATTTTGGAAACTCGCCTTCCAGCAGCCTGATGATGATGGTTTCATTTTGTTTTTTTACAATAAAACTGCTGTCCTTGAGGGCTATTTGAACGTTGCCCTCCATCTCGAGAAATTTTCCGACCTCCGAAAGGCTCTTCTTGGGAATGAGCACCCCCGGGCCTTCCGGAAGCGTAGACGACGTTTCCAAAATAAAGTCTGTTTTGCAGAGTCGGCTGCCGTCGGTCGAGACCATTCTTAGAATTTTAGTTTCTCCGTCGGTGAGGCGTTCGGTATAAACTCCAAGTATATGGTTGCGTCTTTCATCACCGGCAGCAGCGATAACGATGGATTTTGAAATCATATTCGATAGAAAAGAGGATGAAATTTCAAAAAAATCAGCATGTTCTATTTTAGGTATTTCGGGAAAGTCCTCCGGTTTCAACCCGACAATATGATATTCTACGGTTTCGTTGCCGATCTTTATCCAATGGTTTTCTATTTCGTTCAGAACAATATCGCTGTTTGGAAAATCTTTTACAATTTCAAATAGTTTTCGTGAATTAAGCGTTATGGCGCCGGGTGAGTCGACAACTGCTGCGTAGTGCCCTTCAAACCCGGTTTCCAGGTCCGTGGCGGATAGACTCAAGCCGGTTTCGGTGGTTCGAATGAGAACGTTGGTTGTGATCGCCAGATTGGTTTTGCGACCGGTTATGCCTTGAATTCGAGAGAGCACCGGGAGAATGTCAGACCGTTGGACAGTCACTCTCATTGTGTTTCCCCTTTTTTAATGGATAGTTAAATAGGTGAAAGAGATGATGGGTTGTTTATATGTCTATAAAAAAACATATACTTGAAATAATTATAAAAATAAAAATAACCAACGTTGAAAAAAAATGTGCCGGCGGCCGCTAAAACCGCTTTTAAAATTTATAAATTTTAATTGTTAATAACCGGCGTCATATCGTCATCCTATCCCTCGGGGTTTTAACAATCCTTCGCAGATCAAACACCGGCCGCATTTATCCACTTTCGGATGGAAGAGACCTGTTTGGGCTCCCATTGGGGAGAAAGGTGGAGATGTATAAATAATTTATACACATTTTCAATAAAATTTATGATTTTCATTATAGATTCATAGCGTTCCAACAAAAACACATCTATCTCTTCGGAACTTTGGGGAAATGTTGGACCCGGTGTCTTGAGACTGCTGATGTTGAGGGATTCTCCTTTTATATTAAACTGCCATTGGTATTCTCCGGTTTTGAAAACCAGCGCCATTTCAGAAACCAAGGCCCCCTTGCGCAAAGCCAGGCGCCCCTCTTCGAGGCCGGCGTCATCCCCCTTTATCGTTATGCGTTCTACGGATTTGGTTTTGCGGTTCTCGAGAACAATTCGGTTCCCGATCTCGAGTGCGGCACAGTCGGCATCCACCGACGTGAATAAATTTTGGCTGTTTTCGAGCATAAACCACAGCCACGTTAAAAACTCGTCGCCCAAAAAGCGGTATCGATGATAGGCTGTGGAAATATCAAGCATGCGGTTACCGTTACGTGAAGTTGGAAATCAACTTGAAAATTGTGTAGAAGAAAGACCGATGAGGGCATCCCTCTCAGAATCGGACAAGCCGGCCAAACTGTCCGCTGCGGTGAAGGGAAATATTCGAATCAGCCCAACATTGAAAGATCGCTTGAAAAGTGCTTCAAGCTGTTCATTGGCGGCACGTAAATTGGTGAAGAACAGCAGAGATGCATTCTCATAGTTCCAGACGATGTCATAGATACTGGGGGTCGAGGGAACCCTCACCAGCAGGTCTTTCATCACCTTTTCCGTTAAAGCCGCTTTTTCATCTTTGGACAAAAACCGTTTTTTTGTTTTGGCGAGCCGGTCCGCCGTTTCAATACTGAGATGTTTTTTAAGGAGTTTTGAAGACACGGATTTTCGATCGATCCGTAGGGAAAAAATGAACAAGTTGCCGAAGAGGAAAGAGGACCCATCGAAGTTAGGAAAATATGGGCTTTGAAAGGATGTCCAGCCAACGGCCTTGTCTTCGGCCTCATTGTCGATCTCGGTGATGGCATTTTTTATGAGACCCCGGCGGACGGTCTCCGTCGCAGCCCCTTCAATTTTGCCTTCAACCCGGTAACGGGTGATTGCCATGGACGGTGATACTATACCCATGAAGACAATTCCTAAACATTACCACCATATGTGGTGGAATAAAAATTTTACGTAAATATATAGCGTATTTATAATTTATTTACAAGCTCTATTTTTACTACCAGACCAATACCCTTCACAGGCATCGGGTTATGAAAATAATTGCTGATTTCCACGTTCACTCCAGGTTCTCCAGAGCCACATCAAAGGAGTCGACTCTTGAAAACCTTCACACGGCCTGTCTTCTAAAAGGGGTCGATGTGGTTGGAACCGGTGATTTTACACATCCCGGGTGGTTTTACGAAATTGAGACAAAGCTGGATGAGGCCGAGCCGGGTTTGTTCAAACTCAAAAAGAGATCGGCGCGTCAGGCTGAAACCGGTCTGCCGCGTGCCTGCCAGGGCCAGGTCCGTTTCATCCTCGTCACGGAAATAAGTAACATTTACAAGAAAGACGGCCGGACCCGAAAGAACCACAACCTTGTATTTGTGCCGGACATCGAATCGGCGCGCCGGCTCAATGCCCGACTGGCGTCCATCGGGAACGTCTCCTCCGACGGGCGTCCCATCCTGGGACTCGACGCCCGCGACCTGTTGGAAATTGTGCTCGAAACCTCATCGGATGCCTTTCTCGTTCCGGCGCATATTTGGACGCCCTGGTTTTCCATGTTGGGCTCAAAATCCGGTTTCGATTCCATCGCTGAGTGCTTCGGCGATTTGACCGAACATGTGTTTGCCGCTGAAACCGGGCTTTCATCGGACCCGGCCATGAACCGGCGGGTGTCGAGCCTGGATTCCACCTGTCTCATCTCCAATTCGGACGCCCACTCGCCAGGCAATGTCGGCCGCGAAGCCAACCTGTTCGAAGCCGACCTCTCATACGTTTCGCTGCGCGATGCACTGAAGGCCAAAGACCCGATGCGTTTCAGAGGGACGCTCGAGTTTTTCCCGGAGCAGGGTAAATATCACCTGGACGGGCATCGCTGCTGCGGTGTTTGCTTGGAGCCCAAAGAGACGAAGCGGCTGGCCGGCAACTGCCCGTCCTGCGGAAAACCGGTCACCGTCGGTGTCCTGTCCCGCGTGGAAGAACTGGCCGACCGGCCGGAAGAGAAAAAGCCCCACCCTGCACCCCCCTACCGCAGCCTGATTCCCCTCACGGACATCTTGGCCGAGATCCTGAAGGCCGGCCCCAAAACTGCGAAAGTCAGCCACGCCTACCGCACCGCTTTGGAGAGGCTCGGGCCGGAGCTGTCCATTCTCATGGTCCACGAACCGGAACACATCGAAACCTCCGGCATTGCGCTTCTGGCAGAGGCCATACGCCGCATGCGTGAAAAGCGGGTGAACATTCGCCCCGGTTTCGATGGCGAGTACGGCGCAATCGAGATTTTCAGCGATCGGGAGCGCACCCAGCTAAGGGGCCAAAAAACACTCTTCGCCACTGCCTGCACCCCACCGAAAAACGGCGGGAAAGCATGCCAACCATCACTCAAAGAGCCGCCGTTGACGAACGGCTCCCCGCAGGAGGGTGCGTGTGTGCGGAGGATGGCCACCGACGATGGCCATTGCTCCATTCCGTTGGATTTTTTCGACGGACTCAACGAAGAACAGCGCCGGGCGGTCATGCACACGCAAGGCCCGCTCATGATTGTGGCCGGGCCGGGCACCGGCAAGACCCGCACACTGACCTGCCGGATCGCCTATCTGGTGTCGCGCAACGCGGTGGATCCAGCTGGCATTCTGGCCCTTACCTTCACTCACAAGGCGGGCGATGAGATGCGCTCGCGCCTGTCGGCGCTGCTGGGACAGACCCGCACGCTGCCGCTGGCCGTCACCTTTCATGGGCTTTGTTGGAGCCTGCTCCAAACAGCCGTGCCGGAAAAACCCATCGCCATCGCCGAGGAAACGCTGCAAGCCGCGTTAGTGGCCGAAGCGGTCTCCATGGTGGGCCGGGCCGTCGATCTGCCCACCAGGGAGATCCAGCGCCGGATCATGCGCGCCAAACAGAACTTGCTCAAACCCGAGGACCTGGCGGCGGCGCTCGGTGAAGACCCGTCCGCTGACGGCCTTGCGGATGTCTACCGGGTCTATCAACACCTGCTTCAAAGCCAGGGGCTTTATGATTACGAGGAGCTAATTTTCCAAGTAGTCAGTCGCCTGGAACGGGACCAGGATTTTCGCAACGCCTGCCGAAAACGGTTCCGGTCCGTTTTCGTGGATGAATATCAAGACGTGAACCACGGCCAATACCGGATCATCCGGGCGTTGGTGCCGCCGGAGGCCGACGAGCGAAACCTGTGCATAATCGGGGACCCCGATCAGTCCATCTACGGCTTTCGTGGGTCCGACCCGTCTTGTTTTCTGAACTTCAAAACGGACTACCCCGATGCCGCCCTGATGGCCCTGAACCGCAACTACCGGTCCACCGACACCATCCTAACCGCGTCGTTTCACGTCCTCTGCGCCGAAGATGCCGACCGCCGTCGGACCTATTCAAGCATCGACGGCATCCGAACCGTGAGCGTTCTCGAATTGCAGAACGAGACCGCTGAAGCCCACGCCATCGCCCGCACCATCGAATCGTTGGTGGGCGGAACAGGGTTTCACTCGGTCGACACCGGTCGCGTCCCCCCCCCGACGTTGTCGGCGACCATGAGCTATGCGGATTTCGCGGTTTTGTTTCGCACGGTCGATCAGATTCGTTGGGTGGCGGAGGCTTTTGAAAAACAGGGGATCCCATGCCAGGAAGTCAGCCGCCGCCACAGCCTCGAACCTCCGGGGGTGGCCATGCTCTTGAGCCTGGCAAAGTTGGTCCATGGCGCGGGGTCTTATGCCGATATGGCGGCTGGGGCGCGCTTGCTGACGCCGCCGCTGAACCGAAAAATTATCGAGGTTTTCAGGCGCTGGTGTCTGACCAACCGGATGGGGGTCCATGAGGGGCTCACCCGGGCGAAGCGGCTTCCCATTCCAGGTCTTAGCCGCAGTCGGCAGATCCGGTTGATGGAATTTGCCGGTGTGCTGGATGCGCTGTCCAAGGAAACCGGTGCTATGAAGACGGTGGCCGAAAAGATTGATCATCTCTCCCGGCTTTCGGCGCTGGCCGACTATTTCGGCCACCACGATTCACGGGGGGCATTGGAGCGGCTCCTCGGGCTGGCGGCCGAGGCGGATGATTCCGGTCTCAGATTTTTGGCGCAGATGGCCCTTCACGTCGACACCGACAGCTACCATCCCAGGGCTGAAAAGGTTGCCCTGATGACGATGCATGCAGCCAAAGGGCTTGAATTCCCGGTTGTTTTCATCTCGGGCTGTGAAGAGGGGTTGATACCGTTTCGGCGCCGGACCAAAGAGGAGGCTTCCGGTGATGTGGCGGAAGAGCGAAGGCTTTTCTATGTGGCGATGACCCGGGCCAAGGAGAGACTTTATCTCACCTGGTCCCGGCACCGCAAGGTTTATGGCCAGAGCGAATCGCGCCGGGTTTCAGCGTTCGTGGGGGATATCGAGCCGGGCCTGATTAGAAACGAAACCCACCGGACAAGCGACAAGAAGAAAAGACCGGATCAGATGCAATTGTTCCGATAGTACGGCAATCATTACTCCAATAAATTCGCTAAAGGTGTCTGGATAGTGGTCGATATATTGTGTATCACTTTAGAATCACACACAAATTTATAAAACAACTTGAATCTGAGGCCCGTTCAGGTGTAAAATAACATCTGATGATCAAGGCGGTTTTTCGGTGTCGGCCCGCCGCTCGAAAGACAACGGAATCAAAACAACCATCTAATGAAAGCGATCCTGCTGACCTTAGCGTTCCTGATGCTGGCACCTGTGGCCGTGCAGGCGGACATCTACCGCTACATCGACGAGGATGGGGTCATGCATTTCACCAATGCCCCGACCTCCGCCAAGTTCAAGCTTTTCATGCGGGAGCGCCAGCGGTTCATCTCCAACTTCGACAACAACAAATACGATCACATTATTGCCGAGGCGGCCAAGACGCAAAACCTCGAGGCCCCGTTGCTCAAGGCCGTCATCAAGGCCGAATCCGACTTCGACCCCAACGCGGTCTCCCACAAAGGCGCCAAGGGCCTGATGCAGATCATGCCTCAGAATTTTCCCATGCTCAACGTCAGCAATCCCTACGACCCTCACCAGAGTATCAACGCCGGGGCGCGCTACCTGCGCGAAATGATGGACCGCTTCAACGGCAAGGTGGCGCTCTGCCTGGCGGCCTACAACGCGGGGCCCGGCGCCGTCGACCGTCACAACGGAATTCCGCCCTACCAAGAAACCGAGAACTACATCGAGCGGGTCATGCGCTACTACCACCGGTACAAAAGTATGTGAGCCCAAACCCTCCCGTTCAGGCCACTCCCACCGCCCCCTTTTGGGTTTGCTTGATCCGAAACATGGCCTGGTCGGCCAAAGCCAACAGCCCCGTGCGGTCCTGGGCGTCATTCGGAAAGGTGGCCAGCCCGAAGCTGGCCTGGAGTTTCACGGCCAATCCGTTCTCGGACAGATACATCGTGCGCTTCATTTTCCGGCGAATGGCTTCGGCCTTGGCCATGGCCCGGGCTTTGTCGAATCCCGGCAGCACCAGGACGAATTCATCCCCGCCATAGGCGACGCCGAAGCCGGGCTTGCGGATGAGCGACCGGATCGTGCGCGCCACTTCCCTGAGCGCCTGGCTGCCGTTGAGATGGCCGTGGGTGTCCACGACATGTTTGAAATTGTCCATGTCCATGAAAATCAGCGAGAACGGCGCCCCGGAAGAGCGGCTTTCGCTGATGACCGTATCCAGGGTTTGGTAAAGAAATCGGGTGTTGTGCAGCCCCGTCAAATTGTCGCGCAGCGACAATGTCTGCATTTTACGGTGCTCGCGACGCAGCTCCTCCTCCAGCCGCTTCTGGCGGGTATTGTCGACCATGATGCCTTCGATGATCGGCTCCCGGCCGGGATCGTCCTGGTTCAGACGGTAGTTGGCGAGACCCCACAACGGCTTCCCGTCCTTGCGGCGCAGCTTCACCTCGTAATTGGCCAGAAACCCCTTGCGCTTCAGCAGCTTGACGATGTGTCGGCGTTCGGCGGGATCGTAATAGAGGTCCGCCGCGCCCGCCTTGAGATTGAGCATCTCCTCGGCGGAGGCGTATCCCAAAAACCGGGCATAGGCCGGGTTGACGCGGATGAGCTCGCCGGACAGCCGGCTCTGGAACATGCCCTGGACGGCATTGCGGTACATGTTGTGGTAGCGCCGTTCAGCCCGGCGCAGCTCCTCCTGAGCCGCCTTGAGTTCGGTCAGGTCGGTGATGAAGACCATGTACCCGGTGGTCTCTCCGGACTCCTCCCGCAGGGTGGTGCGCGTGATCAAGGAGGGAATCTCACGGGCCTCCCGGGCGCGAAGAAAGGTCTCGAAGCTTAAATGATCCCGGCTGGCCGAGAAGAACTCAAGCCGATCGTGGTGATAGAAGACGTCTGCACGCCGGCCGACCAGGTCTTGCAGCTCGTAGCCGGTCAAAACCAGAAGGGCGGGGTTGACCTCCCTTATGATCTGGCTGCGGTCGAGCAGCATAAAGCCTTCGGAGGCGGATTGGATCACCCGGCGGTAGATATCCTCGGACTTTCGGCATTCCGCGAGCCGCGCGTGCGTATCGGATGGTTTCAAAGGGGATTCATCCATTCGTTTTTTGCAGCACTGCGCCCACGCGGGACGGCAGGTAGAGGCTGAGTTGGTGGCGCACGCCGCCGGCCGGGGGGGGCGCCACCAGCGTGAAGTGCTCCCGGTCCGGGTCGATGCGGCCGAGGCCACCGTATGCGGGCGAATCGCTGTCCAGTATGATCTTGTATTTTCCAGGAGGCGCATCGACTCGGTAGTCCGCCTGCGAGTCAACCGGGTGGAAGTTGAAGGCAAAGACAAGCCCCGCCCGCTCGAAGGCGATGACCTGGGTGTCGCAGCGTTCATGCAGCAGGTGCGGCTCTCCGCTGTCGAAGATGGCGTGCGTTCGGGCGAGAGTCATCATTGCCCGGTCGAAGGCCGACAGAAATCGGTATTTCAGGCCGGGGTCGTCCGCCAAATGCCACTGGCGCCGGGCATAGCGGAAGGACCAGCCGTTGCCCTCGCGCGGGAAGTCGATCCACTCGGGGTGGCCGAACTCGTTTCCCATGAAATTGAGGTACCCGTGGCCGCCCGCGGCGAGGGTGATCAGGCGAATCAATTTGTGAAGGGCCATGCCGCGGTCCACGCGCAGGTTGGGGTCCGACGCCTGCATGTGCCAGTACATCTCCTCGCCGATCAGGCGAAAGATGATGGACTGGTCGCCCACGAGCGCCTGGTCATGGGATTCGGCGTAAGCGATCGTCCTTTCCTCCCGGCGGCGGTTGGTGAGTTCGTGCCACAGGTGGCCCATGGGCCAGTGCTCGTCTGGGACCTCTTTGATGAGTTTGATCCAGTAATCCGGCACTCCCATGGCGAGGCGGTAGTCGAGTCCGCAACCGCCGGCGGATGACGGTGCGGCCAGCCCCGGCATTCCGCTCACCTCTTCGGCCACCGTAATGGCGTCCGGCCTGACCGCGTGGACCAAGCGGTTGGCCAAGGCGATGTAAGTGAGCGCATCTTCATCGACGTTGTCGTTGAAGTAATCGGCATAGGAGCCGAAACTCCGCCCCAGACCGTGGTCGAGGTAGAGCATGCTCGTCACTCCGTCGAAGCGGAATCCGTCGAAGCGAAACTCGTCAAGCCAGTAGCGGCAATTCGACAGAAGAAAATGAACCACCTCGATCTTGCCGTAGTCGAAGCAGCGGGAGTCCCAGGCCTCGTGTCGGCCCCGGGGCAGATCGTGGAAATACTGGTAGAGGGTGCCGTCGAAACGGCTCAGGCCTTCGACCTCGTTGGAGACCGCATGCGAGTGAACCAAATCCATGATCACGGCGATGCCGGCCGCGTGGGCGGCGTCCACCAGCGCCTTGAGTTCTTCGGGTGTTCCGAAGCGTGAACTGGGCGCGAAGAAGTTGGACACCTGGTAGCCGAAGGATCCGTAGAAGGGGTGTTCCTGGACGGCCATCAACTGGATGGCGTTGTACCCTGCCGCAATGATCCGGGGCAGGATTTTCTCGGTGAACTCGCGCCAGGTCCCGATTTTCTCCTCGGCCTGCGCCATGCCGGCATGGGTTTCGTAAATAAGGGGGGCCGACGGCTTGCGCCGGAAGCGGGGGTGCCGCCAGCGGTAGGCCGATTCGGGCTGCCAGACCTGGGCGTTGAAAATCAGGGTCGTGGGGTCCTGGACCACCCGGCGGGCCCACGCCGGGATGCGGTCGCCGCCGCCGCCGTCCCAGTAAACCTTCAACCGGTAGAGCTCGCCGTGGTGCAACGCATTTTGCGGCAGGCGCAGTTCCCACACGCCCGCCGCTGTTTTGCGTTTCAGGGCGAACTGCGGTTTTTCCGCCCAACCGGTCAGGTCCCCGACCAAAAAGAGCCGGGTGGCATTCGGCGCCCATTCGCGCAAGACCCACGCGGGTCCCCGGCGGTGCAGACCGAAGTACTCGTGGCCGGAGGCAAAATCCGCCAAGCTGACCCGGTCGCCGGTGAGACGGCGCTCTGCGGCATCGATGCCGGCGATGCGGCGCCGGATGACACCGGCGTATGGCTGCAGAAGAGGATCCAGGCTCAGCAGCCGCTTGACGGAGCGATCCACAGCCGCCCCACAAGACCCTCGTTTGCGGTGCGCAGGCATATTCGGAAAGGTCAACCCGCCGAACCATCCTCGACGATCAGCGGTCGCTTGAGCATCTTTTCATAAAGCTCGATGTAGTGACGGGCGGTGCGCTCGTGCGTGAAGGTCGTGGCGCTCTCGGTCATGATGCGTTTGATGTGCCGGGTCCTGACCGCCGCCGGTTGGCTGTAAAAGTTCATCGCCTCCTCGATGGCCCAAAACAGGCCGGGGGCGTCGTGGACATTGAAGAGGAACCCGTTGCCCGTTCCGGCGCCGAGGTCCAGGTGCTGGATGGTGTCGTGGATGCCGCCGATGTCGTGGGCGACCGGCAGAGAGCCGTAGATCGGGGCGATCATCTGCGGCAGGCCGCAGGGCTCGAAGCGCGATGGCATGAGAATGAAATCCGAGGCGGCGTAGGCAATATGTTCCATCTGCTCGCTGAAATCGCAGATGGCCACCCGCTTGTGGAACTGGTGTTGGTTGACGATGTCCTGGAAGACGCCCTGGTGTTCACCGTTGGCCACGAAGACGACCTGCAGGTTGCGGTTCCACCAAGTCGAGATGACCCGGTAAAAGATGTCCGCCAGCAGCTGGCAGCCCTTCTGCACCGGGTCCAGGCGCGAGGGCCAGAAAAACAACGGCGCCTGCCCGTCATCGATCAGGCCCAAGTTGCGTTGCAGGAAGCGCTTGTTCTCCCGCTTGCCGACGGTGTGGTCCTTGGGGCCGTAGTTTTTCTTGAGATCCGGGTCGGTTTTGGGGTTGAAGGCCGGATCGGGCGCGTTCAGGATCCCGAAGCCGACGCCGGCGTAGTACTTGTTGGCCAGCTCACGGCGGATCTGCGGTTCGACGAAATGGTGCTGCCCGTCAACCACCTCGACCAGGAAGCTCGGGCTCACCGTGTTGACGAAATGCGCGGCGAAGATGCCGCTGGTCAGAAAGTCCACCGGGTTGGTGTCCCGGGAGGCCTCGTAGCCGGGGGCATGGTGCATGTAGTAAAGGTGCTGCCAGAAGCTGGCGGCGTCGATCCCCCGGTCTTCGATGTAGGCCAGGGTGCTCTTCACCGTGTGAATGTTGTGGATCGTGAACAGGCACGGAATCCGCAGCCGGCGGGCCACTGCCGGGATGAGGCCGGTCATCCAGTCGTTGCAGTGAATCAAGTCGGGCTGGACCCGTGGGATGATGTTGTTGATGACCTCCCGCTGAAAGGCGAGCGCCATCTTGATGTTTTCATCCCCGTACTTGGAGTACACGCGGTTGATGTAAAAAAAGGCGCGGTCTTCGGCCAGATGCACGCGGTCATCCGGCATCTTGCGCTGAATGCTGGAGATCTCCTCTTTCAGAAACGGCACCAGACGGTCGCTGAAGATGGAGCGGTAATCCGGCAGAGCCACGTGCACATCGGCGCCCTGGTCGAACAGCGCGCTCACCAGAGCCGCCGACACATCGGCCAGTCCACCGGCCTTGGCCGTAAAAAACGAGGCCAAGTTGCCCATGCGGTCGGGTAGGTAGGTGACTTCAGGGGTTACGACCAGCACCCGGGGGTTACGGCGTGCGGTATTCATGGCTCAAATCCTCTATATGGTTTGTTCTTCGGCCCAGGTGATGAGCCCGGGGAAGAATTTGATCCAGTCGTCCCCGCGCGGGGTCGCCCGGGCTGAAAACCCGAAACGGCCGGCCGTGTCGCAGGTCAAGGTGCAGCCGTAGCGAAAGGATCCGTTGCCGCGTTCCTCTATCACCCGCATGGGAATCACGCGGCTGTCGGTCAGCTCCGAAAAGCTCTTGTAATGACCGTAGTAGAGTTCCACGTCGACCTCTTCCGGCAGCAATTCGCCCAGGCCGACCTCCACGTCGACCTCGAAGGCATCGCCCACGCGCTGGGGGCCGCGCACTTCCCGAGTCGGCTGGTCGATCTTGACGTCCTTCCAGTGAGTTCGCAGCCTGGCCATTCGATCCGCCAGGCGGGCGGCTTCGGCGCCGCCCTCGGCCGTGAGCGTCGCGTGCCACTGAGCGGCCGGTGCGTAGAGCTTTTCAGAATACTCCATCACCATGCGCAGGCTGCAGAATTTTTCCATGGCCATTTTCATCGAAGCCTTCATTTTGATCAGCCAACAGCCGGGCAGGTCGCCGTTTTTACGATCGTAAAAACAGGGGACGACCTCGTTCTCGAGGATGTTGTAAAGCGCCTGGCTTTCGACCGCATCCTGAAAGGCGTGGTCTTCGTATTCCTCGCCGTTGCCGATGCTCCAGCCCGTTGCATCCCGATACCCTTCGCACCACCATCCGTCCAAAATGCTGAAATTGACGGCGCCGTTGATCGCCGCTTTCATCCCCGATGTGCCGCAGGCTTCGAAGGGGCGTCGGGGGGTGTTCAGCCACACGTCCGCACCCTGCAGCAGGTGCCGCGCCAAATGCATGTCGTAGTTCTCCAGAAACACGAAGCGGTTCCGGACGGAGGGCCGGTTGGCGAACTGGTAAATCTGCTGGACCAGCCCTTTGCCCTCATTGTCCCGCGGGTGGGCCTTGCCGGCGAAAATGAACTGAATGGGGCACTGCTCGTTGTTGATCAGCGCCTCCAGGCGCGGCGGGTCTTGGATCAACAGGAAGGCGCGCTTGTACGTTGCAAAGCGCCGGGCGAACACGATGGTCAGCACGTCCGGGGCCAGGGTTTTTTCAATGGATTCGAGAACCTTGCGCGGGGCGTTGCGGCGCTTGTATTGAGCGACGAGCTGCTCGCGGCAGGTTCTGACCAGCCGTGCGCGGTTGATCTCGTGCGAGCGCCACAGCTCTTCGTTGTAGATCTCGTCAATTCGCTTGATGTTCTCCGGCCGTTGCGAGCCCATATACCAGTCGGGGCCCAGGTAGCGTTCGAAAAGAGTCGCCGTTTCCTGGGAGGTAAAGGTGGGGATGTGGATGCCGTTGGTGATGTGGGTGATGGGCACTTCCTCCACCGGGCGCCCGGGCCAGATATGGGCCCACATGCGTCGGGCCACGCTGCCGTGCAGCTCGCTGACCCCGTTGCAGTGGGCCGACAGGCGGACCCCGAGAATGAACATGGACAGCGGCCCGTTGTCGTTGGTCCCCGGAGACTGTCCCCAGGACAGGATCTCATTTTCGGTCGTGCCCAGCCGTTCGGCCAGCGGTCGCAGGTAGGGCCGCACCATGTCCGCCGGAAACTCGTCGTGTCCCGCCGCCACCGGGGTGTGGGTGGTGAACACCGTCGTGCGGGGAACAATTTGGAGTGCCGCCTTCACGTCGACCTTGTGCTCCTCGACGATTTGCACCAGCCGTTCCAGGCCGGCGAACCCGCAATGGCCCTCGTTCATGTGGACGATTTTGGGCTTGATCCCCAGGGCCTGCAGGGCCCGCATCCCGCCGATTCCCAGGAGAATCTCCTGCGCCAGGCGGATCCTGGATTCGGCGGCGTAAAGACGGGCGGTGATCTCCCGGTGCTCGGGGGGGTTTTCCAGGATGTTGGTGTCGAGCAGCAACAGTGGCACCCGGCCGACCATGATTTTCCAGACCACGGCATGGATCGGGCCGTCGGCCCCGCGGATGGTCACGCGCAGCTCGTTGCCCGCGGCGTCCCGGGTGCGCTGCAGCGGCAGGCTGTAGAAATCGGTATCCGGGTAGGCCTCCTGCTGCCAGCCCTCGTGGTTGAGGAACTGGCGGAAATACCCCTGCCGGTACATGAGCCCGATGCCCACCAGCGGCAACCCCACGTTGGAGCAGGCCTTGAGATGATCCCCGGCCAAAACCCCCAACCCGCCGGCAAACAGGGGCAAACTCTCGTGCAGGCAGAACTCCATGGAGAAATAGGCGATGGAGTCGCCGGGGCCGAAAGGAAGGTCGAGCTGGATTTCCGGCTGGATGACCCGGCGTTCAAAGAGAGACCGGACCCGCTCCACCTGCGCAATGAAGCTGGAATCGCGGGAAAGCTTTTCCAGGCGCGCCTGAGGGATCCTCGTTAGGAACGGCACGGGGTTGCGGCCGCTCTCGGCCCACAGGCGCGGGTCGATGCGCCGAAAAAGTTCCACCGCCTCCCGCGTCCAGCACCACCACATGTTGCCGGAAAGGGTTTCTAAAAACGAGAGGTTTGCAGGTATTTTCGGCTGAACCTGATATTGGTTGAAATTACGCATACACTCCGTATCCTCGGGGGTTTCGAAAAAATCCGGTTATGGCGATATGTTACCGAGCACAGCGTATAGGGTTTGATGATAAAAATCAACTTGGTCCGGCGGGGTGGTGCAGCGGACGAAACCATGCGGCAATGTCGGAGGCGATCAGCCGCTGTGGACCCCGGTCAGCTTGAGCCATACCCGCACCCATTCGCTCGCTCCCCAGGCCTGGGCGTCGCAGCCGCGGGCGGCGTGGGGGTAGTCACCGTCTACGATTTCCGGGAGATGGCCAATGCAGCCGGTCTCCAGCAGTGGGATGCTGCTTGCAAGCCAGGCCAGAGCGGTCCGCCGCCCCGTTTCGCCGTAGGCCATGGCCCAGGCTTCGCAGTAGGACGGAAACGGCCAGGTCCAGGCCGTCCCGTTGTGGTAGGCCGGTTTGCGACGGGTGTCCTCGTCGCCGGTGTACTGCCCTTGGTAGGGCCGGTGCGGGTCGTTGAGCAGGGAGTCGTTGAAACGGACCGGCAGGGGGTGGGTGACGGGCCGGTCCGCCAGACTGCGGATGGCCCCGGGGATCAGAAGCTCCTCGCAGGCGGCCAGGATCATCCGGGCGTGCTGCGCCGATGCGACGGCCCCCAACGTGACGGCGAAGAGCTGGTTCGGGCGAAGGTGGTCGTCGGCGTCGGCGGAGCGGGCGCGCTGTCCAGGTTCGGCATGCAGGCAGTCGGACAACCAGCCCGCGTCGGGCCGCCAGAACAGGTGCATCAGGGATTCGCGCACGCGCTCGGCCAGCTCCGCCCAGCGGCGCCCTGCTTTCCGGTCGATGCGGCTCAGAAAGCGGAGCGCGCTGTGCCAGAGGGCCTGAATTTCGACCGGGTAGCCCTGACGCGGGCTTGCCGCCGGAAAGTTCGTGTCCATCCATGTGAAGTGGGAGGGGCTGAAGATCAGACCGGAGTCGGGGTCCATCGCCACGCCGTTCGGTGTGCCCGCCGCATAGGACCGCACAATGGAGCTCAGCACCTGTCTCACCGTGCGGCCGCCGCAGGCGGCCTTGAGAAATCCGTCATCGCCTGCGGCGTCGATCAGTTCATGGCAGGCGACGGCAAACCACAAGGGGGCATCGGAGGTGCTGCGGTTGCCGGTGTCGTTGCCGCGGATCATGTTGGGAAGGGTGCCATGGTCCTCGTATTGCCCGAACAGGGTCAGCACGCTGCGGGCATCATCGAGACGACGGGTCGCAACCAGCCCGCGGGCGAATATCATGGAATCCCGCCCCCAATCGAGAAACCAGGGATACCCGGCGATCACGGTCTTTTGACCGTCCCTGGAGACCAGGAAATCGTCTAAGGCGTTTTGGAGCACGTCGATCGGCTCGAGGTCTGCACTCGATGCGGATTCCAGCGGCGAGCCCCCGGGGACGAGGTCGGCCGGCTGCTGCGTATCTCCGGATGAGGCGGCCGGGCCGGCTGCGGCCCAGAGGCTCACGGCGTGGTTCCCCAGCAGGATGGCCTCAAAATAGCCTGGGCTGAAAAGGTCCGAGTGGGGATCCTGGCCCCGTTCGGCATCCCGGCCGTGGTGGACCATGTACTGCCACTCCGGCTCCCGCGCGAACCGGCCTGCGGAAATCCTGATCGCCAGCTGATGGCGCTCATCCGGCGCAAAGCGGAAACCATCGGGCGTTTCACGGACCGAATTCCGGAAGTGGTGTTCCGGCCCGGTGAACGCTTTGGTGGTGTCGTGAAAATTTCGGCTCTCGATATCGGGCCGCAAGACCAGTCGAACCGGCTTGGCGTCCGCCAGCCGGGAGGGATCCGCTCCGGCCGGGTGGCGGAAGAAAGAGAGGTCCACGGCGTTTTCGCCGGGCTGCATCTTGAGGCCGATGGTCAGGCGCACGTGCTCGCCTTGGCCGCTCGGGATTTCGTAGTGCCAGACTGCGGCGCCGGCGTTGCCCGCCGCGAAGGCCTGGAGGCAATCGAGGTTGATGTCCTGGGAAAAGCCCTGGTAAACCAGCCAGGCCCGGCATCGGGTGAACAGCACCCAGCGGTCCTCGGGAAACTCCGCGTTGATGTTGGCGGCAAGCAGGGCGTCGTACTTGCTCTCTACCCCTGCCCACGAAACCGCTGCGCGCAGCATGGCACCGCGGCCGTTGGTGCCGAGAACGAGCAGCGGTTTCCGCAGCAATTCGGAGCGGGTGAACACGCGTTTGACTCGGGCTTTTTCGGGGCGGGGCAGCAGCATCAGGGGCGCCTCGACATGGCGGGTGCCATCCGCCTCGTGGACGGACATCAAAAGCGACAGCCGCCTGGGCCTCTCGGGGGCAGGCACCGGCAGGAACAGGCCGAAGAAGGTCCCGTCATCGGCGACCAAGCCGTCTTCCACCGCGAGGGTTCGATCGCCGTCGGTCAGCCGTGCGCGAAACCCGCAAGCGGATCGCATGCGCAGCAGGTGTCCGGGCGGAACCATGACCTCACGCAGCAGATCGCGCGGATAGTGCCAGGTCACGAGCCGGCTCTCGGAAACCTCCGGCTGAAGGCCGGCGCAGAAGGCGGCCGGGTCAGCCCGAAGCTCGGCGGCGGCATGTTCCAGGTTGATATCGGGTACCTCGCAGGACCCGCGCAGGCAGGTAGCCACCTGCAAGACTTTGGCCCGCAGGTGCTGATCGGCAATGCGCGGCGGTATTTCCAAGGGCCGGCCCGCCGCCGTGTCGAACAGCGCCAGGTCGGCCGGGTCCGGGCTGAGGCAAAGCACCTGGCCGGCGGCGAGGGGGTAGGTGAACAGCCCGAAAGATTCATGAACCGTCACGGGAGTCGCTGTAAGAAGATCGGTGTAGCTTTTCTGACTCAGACCCGCGGCCTCCGGTGACCACCCGGTTTGGGTGCCGCGTTCGGGATCCAGGTTGGCGAGTATCAGCAGCCGTTTTTGCGTCGGCCGATGGCAGCGCAGCAGCACCAACTGGTTGCCGTCGCCGCACTGGATCAGGGAGACGCGCGTGCGGTCGTGGAAGGCCGGGTGGTATTTCAGCAGGCGGGCGAGGCGACTGATTTCCGGCACCTGATTGACCGGTGATCCCCAGTTCAGGGTGACGGCCTCGTGGACATTGATCTTTTGCGAGGCCAGCCATTCAACCCCGTTGGCAAACCCGAAGGCGCCCGCAAACGAGGCGAGTGCACTGAGCGCCGTGCGCATGCGGGCCCAGGTGTGGGATGTGGCGGCCAGGCGGAGGTTGTCGTGGGTTTCGGCGAAGTGCACCGTGAGGCCGTCGGCGGCTGAAATCGCAATGGCATCCGGCAGGTACGTTTCGATCTGACTGCGGTCGTAGTTTTGAAACAGCTCCGAGTAGGCCCAGTTGAGGTTGGCCGTGTTGAGCAGCTGCCGCGTGACGGAGATCTTGCCGCCCAGACCCTCCAGCAGGAAGGTGGTGTCGGGGAACTGCTCGCGCACCCGGGCCACGATGTATCTCCAGGCCGCGTGCGGGACCATGTAGCCCGCATCGCAGCGGAACCCGTCCACACCGCGGCGGCACCAGGTGAGAAACACGTCCGCCATGAATCGCCACAGGTCCTGGTGCCGGTAATCGAGTTTGGTCAGGTCCTCCCACTGAACGCCCCAGGCGCCCGGGACCTCGATTCGGCCCTCCGGGGTGCGCGTCAGCCATTCGGGGTGGTTGGTGTGCAGGTTGGCCGCCCAGCCGGTATGGTTGATGGCGATGTCGAGGAAGATCCGCGCATTGCGGCGGTGCACGGCGTCCACCAGTTCGATGAACTGCTCGGTCGGTGTGGCCTTGGGATCGAAAACGGCCAGCGCCGGGTCGACGCTTCTGAAGCTTAGGGCGGCGTAAGGACTGCCGAAGCGGCCCATGCGTCCATAGGTGGTGGGGGTGGGGTGGATGGGGAGCAGCATCAGGATGCGGCAGCCCAGCTCCCCCAGAATGAAATCGAGCTCGCCGATCAAGTCTCGGAAGGTCCCCGAGGGCGGGATCACCGCGAAGCGGGCGGCGTCGAGCAGGCGGACGCACTCATCGCCCGGGGCGGGCAGTTCTACCGGTTGAGATTTGCTCGGACCGAACTGGCGAACGAAGGCATTGTAAATGATGTTGGCGCAGCAGGACTTCGCGGAATCCACATTTACGGAGGCGTTGTCCCCCGGCGGCCAGACCGGGGTGCTCTCGCCCTGCCGCAGGAAAAAACATTTCGCTTCGAAGTGACCCACCTCGCACAGGGCGAGCCGCACTTCAAACCGGTCTTCGGCAACGCGTTGCATAGGGATGTCGAACCAGCCACGGCCTAAAGGGGTCTCCTGGAAATGTACGCTACGAATGATTTCGGTGCGCGCGATGTCCGCATGGCCGATATTGGTTCTAACCCAGGCGGAGCCTCGCATCCCGGCAGGCAACGTCAAGGCGAAGGTGAGAACGTCCCCGCTGAAGTACGTCGTGCTTTTCCCCGGAGCGGGTTCCTGAATGAGGGCATCGGAATGGATCATGGTCGGTCTCAAAACCAAAAGGTCGGCACGGATCACGGCCCGGTCTTTATAACGGGCCTTCACTATCAGAATATCTCAAAATGCTTCAGGAAAAAAGCGTTAATCCAATAGACTTTTTTCTTGCAAAATTGCCAAAGCACGCTAAGCTGAATTCAGCCGGGTCAGCCGATTTGCATGGGGACATCCCCTGGGTCATGACACCGCACGCCGTATGAGAGGCCGCCGCCGTGTGCCAGCCGAAATGGATCGTTGCCGCTGCCGTTGTTGCCGCCTGTCTGATCTGGGCCCTGCCCGGACATACCCAGGCACCCTCCCGCCCCGCCCCCGCCAATCAGGAGGTCAAGCTCGCGCTCATCCAGGCGATCGTCTGTGAGGATGTCAAGGACGGCATACCCACCACCGCCAGTCTCGTGTTTTCGATTGCCGCCGGCAAAGTATACTGCTTCACCCTTTTCGACGACATCTCCGAGGGCACGGTGGTCTACCACCACTGGATTTTCCGGGATCGGCCCAGCGCGCGCATCCGGCTTTCGCTCCGGGCCCCCCGCTGGGCCACTTACAGCAGCATCCAGCTGCGGGAAGCCGACAAGGGTCCTTGGCGGGTTGAGATCATCGACGCCGGCGGGCGAATTCTCAAAACCCTGCGTTTCAGCGTAACGGAATAGCCGTCGATGGAAGCGATCATCCAATTTTTTTCCAGTTTCCGGTGGCAGGACGTGGTCGACATCGGGCTGAACAGCTATATTCTGTTCCGCTTCTACGTGCTGTTCCGAGGCACGTATGTGTTCCGGGTCCTCATCGGGCTCACCATGCTCTGGTTTTTCCAGCAGATCGCCGTCTACACGGGTCTGATCGTCACCAGCTGGGTGGTTCAGGGCATTGTGGCCGTCGCGGCGCTGATCATCGTGGTCGTTTTCCGAAACGAGATCCGAACCGTGCTCCAAGCCCGCAACTTCAAGGCCATTCTGTGGGGCTTTTCGGTCAAGAAGCAGGTAGCGCCCATCGACGTCATCGCCAACAGCGCTTTTGAGCTGGCCCGGCGGCGGCATGGAGCGCTCATCGTCATTCCCGGCGAGGAAGGAACCGAGGAGCACATTCGAGGCGGCATCGCTTGGAACGGAGACATCTCCAAGGAGATGATCCTGAGTGTTTTTTTCCCGGACAACCCGGTCCACGACGGGGCGGCCGTGATCGACGGCGACCGGATCACGTGCGTGGGCGCCATCCTGCCGCTGTCCCGGCGCGACGACCTGCCGTCTCATCTGGGCACACGCCATCGAGCGGCCTTGGGGCTGTCCGAGTCGAGCGACGCCATCGTTGTGGTCGTCTCCGAGGAGCGGGGCGATGTCAGCTTGGCCAAAGGCTCGCGGTTGCGGCCGATCGGCAGCCGGGCCAAGCTCGCACAAAAGCTGGAGGAGCATTTCGGAACCGCCGAATTAGAGTCCCCGCCGGCCACGAAGGAAAAGGTGGAAATCGCCACGGCCGCGATGGTGTCGCTGCTCTTTATCACGGGCTTCTGGTTCAGCATCTCGCAGGGGCTCGAAACCCTGGTGAGCTTCGACGTGCCGATCGAATACCAGAACCGCAACCCCAACATGGAGATCGTTCAAGCCTCGGTGAACTCGGTGCGCTTGAACCTGAGCGGTTCGGGCACGCTGATCAAGTCGACGCGTCCGGAACAGGTGCGCGTTCGCCTGGATCTTGCCAACGCGACGGTGGGAGCCAACAGTTTTCCGGTCACCGGCAGCAACGTCAGTCTGCCGCCGGGACTGGTCTTGAAGGAGGTCGAGCCCCAGGAGGTTGTCGTCGATCTGGATCTCACCGTGAAAAAAGACCTCCCGGTCCAGGTGGATTGGGTGGGCAAGCTGCCCGAGAACCTGCTGCTGGCCGATGTGGTCGTCGAGCCCCAAGCGGTCGGGGTCATCGGCGGCAAGCGCGTCCTGGAGACGATTTCCACGCTCTACACGGAGAAGGTCTCTCTGGACCGGCTGCGGGAGGGTGCGGGAGGTTTAGAGGCGGCGCTCACTCTTCAGCCGGCGTCCCTGAAGCTCGGGGCGGGCAGCAGCGAGAAGGTCAGCGTCAAGTACCTCACCCGCCGGCGGGATTAGAACCCTTCTCATTTTTTTGAGAAGGGTTCTAATCTGCGGACCTCAGCAGGAATACCAATTTGGATTACACGGTCAGATCGCTCTCTATGACCGTACCGCTCCTGACAAGGCCGGGCTCCGCGCCATGGTGGGTAAGGGTCACCGCGCCGTGGATGATCACGTCCTTTTCGAAGTAGACGTCACCATGGATCGATAGCTCGTCGCAGGCAACCAGCGACGGCTCCCCCTGCGCGAAGCGCTGCTCCAGCAGGTCGAATTTGCCGTAATAGGCGGGATCGAGCCGGATTTTGATCCTCTCGCTGCGGCCGCTTTCGGCGCGGGCTGGGTTGAGTTTAAGCCCGTCGCGCTCGGAGTAGATAAAACTGTCCGAGCGCACGGCGAGAAGGTCGTTGCAGGTTTTGACGGGCAGGAAGCGTGCACGTGCTACATTGACCGCGGCGGCGCCGTCGATGAGGGAGATGGCCGAGCCCATGGCGGTCTCGATCTGATAGACGGGAGGGCTTGTCGCGTTCCGCGGGTCGAGAGGCTTGGGGTTGACGATCATCGGAAGATCGACGATCCGGTGCTGCCGGATGAGGTCTTTCAGGAATTCCAGATTGACCCAAATGTTGTTCGTGTTGAAGAAACGATAGCGCCGGATATCCTTAAAAGCGGCGATGTCCTCCTTGGGGCACTGCGCAGACTCGCGCAGGATCAACCGGCCGCTGCGGTGGCGGGCCAGGTGTCCCCCCTTGATGTCGGCCGGAGTTTTTTCGGCCACCTCCATCATGAACGGAAAGCTCTTTTCGGCGAAATAGCCGAGCAGGGCTTCGTCGATATTCGCTCCCAGGTTGTCCGAGTTGCAGATGAACGCGAAGCGTACCCCGTCGCTTAATAGCGTCTGAAGCATGCCCGAAGCGTGCAGCGCGGCGTAGACGTCGCCGTGGCCGGGCGGGTTCCACTCGAGCTCCCGGTTGGCCGGCCAGTTCACCGGCCTGAGCGCGCCTTGGAGGACCTTCGGGAACTTATGTTGCAGAAAACACAGCGGCATGCGGGCGGGCTTCAACCGCTCGAGCGCGGCGAGGGTTGCCGTGTGGGTGTTGAAGCTGTTCATCAGGGCCAGGCGAGAGTTCGTCAGCTCCGCCTGGCGCAGGATGATCTCCAGAAACGAACGGCCCTGCTTGATCTTGAGCAGGGACTTCGGGCCGATCAGCCCCATCGACGTGCCCAATCCCCCGTTCAAAACGATCCGGACCGTTTGGGGCAGCAGGCGCTTTCCGGCCGGGGCATAACCCGCCAGCGCTGACGAATGGGGGATCTCCGCGGGAGGAATCGGTTGAATGTCGGCATCGTGGATGAGGCCGGTCTCCCCGCCCACCAGTTTGCGGTAGTAGTGCGCAAAGGTGTCGATCACCAGCGACGTGAGTCCCGCCGCGGCCATTTTGGCCGCAAACTCTCCCAGGTGGGGCAGCATCGGTTCGCGGTTCATGTGACCGAGACCACCCAGCCGTACGGGTCTTGGGAACGGCCGTACTGGATATCGGTGATGGCGTTGTAAAAACGGCTGGACAGCGCGCCGACCTTGCCGTCGCCGACGGAGACCACGCGCTCACCGTATTTGATCTGGCCCACCGGCGAAATCACGGCGGCCGTCCCGGACCCGAACACCTCTTGGAGGGTTCCGGTTTCAGCTGCCTGGAGCACCTCGTCGATCGCAATGCGGCGCTCCGAGACCGTGAGACCCCACTGGTGCCCCAGCTGCAGCACCGTGTCCCGTGTGATGCCGGGCAAGATGCTGCCCTGCAACGCCGGGGTGATAAGCTCGCCGCCGATGACAAAAAAGATGTTCATCGCCCCCACTTCCTCGATGTACCTGCGTTCAACCCCGTCCAGCCAGAGCACCTGGGTGTAGCCGGCATCGTGGGCCTTCTGGCCTGCCAGCAGGCTCGCGGCGTAATTGCCCGGGGTCTTGGCCTCGCCGGTGCCGCCGACCGCTGCACGGACATGCTCCTTTTCGACAAGGATTTTCACCGGGTTGAAGCCCTCGGCATAGTATGCGCCCACCGGCGACAGGATGATGAAGAAACGGTAGGTGTGGGAGGCCCGCACCCCCAAAAACGGGTCGGTGGCGATGATGGTGGGCCGGATGTAGAGCGATGTCCCGGGGACCCGCGGCACCCAGTCCTGCTCGAGCTTCAGAAGCTCCTTGAGTGCGTCGAGAGCGAAGTTCTCGTCGATCCGGGGGATGCACAGGATCTCGTTGGACCGGTTCATGCGCCGGAAATTGTCCAAGGGTCGAAACAGCTGTATGCGGCCGGCCGAGGTCAGGTAGGCTTTTAGCCCTTCGAATACCGCCTGGCCGTAATGCAGGACCATGGTCGCGGGGTCCATGACGATCGGGGCGTAGGGCTCGATGCGCGGGTTGTGCCAGCCCGTGTCGGGGGCATAATCCATGTTGAAAAGGTGGTCCGTGAATTTCGTGCCGAAACCGAGCTTGGCTTCGTCCGGCTTGGCTTTGAGCTGGTTGGCCCGCGTGATGGAAATCCTCATGTCGCCCCTCTCTCCCAATGAATGAATTGGTGCTTTTTAAGTAAGCAATCAGAAATACTACGTTATCGTAAATTCTTTCGGAAAATCAAGCTGAATTTTCTAAGCTGAATTGACTTGACCCGGTATTGTGGGGTAAGCACATGCGAACAATGCCCAGAGCAAGGCGGCAAACCCGAAGCAAAAATTCCACTTACGTTCCAAGGACCCCCATGGACCAACCCAAAGACAGCCCGATTCAACCCGTGAAGCTTGGCCCGCAGAGCCAATTCAAGTTTCGCTGCCACAAGGACCTGAAGTGCTTCACGCAGTGCTGCCGGGGCATCAACATCATTTTGACCCCGATCGACATCATCCGCCTCAAGAAACGCCTGGGGCTCTCCTCCGAGCAATTCCTGGCGCTCTATACCGAGCCTCAGCTGTTGGAGAAGACCGACATCCCCGTGGTCATTCTGAAACTGCTGGAAGAAGACGCCGGGGAGACCGGCTCCAGGCCCTGCCCTTTCGTCCGGCCGGAGGGCTGTATCGTTTACGAAGACCGACCGACCTCATGCCGCTACTATCCGCTGGGTGAAATTTCCCTGGCTTACAAAGACGACCCGGAGGGGGAGCAGTTCTTCTTCATGGTCAAAGAGGCGCACTGCCTCGGGTTCGAGGAAGACAAGACTTGGACGGTTATCGAATGGCGCAAGGACCAGGGGGTGGATGTCAACGACCGCATCAACGCCCAGTGGGCCGACCTGATCGTGCGCAAACGCTCCCTGCCGCCCAGCATGCACTGGGCCGAGCAGGCCAAGAAGATGTTTTTCATGGCAAGCTACAATATCGACCGCTTCCGCGAGTTTGTGTTCGAGAGTTCGTTTCTCAAGCGCAACCCCACGGACCCGCAAAACCTGAAACGCCTGCGTGACGACGATGTGGCCCTGCTTGAATTCGGTCTGAAGTGGCTGAAAGGACTGCTCTTCAAAATAGAAGAACCGCAGGCGGCGGTAAAATTGCAGCGCTGAAAAAAAGACTCAAGAAAGAGCAATCCTTTTTGGCTTACGCTATGATGGGCTTAGCAACCGTTCATGCCCCTGAAAGGAACATGAACGTTCTGACAGCGTCGTCAATACTCAGAGTAGCACAATCCCCCCCAGTACTTCGGTTGTTCCAGCCGCTCCTGGATGTTGACACCGAAAAATTCGGCCACCGGGTTCAGGATCTCCGGCGCCGTGCGCTGCACGGTGCGGGCGGCCTCGAGCACGGTGTTCAGCCCGTTGCGGGTCATTTTGCCCAGAGGCGGCTTGCAGCCCCCCGAGGGCATGCCCAGAATGGCCATGAGGGTCTTGTAGGCCAAGGGGTTGCGGGCCCGGCAGGCCGCTTCGCCATAAGGGGTTTTTTCCATGGTCTTGACGGTTACCAGGTTGAAGAGCGGCTCAAGCTTGGCGGCCAGAGAGCGGGCTTCGGCCGATTTGCCGTCAAGGAGCAGGCTGACCATCTTGACCACGGCGGCGGGTGCCACGTTGGAGGCTACCGAAATCACCCCGGCGGCCTTCAGCTGCGGGTCGGTCATCATCTGCACCGTCATGGGGTCATCTCCGGAGAAAATCGTGAAATCAGGGCCGCAGCATTTCCGCGTGCGCCGCATGTTGCCGATGTTGCCGGTGGCTTCCTTGACTGTGGCGACGTTGGGATAGTGTCGGGATAGGATGCCCAGGTCCTCGGGGAGAAGCTGGGTTCCGGTGCGTCCCGGGATGATGTAAGGGATGATGTCGATCGAGGGAAAGGCGTTGGCCACCGGCGCAACGTATTCCCGGCGGATCTCGAGGGAGCTGGGCCCGTTGTAATAAGGGTCCACCAGCAGCACCGCCTGGCAGCCGCATTCGGCCGCGTGCCGCGTGCCTTCGAGGGTCTCACGGGTGTTGTTGCTTCCGGTTCCGGCGATGCACAGGCACCGGCCCCGGCAGCGGCCGGCGATGCGCTCCGTGACCTCGTTGTGTTCTTCCCAGGTCAGCACGGGGCTTTCCCCGGTGGTACCTACGGCCAGGATGCCGGTGATGCCGTTGGCGATCTGGAATTCGGTCAGACGATCCAACCCGTCCCGGTCGACAGCGTCATTTTTAAACGGCGTAACCAGCGCAGTGTAGCAGCCTGCTTTCATCGTTTGCCCTCCCCTGATCGGCATTCCCGAGGTCTTTTATCGCTTGGTAAAGAAAAGGCTATCGGATGTCAAGAAGAAACGAGGGGTTCAAACCTCTCAGGGACGTCCCCCCATCTGAAAGTCCTCCCAACCCCCTTTGCCAAAGAGGGCGAAGAGGGAGTTCGTTGCAAAAAAGGGGGCGCAGAGCACCTTTGACAACCCCGGTCGGCTCGGTTACTGTATGGATAAATTTCAGAGAGTGAGGAACTCAGCCACATGAGCATCGCCAAGGATGTTGACGAATATGTCGCCGTTCAAAAGGCCGCCATCGACAAGAACCCCGAGTGCGGCAACTCCCACTATAATTTGGCCGTCGGATACATGGGCAAGCGCATGTTCGAAGAAGCCGAGGCCGAACTTTACGAGGCGCTCGAGTGCAGCCCCAGCCTGGCGGAGGCCTATGTGCTTCTGGGGGGAATCTGCATGCAGCGCGGCGACTTCGAGGGCTGCCTGAAGCACAACCACATGGCCGTCAAGGTGCGCCCGGGTTTTTCCGAAGCTTACGGGAATATCGGCTTTGTGGAGCTGCAGCGCGGCAATGTGGATGAGGCCATCAAAAACCTGGAGCGCGCCACCTATTTCAATTTCCGTTACGTGCAGGCCTTTACCAACCTCGGAAACGCCTACTTGATGCAGGGCCGGCTCGACGATGCGATCGAGGCCAACCACAAGGCCCTTACGCTTGCCCCGGACTTCGCTCCGGCCCACAACAACCTCGCCATCGCCTATCTTGAAAAAAACGAAGATGCGCTGGCCGTCGAGCACTTCGACAAAGCGTTGCGGTTTGGGTACGATGTGGCGGGGCCGATCCGGCAGGAAATCGAAGAGCGCCGCGCCAAACTCAACGCGTAGGCAAAGACGTTGCACGTGTCCGGCGCCAAGCCCCGATTTTCCTTTTTTCTCGAGACCAAAAGCCAACCGATTTCCGCTGACCACCCGGCCTGGGTCCGGAATCTGCCCGGCAGCCGAGGCTGTTTTTCGGGGGACGAACGGGCCGGCGAAGAGATCCCCTTCACGGTCGGGGAGTATTTCCTGGTTGCCCGAAACTTTTTAGAAACTTCCGGTCCGACCGCCACGGCCGAGCGCGTTCGGATCCACCTCGCCAAGCATGGATCTCTCTACCACCCGGCCCGGGTAGTGGCCGAGGATCGCGGTCAATGGACCGAATTCGTGCTGAATGTTGCGGTCTCGGGGGCCGGCCGGACCCTGATCCACCGTGAATACGCCATGCTGCAGCGGTTGAACCGCGAGGTCGTGCCGTCCCACCTGCCGTCCGTTTTCTGCCTCGGAGAGGTGGCGCTGCCGGGGAAGCCGCCGGTTCCCATGTTCATCGGGGAGTGGCTGGTGGGGTTCCATGAGTTTCACCTCACCCGCATCCCGGGGGCGGCAGAAATGGGCATGGCCGTCTGGGACCCCGCAAACGGCAACCACCTGCTGGACCGGGATCAGGTTCGGGCGATTTACACCAGCGCAGCTCGGGTCCTCACCCATTATTTCAGCCTCTCCACCGGGGAGTGCATCGGGTCCTGGCACCATGCCGCCGGCGACTTTGTCGTCAGCCTGGCGGGTCCAACCCCGGAGGTTCGCCTGATCACCGTTCGGGACTACCGGCCAATGCTTCGGCCGGCGGCCGATGCCGGGCAAGGCCTGCCGGCGCTGATGGAATCCCTTTTGGTTTTCTTCCTGGACACGACGATCCGCATGCGGCTCGATCGGCTGGACGGTGTTGGGGAAATCGCCTGGGCCGATCCCATCGCTGTCGAGGGGTGCCTGGAGGGTTTTTTTTGGTCCCTGTCCGAAAAGCCGGAACTTCCCGGGGTGCCGCTGCCCTTGGACCTTCTCTTCAGGCATTACGCCTTCTCCTGCAGCCCGGACCACTTGCTGGAGTTGTGCCGCGGCCTGCTGTCCCGGTTTCCCCCCGGCGCTGCAGATCCGATCCTGGCATCCGGCTGTCTGGAAGAGCACGTCTGCTTGCTTGCCTCGTTGTTGGCCAATCGTTGAACCCTCACTATATGCAGCTTTTTTACAGGATCGTTCCTCAAGATGCGGTATGAGCGTAAATGGCCAATTTTACACGGCTCTATAGGGTCGGTCAGCTGCTTTTTTATTGACAAGCACCCGGTTTAATTCTATAGCAACACCTTAACCTTTTGCCATGCATTCCCGCTGGGATACGAATACAAGGCCGCAACATCATCGACAGGTTGAGAGGAGGTGATTCTTTTTTTTGTCGCAGTTTGGCGGTGGTTGCGTTTCCAGGTCCCCATCACACTTCAAACGGAGGTAGATAATGGCAAAACACAAAACCCCCCTGCTGGACCAGCTTGAAAGCGGGCCGTGGCCGAGCTTCGTGTCCGATATGAAGCAGCTGGCCGAAGAGCGCGCGAAGAACCCCCAGAAAATCGAATTCCAGATCCCGGTGGATGTCGTCGACGACCTGCTGGGCCTGCTGGAGCTCTCCTACAAAGACGGTGCAACTCACTGGAAGCACGGCGGGATCGTCGGTGTTTTCGGCTACGGCGGCGGCGTCATCGGCCGTTACTGCGACCAGCCCGAGCAGTTTTCGGGGGTCGCCCACTTTCACACCATGCGCATCAACCAGCCAGGAGGCAAATTCTACACCACCGACTATCTGCGCAAGCTGTGCGACCTGTGGGACCTGCGCGGCAGCGGTGTGACCAACATGCACGGATCCACCGGCGACATCATTTTTCTCGGTACCCGCACCGAGCAGCTCGAGGAGATCTTTTTCGAACTCACCCACAAGTACAACCAGGATCTGGGCGGTTCGGGCTCCAACCTGCGCACCCCTGCGGACTGCATCGGCGCGGCGCGCTGCGAGTGGGCCTGCTACGACACCCAGGACCTGTGCTACCAGATGACCAATGATTACCAGGACGAGCTGCATCGCCCGGCCTTCCCGTACAAGTTCAAGTTCAAGTTCGACGGTTGCCCCAACTGCTGTGTGGCCTCTATCGCCCGGTCCGACTTGTCCTTTATCGGCACCTGGCGCGACGACATCCGCATCGACCAGGAAGCCGTTCAGGGCTACATCGGCGGCGAGCTGAAACCGAATGCCGGCGGGCATTCCGGCCGCGACTGGGGCAAGTTCGACATCCACAAGGAAGTCATAAAGCTTTGCCCCACGGAGTGCATGTGGATGGAAGGCAAGAAGCTGATGATCGACAACAAGGAATGCAACCGCTGCATGCACTGCATCAACGTCATGCCACGCGCGCTGCACATCGGCAACGACCGCGGCCTGTCCATCCTGGCCGGCGCCAAGGCCCCGATCTTGGATGGCGCCCAGATGGGCTCGCTGCTTGTGCCCTTCATCAAGGCCGAGGCGCCCTACGAAGAGATCAAGGACGTTATCGAGAAGGTCTGGGACTGGTGGATGGAGGAAGGCAAAAACCGCGAGCGGCTGGGCGAGCTGATGAAGCGCCAGGGCCTCCAGAAACTGTTGGAGGTCACCGGCATTACGCCCGATGCCCGTCACGTCAAAGAGCCGAGGTCCAACCCCTACATCTTCTGGAAGGAAGAAGAGGTCGAGGGCGGCTGGACGCGCGACGTCAACGAATTCCGCAAACACCATCAGAGATAAGGGGGGCGAGCTATGGCATTTATATCTTCCGGTTACGATCCCAAGGAGCCGATGAAAAATCGCATCACCGACATCGGCCCGCGCAAATACGACGAGTTCTACCCGCCGTTCATCGCCAAGAACAAGGGCAAGTGGCTCTATCACGAGTATATGAAGCCCGGCGTCTTCTTCCATGTGGCTGAGTCCGGCGACAAGGTGTTCACCGTGCGCGTGGGCGGTGCCCGTCTCATGACCACCGTTCACATCCGCGAAATCTGCGAGATTGCCGACAAGCACTGTGGCGGCCACGTGCGGTTCACCACCCGCAACAACGTCGAGTTCATGGTGGACGACGAGAAGAAGGTCGATCCGCTGGTAAAGGACCTCGAGAGCCGCAAGTTTGCCGGCGGCAGCTTCAAGTTCCCGGTGGGCGGCACGGGGGCGGGCATCACCAACATCGTCCACACCCAGGGCTGGATCCACTGCCACACCCCGGCCACCGACGCCTCGGGCCCGGTCAAGGCGACCATGGACGTGCTGTTTGACGATTTCAAAAACAGCCGCTTGCCGGCCAAACTGCGGGTGTCGCTCGCCTGCTGCCTGAACATGTGCGGCGCGGTGCACTGCTCGGACATCGCTATTCTGGGCTATCACCGCAAACCGCCCATGCTCGACCACGAGTACCTGGACAAGATGTGCGAAATTCCGCTTGCCATCGCGGCCTGCCCGACGGCGGCCATCAAGCCGGCCAAGGTGGAGATCGGCGGCCAGAAGGTGAACAGCGTCGCCGTCAACAACGACCGCTGTATGTTCTGCGGCAACTGCTACACCATGTGCCCGGCCATGCCGCTGGCCGACAAGGAAGGCGACGGCATCGTCATCATGGCGGGCGGCAAGGTCTCCAACCGCATCAGCGCGCCCAAGTTCTCGAAGGTCGTCGTGGCCTTCCTGCCGAACGAGGCCCCGCGCTGGCCGCAGACCACCGCCACGATCAAGAAGATCGTCGAGGCGTATGCCAAGGCTGCCCGCAAATACGAACGGCTGGGCGAGTGGGCCGAGCGGATCGGCTGGGAACGGTTCTTCGAGAAATGCGAACTGCCGTTCACCCACCACCTGATCGACGATTTCCGCGATCCGGCTTACTACACCTGGCGCCAGACCACCCAGTTCAAATTCTAAACGGACGGGTGCACCACTCCGGGGGGGCACCCACGGGTGCCCCTCCGCACTTCAACCCAACGAGGAACCCCATGGATTACGCGGAAGCCAAAGCCAAAGTGGTCGAGGAGCTCACCAAGAAACTTAAAAACAAGTCCAAGTTCTACTTCAACGATCTGGCCGGGATTCTGGAAATGAAGCCCCGCGAGGCCAAAAAGTTGATCAACGACATGGTCACCGACGGCACCCTGGAGTACTGGTCCAGCGGCAGCACCTCCATGTACGGTCTGAAGGGGACCGGGAAGCAGCAGTCGGCCGAACACGAGGATTGAACTCCCGCCGGCGTCTGGCCCACAGACCATCAGGCATGCATGCAGTCACATGAAACGAATTTTCCGCGGGTGGTCATCTCTGCGCTGCGCGGCGGTTCGGGCAAGACGGTTGTATCGATCGGGGTCATCGCCGCCCTGAAGGCCCGAGGGAATTCGGTTGCACCCTTTAAAAAAGGTCCGGACTATATCGATGCGGGCTGGCTTGCCCTGGCGGCAGGCCGGCCCTGCTATAATCTGGATTCCTTCCTGCTGAGCGCCGAGACCATCCGGCGCTCGTTTTGTCTCCACAGCCCGGCGGCCGGCAGTGCGGTCATCGAAGGCAACCGCGGCTTGTACGACGGCATCGACCTCGACGGGGTTACCAGCACGGCTGAGCTGGCCAAGCTCCTGCAGGCCCCGGTGGTGTTGTGCCTGGACTGCACCAAGAGCACACGCACCATGGCGGCGGTCGTCACCGGCTGCATCGGATTCGACCCGGCGGTTTCAATCCGCGGAGTCATTCTGAACCGGGTCGCTGGGGCGCGGCACGAGTCCATCCTGCGACGCAGCATCGAACATTACAGCGGGGTTCCCGTAATCGGTGCGGTGCCCAAACTCGGCCGTGAAATATTTCCCGAGCGCCACATGGGGCTGGTGCCTACCCCCGAACACGGCTGGGCGGCGGACTCCATCCGCGCCATCGCCCGGGTGGCATCCCAGTATATCGACCTGGAGGCCTTCAGCCGCATCAGCCATTCGGCCCCGTCGATCGACCCGGTGTGCGGGTCCACCCCCGCGGAAAACCGTATGGTCTCCCTCTCAGCGAGTCGCCCTCGTGGTGTTCGCATCGGCCTCCTGCGCGATTCGGCCTTCCAGTTCTACTACCCGGAAAACATCGATGCGCTTTCGGCGGCGGGGGCGGAAACCGTGGTGGCGAGCCCCCTCGTGGACCGCGATCTGCCGGAGATCGATGCGCTTTACATCGGCGGCGGGTTCCCCGAAACCCACGCTCCGGAACTGGCGGCCAACACGGCTTTCAGCTCGTGTCTGCGGGAGCTGGTCGAGGAGGGGCTCCCGGTCTATGCCGAGTGCGGCGGCCTGATGTACCTGGGTGAAGCGCTGGAAGTGGGAGGGCAACGCCACGCGATGGCCGGGGTTCTGCCGGTCGCTTTCGCCCTTTTCAAACGCCCCCAGGCGCACGGCTACACGGTCCTGGCCGTGGAGGGTGAAAACCCCTATTACCCGGCAGGAACCGAGATCCGCGGCCACGAATTCCATTACTCGCGGGTGGTGCGCTGGGGCGGCCGGGACAGCGACCTGGTCTTTCGAATGCGGCGCGGCGTCGGCATCCACGCGGATCGCGACGGGATTTGCTACAAGAACGTACTCGCCACTTACACCCACATTCATGCCCTTGGCACCCCGGACTGGGCGACCAGCCTGGTGCGCAATGCCGCGGCGTATCGATCCCGGAAAAAAAGAGGCTGAAGGCGATTCCCCCGGCACTCTGCGAGGGAGGATCCTTGCGTTCATTTCCGGCCGCCGCCGGACCCCGGTCGATATCCTGAACCGCCTGTCGCAGGAAGTGGCGGTTTCCAGAGAGAGCGTTCAGTCCGCTATCCGCGATCTGGTGGCGGAAGGAGAGATGGCCTACACCCACGATCATGGCCGCACCTTCCTAGAACCCTCCTTCGACCGCGCCGTGCGGGTCGGCCGGAGGATCGTGCTCGCCCCACCCGGTCGAGCCTTCTCCGCTGAAACCGATGACGTCGTCATTCGGATCCGGCCGGGCGTATCGTTCGGCGCCGGCCGGCACCCGACGACCCGGTTGGCTTTGCGGGCAATCGAGGCGGCGGTGAACGGTTTGGGCCAGGATGCGGGCATAGCCGCGGGCAATGTGCTGGACATCGGAACCGGCAGCGGGGTGCTGGCCATCGCGGCCGTGAAATTGGGGTTTTCAGGCGGAATCGGCCTGGACATCGACCCGTGCGCCGTGGCGGAGGCGCGGGAGAACGTGCGCCTGAACGGCCTGGAAGGTCGGATCGAGGTCTCCGACCGCGCCGTGGAGGGCATCTCCCAACGCTTTGTCCTGATCGCAGCCAACCTGCGTCTGCCGACCCTGTTGCAGCTGGCGCCGCGAATCGACCTGCTCACCGAAGCGAAAGCGGCCGTTGTTATTTCGGGGATTCGTACGGAGGAAATCAGCTCGATCGAATCGGCGCTGCAAGAAGGTTTTTGGCGGGAGTGGTCGACGGAGGAGGACGACTGGGTGGGCCTCGTAATGCGAAAGAAGTGAACTGAAATTTCAGGAAAGAAAACGGGCATCTTTTTAGATGCCCGTTTTCTCGCTTAAGCCGCTAAGTGGTTTTCTACTTTTTCGGATGGCAGTCGTTGCAGGTTACCGGAGCCTTCTTCTCGGGTTTGAACTCCTTGTTGTAAGCCCGGTGGCAGCTCGTGCAATTCTCATGGTAGGCCTCGGCGATGTAGGCGAGCTTCGCCTTCTTGTCGAGCTTGGGCGCATCTTTGCCCTTGGGTGCCTCGCCGCACTGTTTGTGGCACGCGATGCAGCTTTCGACCTTGCTGTCGTCCTTCAGGCCCGCGATCGGTTTGCCCTTGTCGTCATGGTGGCAGTCGCCGCACCCGTTGGGGAAGAGCTTGGCGTACTTCTTGGCATAATCTTCGGCGTGCGCCTTGTGGCTGAAAGAGATCTGGCCTTTGGTGTTCGGGCAGGCCTTGTGCTCGATCTTGATCACATCCGCCACCTTGGCGTAGATGCCGGCCGCAAAGAGCAGACACACCGCCACCGCCAAAACGGTTACCCACATGCGCTTCTTCATGTCCTCTTCCTCTGCCTCCTTATGGATTAGTGGTTCTTGCCGGTCTGACCTACGTTTGACCCGACTCGAAGCAAATACGGCGAAAAACAAGATCGCCGTTCAAACCCTCTCGGTACCAGCAAAAGCAACCACATTCAAAGCGTTGGCTGGCGCACACCGCCGTAAAGTATTTTTAGCAAGGTTAAGTCCTCGTGTCAATGACGATTCAAACAAGTTGAAACCATATGCCGGGTCAAACCGTCGTTTTTTCGGTGTGCTCGGCGGCCTCCTTGCGCCGGGTCACCAGCCGGGCGCCTAAAATGGCGACCTCATAAAGAATCATCAAGGGAACGGCCATCAGCAGCATCGAGACCACGTCGGGGGTCAGGAACGCGGCCACCACGAAGGATAGAATGACCGCGTAACGCCGGTTGCGCTTGAGGGCATCGACGGAGGTGACCCCCAACCGGGCCAGGAAGGTCAAGAGCACCGGCATTTCGAACACAAGACCGAAAGCGATCATGAGCTTGGTGGAAAAATCCAGGTATTCGCGCATCGAGGGCAGGGTGCGGATGTAATCCGTGCCGAAACCCAGCAAAAACTTGAAGCCGGAGGGGAAGACCACGAAATAGCCGAAAAGTGCGCCGCCGATGAAAAAAAACGAGGTGATGGCGATGACCGGCCCGAGCAGGTGGCGTTCTTTCTTGTACAGACCCGGCGCCACGAACATCCAGAACTGGTAGAGCAGCACCGGGCTGACCAGCAGGATCCCGGCCAGGAAGGACACCTTGAGGTAGGTGAAAAACGCTTCGGGCAGCCCGGTAAAAATCAGGCTTCCGCCCTCGGGCATGACTCGGATCAGGGGGAATATCAGGATTTCGAAAAGGATTTCCTTGAACCCATAGCAGATGCCAAACCCGACCCCGACCGCCACGGCACTTTTGATGAGCCGCGAGCGCAGCTCCTCCAAATGGGAGGTGAAGGGAAGTTTTTCATCTTCGCGCATCATGGTTTGCCAGGGCTCAGGCAGGCTTGGTTTGGTCTTGGGTCGGGGGCGCCTCGGCGGCCGGGGGCGGATCGGGGGCTTTTTCCGGTGGGGTCGTCGGCCGTTCGGCGCTCCAGGCTTCAAACGCCTTCTTGAGATCGTCCAGTTTTTGCTGAGTGCCCGGCTCCTGCGGGGCTTCGGCCGGGCCGGGACCTGCAGGGAGAGCCGGATCGGCGGGCGGTGCCGGCGATTCAGCTGCAGGCGTCGCCTGCGGTTCGGCCTCGTCCTGGAGGGTCTTGTTCACGTCCGAGTGAAAATCGGTGAAGGCTTTCTTGACCTCGGAGAATTCACTGTCGACCTGCAGGGTCTCCTTGAGTTCGCTGGTGGCCTTTTTAAATTCGCGCACGGCGCGGCCCATGGATTTCGCCAGGTCGGGCAGTTTTTTGGGGCCGAGGACGATCAACGCCACTACGGCTATAAGGATGAGCTCGGGCATGCCGATGCCGAACATGGGCAACTCCAGACGAGGTCGAAAAAAGTCATGTCCCTTAGCCGGGACATTCGAAGGACTTATCTTTACTGTGTCGGCGAATCCCTGTCAAGGCGAAGCCGCCTCGGGCGTGAGCACGATGAAATAAAGCGTTCCCGGGTGTTTGAGGTGGCCTGCGGCAAGCTCGGCATAGGGGCCGCTGCCCCAGAAGACATCTGCCCTCCCCGGCCCCGTGATGGCGCCCCCGGTGTCCTGGTTCAGGACGAACCGGTGGCAGGGCATCCACGCCTGGACCCGGCCGAACGCATCGCCGACCGGCTTTGAGGTTTCAATGAAGGCCAACGCGGCGGGCGGGAACATTTTCAAGTCCAGCGCAAGCGAGCGACCCGGGGTCAGTGTAACGTTCAACGCGCCAAGAGGACCGTCGGGGACGATCCTGAAAAAAACGAAGCTGGGGTTGTGGTTGAGCACCCGCTTAACCTCGAAAGGGTTCTCCCTGAGATAGGCCTTGATGCGCTGCATGGACATTTCGTCGCGGGTGATGCGCTCCTCGTCGATCAGCAGCTGCCCGATGCTGCGGTAAGCACGACCGTTCTTGGCATCGTAGTTGACATGGAGGATGCGGCCGTCCTCGAGTGCAATCCGACCGGACCCCTGGATGTGCAGAAAGAAAAGATCCACCGGGTCCTCGACCCACGCAATCGGCTCCGCTTTGCCGTAGAGGACTCCGTCCTCCGTGATTTCGCGGCGTTCGTAATAGGGGATCACCTTGCGCTCGGTTAGGCGGCCGACGACCGCCTCTCCCTTAAACTTTTCGGAAAACAACCCCAGATCGATCGTGACCAGGTCATCGGGCCGGGGATAGACCGGATAGGAGAACCCCGGCCGTCGGTCAAGACTGCCCTTGAGCAGCGGCTCGTAATAGCCGGTGTAGAGTACCTGGCCCTGAGCGTCCCGGCCGACGGACTGGTAAACTCGGAACTCGTTTCGGATGAACTGCTGCAGGCTGCGGGCCGGGGGCCTGGTCCGGATGAAGCCCTGGAAGTGCTGAAGCGATTTTAAAACATGGTCGGCGTCGTATAAGTCGGGGCCGAATCGAAACGTTCGCTCCGGAGCGGCTGTTTGGAGGTAGGCGATGCTCCGGACCAGGGCGCGCTCAAGGCCCTCATAGTCCAGGTCGTCGGTAAAATTGGGGTAGGCGTCGGGTTCGAGGCGTTTAAGGGCTGTTTCCGCCGTCGGCGGGCTGATCGGGGGGGGCGGGATCTTGGGAGGTGCCTGGCAACCGGCCAAGAGGCAAAGCGCCATGATACAGACGATCGCCCACCCGGACCATCGCCATTTTTCAGGGGGATGGATCATGAGCGCTCCTGCCTTTTGTAGGTCCCGCTTTTGCCCCCGGTCTTCTCGATTAGCAGGATCTCGGATACGGCCATGTCCCGGTCGTGGGATTTGCACATGTCGTAGATCGTCAGCGCCGCCACGGCGGCGGCGGTGAGGGCCTCCATCTCGACCCCGGTCTGGTCCAGTGCCCGCACACCGGCTCGGATGCCGATCGCATGCGCTTTTTCCTCCGGGATGAAATCGATCTGGACGTGGGTGATGTTAAGGGGGTGGCACATGGGGATGAGATCCGCGGTCCGCTTGGCGGCCATGATTCCGGCGATCCGTGCGGTTTCGAGCACGTTGCCCTTCTTGACCTTCTGGTCGCGGATCAGCGCGAAGGTGTCCGCCCGCATGTGGACCCTGGCACCGGCTACTGCGGTGCGAACGGTGGCCGCCTTGTCGGTCACGTCCACCATGCGGACGTGGCCCTCTTTGTCGAGATGCGTGAAGTCTGCCATCGGAGTCTCACCCCTGCAAGGTTGGCTCGCTGGTCGTTGATGGGTATCAAAAACGCATGGATGCGCTCAAGGGCATGGGATTTTGCCGGAAAGATCGCTGTAAAAGTTCGGCCATCGCAGCCAAGGCCGCTTCGACGCAGCGTATAACCTTAACTCGGTCAGACTTAAATTTTAGGCACGTTATTGTCAAGCAAAAGGAAAACGCAGGATGTGCAGCAGGGCTCCCGATCGAGGCATCAACTCTTTTTCGTCCACAGGACCTCGATTGGACAACGCCCACAGCTCGCGGACAAAGCCAATTCCGACAAGCCGGCCGTTTTCGATCACGGGGGCTCACCTGGTCCTCCGGCGCTTGAATTCATCCAAGGCCTCCTGGTAGGTCTGATCAATCGGAGTAGAGAGTCTGTCAACGGCAACCTTGGTGCTTTACCAAAGGCGCAACGTGATGTTATGACACATCGTAGCCGCCCTTGGTGATGCTGTTAACATCCTCGCCCCCTTTTAGGAGCCGCCGAAATGAAGACGGGTTTCACTCTCGCACTGGCCCAGGTTGAAACCACTTCGGACCCGCGGGCCAATTTGGAGAAGGCTCAAACCATGGCTAACGAGGCCGCCGGGCGCGGGGCCGATTTGCTGGTCTTTCCCGAGATGTTCATGGGGCTGCCATCCCCGGAACGCCTCCCGCTCCGAATTGTCGGCGATGACGGCGGGGCGTTTGCGAAAGGCCTGGCCGCGTTGGCGGCGAAGACCGGGATTCATATAACGGCCGGCTGCTGGGAGGCCGGTCCGGACCATCGTCGCGTTTTCAATGTCGCCCGGACCTTTTTCCCCGAAGGCCGAACGCCGGCTGCCTATCGCAAAGTCCACCTGTTCGACGCCCTCAACGTGCGCGAATCGGACTCGATGGCGCCCGGCGATGCCCTGCCGCCGGTGGTGGAAATGGACGGGGTGCGGGTCGGGGTCGCCATCTGCTACGACCTGCGCTTTCCGGAGCTTTTCCGCCATCTGGCCCTAAGCGGGGCGCAGCTGATCGTGGTGCCCTCGGCCTGGTACCAGGGGCCGGTGAAGGAGCTGCACTTGACGACACTCCTGCAGGCCCGGGCCATCGAAAACACCCTCTATGTGGCCGGCTGCAACCTGGTGGGGCCCTCCTTCTGCGGCCGGAGCGCGCTCTTCGACCCCTTCGGCATCCAGGTCATCGGCGCCGGTGAGGGGGAGGCGCTCATCACCGGCCGTGTCGACCCGGAGCGGATCCGCGCGGTCCGGAAAAAGCTCCCCTCCCTTGAAAACCGCCGCCTGGCGATCGACCGCCTGCAGCTCCGGCCGGATGTGCAGCGCACCGGAGGTTCCTAATGAAAACCATCGGTCTGATCGGGGGCATGAGCTGGGAGTCGACGGTGCCGTACTACCGCCTGATCAATGAGGCGGTGCGGGAGCGCTTAGGCGGGCTGCACTCCGCGAAAATTATATTGTACAGCGTCGACTTCCACGACATCGAGCAGCTCATGCAGCGCGAGGAGTGGGAGGCAGTGGCTGTCGCGCTCGCCACGGCAGCGGCCCTGCTCGAATCGGCCGGGGCGGACGTTCTGGTCCTCTGCACGAACACCATGCACAAGGTGGCCGGGGCCATCGAGGCCGCCGTGGGCATCCCGTTTCTCCACATCATCGACCCGACCGCCGATGCGATCAAGCAGGCGGGGCTCAGGACGGTCGGCCTGCTCGGGACCCGCTTTACGATGGAGCAGCCCTTCTACCGCGACCGGCTGCAGGACCGCCACGGATTGAGAGTGCTGATCCCGGATTCCGAGGAGCGCACCAGGGTCCATCGCGTGATCTTCGATGAGCTCTGCCTGGGGAAAATGGTCGAGGCCTCGCGCCGCGACTATGTCAAGGTCATCGAGCGGCTGGTGGCGCAGGGGGCCGAGGCCGTAATTCTGGGCTGCACCGAAATTTCGCTTTTGATCGAGCGGCAGGAGTGCGAAGTTCCCCTCTTCGACACGACGAGGCTTCACGCCCGCCGGGCTGCAGAGTGGGCACTTTCAGGGCTATAAAGACATGAAGCTGCACGCGCACGTGCAATGATGATCTAAACTGGGTGTTCAACAGGAGTGCCGGTGTTTTTTTAATTTGGGCGCGCCGGCACTCTTCCAGCAGGCTCCGGCGCCGGCATCATGAAAAAAATTCCGTCTTCGAGGTCACCGTTTTTTTGATCAGATTCAGAGTGTCTGCGAGGACGGCGATGACGGTTTCGCGGATATCCCCGGCCACGGCCAGGATCATGACGTCATCGCCCACGGCCAGGTAGCGATCCTGTTCAATCTCCACGCGGATGTCGATAATGCCGGGCCGCTTTTTCTGCTCGGCCAGGATTAGCTCTAAACGCTCGTGGTCGACGGCGACTTTCAGCCCCTTGACCCGGCGGCCCTCGCGGGAGGTCTCGCGTACAACGCCGTTGTGAACCAAAATCATCCCCGCCTTGTTGAAGTCCGGGTGCCGGCGGATCTGAGCCATCATTCCTGCGATGTCCATGGGTCCTACCTCAGTGCGCCCTCAGCTGCGAGCGTTTTGGCGTGCGCCAGGTCCTCCGGCGTGTTGACATTGAAAAAGGAGATCAGGTTCGGGTCCTTTTGGCGCAGGATGGCCTCCGTTACATATTTGATCCGGGTTTTTTGAAGTGCCAACTGAATTTTTAATTTGTTCGCCCGGATATGGTCCTCTGCCGGCTTCAGGCAGCGGCGGGAATAGGCTGCACACAGGGGCTCCAATCCTGCGGACGTCTTGGGGATGATCAGGTCGTCCGCAGGACCGATGTGTTCCAGGACCGTTTCGACCACCTCTCGTTTGAGGAACGGGGTGTCGCAGGCCGAGAAAAATGCAAACGGGCGGCTGGCATAAAACAGCCCCGTGTGAATACCGGTCAGGGAGCTACGGGCCGGGAAAATATCCGTGACGATCAAGGCGTTCCAGTCCAGGAAATCGAGCGGCTGATTGGTGACGATGATGATTTCATCGAACAGCCCCGAGAAAATCTCAAACAGGCGGTCGATTATCCGCACCCCGCCGATGCTGAGAAACGCCTTGTTATCCCCTCCGTAGCGGGATCCCAGCCCGCCCGCAAGGATCACCCCTGAATACGAATATTTCACTTGCGCCCCGCTGCTTTCTTGGTAACCTGAATCTACCGCAAGGCGTCGAGCCATGAAACGCCTGGGGAAGCGCCAAGATATGAGACTTGCGAGGTGAAATCAAGGGATGGTCTGCAGGCCGGCTTACATCCCCCATGTTGCGTCGCCGCAGAACCGGCCGTGGTCTTGGAGATAAACGATTCGACGGCGCTGCTGTTGCTACGGCAGATCGGCTCAGACCACCCCGGCCGCACCCGCGAGACCTTTACACTAATTTTTATCAGTTGCATAATGGGATTGGCCTTTAATTTCCGTTTTGATATTGCATCCAGACGAACCTGTAGGTGTGGGAGCTCAGCATGGCTGGTGGTTGGACCCGCGATGGAGGGGTGCAGGATCAAATTGACGCCAGCGTAGAAGACGGCGTATCGCTGGCTAGAAGTCGGTTGCCTGACGGCGAGGGCTCAGTTCATTGTGAGCAATGCGAGTCTGTAATTCCAGACGCCCGTCGCAAAGCGCTCCCAGGAGTTCGTCTTTGCGTCAGCTGCCAGGCAGAGATTGAAAAACAGCAGACAACCCCCACAGCGTTTAATCGGCGCGCCAGCAAGGATAGCCAGTTGAAGTGAGCAAGTGGTTCTGATGCGGTGATTTTGTCAAGAATTAGGATGAAAAACCGTCTGATATCAAAAACCGATTGGAATGATTAGGAAAACGCACCATGGGGACCGTTGAACACAAGCAGGCGACGCCAAAAAAAGTGACCATCGCCATCCTCTCGCTCTCCAGCACCCGCACGCTTGCGGAGGATGTGGGCGGCCACTGGATCAGGGAGCAGGCCGAGGCGCTCGGCCACGAGGTGCTCATCCACCGGGTGGTTGCCGACGATGCGGCCGCCATCACCATGACCGTGCGCGAGATCGTGGAAAACAACGCGCCCGAAATCCTGCTCATGACCGGGGGGACCGGGCTTGCCCCGCGCGACGTGACCATCGAGTCGGTCAACCCCATGTTCACCAAGACGCTCTCCGCCTTCGGGCCGCTCTTTGCCCAGCTCAGCATGCAGGAGATCGGTTCGGCCGCCATCATGTCCCGCGCCTCGGCGGGCGTCATCGGCTCGACCGTCGTCTTCTGCATGCCCGGCAGCCTCAACGCCTGCAAGCTTGCCTGCAACAGGCTCATCTTCCCGGAGCTGGGGCATCTGGTGAAACACGTCAAAGAAAATTGATCGGGCAAGACTCCCCCTGCTGATTCGGTGAGCGTTTTCCCGTCGCGCCAGGCGTTCCTCATCTCACCCACCACCGTCCCAACGGTGAACCGTGAACCCTTTATATCTCCAGCATCATCCCTACCTCATCGCACTTGAAATACTTCGGGCAGCGGCTGCACTCTCCCCAGACCTTGGGCGGCAGTTCGTCGCGCAGCTTGCGGGTAAACCCTAAACGGGCGAAAAAAACCTCCGAGAGCGTGAAGGTGAAGAGACTTTTGATGCCGAGATGTTTCGCCTCTTCTTTGAGATAGTCCACAATCCGCCGGCCGAGCCCGCGGTGCTGGTAATCCGGGTGAATTGCCATGGAGCGGATCTCGGCCATGTCACCCCAGAGGATATGCAGGCTGCCGCAGGCCACGATCCGGCCGACGGCGGTGTCGTCGATAATCACCGCATAATCGCGGATATTTTCAAAAATGTACTGTGGGCCGCGGGGGAGCATCAGGTTCTGGGCGGCAAAGCCGTTCACGAGCTCGAGCAGCTCCTGCACGTCCGGCACCCGCGCCTTGCGGATGGGGAAGTGGGGTTCCTCCTCCCCGTTGATCGCATCGGGGTAGGTGACGTCCACATTTCCCTTGTCCGGCGCATCTTTCGACGGCGGTTCGACGTAATCGGAAGACATGGCAGTACCTTTTTAAAAAAGCGTGGGGCATAGGGTAATGGCAGGAGTGCGGGGAGGCCCATTTTTTCTGCCAGCCGACCCTGTGCTTTGCCTTCGACTTTAAACGTTATGCCTGATTTGATAAAACTCCTGCAAACAGCAGTACTCCTGCGGGGCCCGGTGACTGGCCCTGAGGCCGCGCACGATGGCCTCGGCCGCCGAGAGGGTTGTGATGAAGGGCACCCGGTACTTGATGGCCGTCCAGCCGATAGCGTACTCGTCCTGGCGCGCGCGGTAGCCGAGCGGCGTGTTGATAATCAGGCTGATGGTGCCGTTTTTGATGTCGTCCACCACGTTCGGGCGACCTTCGCTTACCTTCAGCACCGGTTTTACCGGGATGCCCCGACCGGCGATGTTGGCGGCGGTGCCGTGGGTGGCCACCAGCTCATAGCCCAGTTTGTGCAGATTTTCCGCGATGGGCACAATCCGGGCTTTGTCATTGTCGTTGACGCTCAGGAACACCTTGCCGGTCTTGGGGATGTCGACACCGGTTGCCTGAAAGGCCTTCATGACCGCGCTGCCGAAGGTGGGCGCGATGCCCATGACCTCGCCGGTGGAGCGCATCTCGGGCCTGAGAAAGATGTCGGCCTTGTCGAACCGGTCAAAGGGCATCACCGACTCCTTCACCGCCACATAGTCCGTCGGGGCGGCAAAACGGGCGCCCAGATCCTCCAGTTTTTTCCCGGCCATGACCTGGACGGCCAGCTTGGCGACCGGAATCCCGGTCGCCTTGCTGACAAAGGGGACCGTGCGCGAGGCTCGCGGGTTCACCTCCAGGATGTAAAGCGTGTCGTAAAGGATCGCAAACTGGATGTTGATGAGGCCTTTCACCTTGAGGTGGCTTGCCACTGCGCGGGTGGTCTCGACGATGTCGGCCCGCTGTTCGCGGCTGAGCAGGTAGGGCGGTAGGACCGCCATGCTGTCCCCGGAGTGGACCCCCGCCTCCTCGATGTGCTGCATCAGGCCGCAGATTTCGGTGTGCTCGCCGTCGGAGATGGCATCCACGTCGAACTCGTAGGCATCCTCCAGAAAACGGTCGAGCAGTACAGGATGTTCATCGGAGGCCTTGACCGCCCGGTGCATGTAGTTTTCAAGCGAGGCCATATCGTAGACGATCTCCATGGCGCGGCCGCCCAGCACATAAGAGGGCCGGACCATGAGCGGAAACCCGATTTTTCCGGCGACCTCGAGCGCCTCCTGCACCGATGAGGCTGTGGCATATTGGGGGTGGGCGACATCCAAAGCGTCCAGCAGGGCGCCAAAACGGTCTCGGTCTTCGGCCAGGTCGATCGAGTCCGGGGAACTGCCCCAGATCGCGACTCCGGCTTTCTCCAGCGGCAGCGCAAGCTTGAGCGGGGTCTGGCCGCCGAACTGGATGATGACCCCGTCGGGCTTTTCAAGCTCGATCACGTTGAGCACATCCTCGTAGGTCAGCGGCTCGAAGTAGAGCTTGTCGGCCACGTCGTAGTCGGTGCTCACGGTCTCCGGATTGCAGTTGATCATGATGGCTTCGATCCCAAGCTTTCGCAGGGCCATGATCCCGTGGACGCAGCAGTAGTCGAACTCGATACCCTGCCCGATGCGGTTGGGCCCCCCGCCCAGAATCACCACTTTGCTGCGCCCGGAGGAAGGGGTGGACTCGTTCTCCGCATCGTAGGTGGAGTAGAAATAGGGCGTGAATGATTCGAACTCTGCGGCGCAGGTGTCGACGATTTTGTAGGACGGAAGGACCCCGGCGGATTTGCGGATGCTGCGGATCTCTCGCTCGCTTTTGCCTGTTAGAATCCCCAGATGCGTGTCGGAGAACCCCATGCGCTTGGCGCGCCGCAGGGTCTCGGCCCGCAGGGTGTGGCGTTCGGCAAATTCGCGCGTGATGACGGTTTCGAACTCCACGAGCTGGCGCAGGTTCTCGAGAAACCAGATGTCGATCCCGGTGATGGCGCAGATCTCCTGGGGGGTGACCCCGATCGTCAGCGCATGCCAGATTTTGAGAATGCGGTCTGCGGTGCCCGAGCGCAGATCGTCCATCAGGGCCGGACGGGTCATGCGGCTGATTGCGGCGTTGTCGCGGGCATGGAACCCGGACCAGCCGTTTTCAAGCGAGCGCAGGGTCTTGTTGAGTGCTTCCTTGAAGGTGCGGCCGATGCCCATGGCCTCACCCACCGATTTCATCTGGGAGGTCAGCCGCTGGTCGTTGCCCGGAAATTTGTCGAAATCCCAGCGCGGGATCTTGACCACCACGTAGTCGATGGCCGGCTCGAAGCAGGCCGGGGTCTTGCGGGTGATGTCGTTGGGGATTTCATCCAACAGGTAGCCGACCGCCAGCTTGGCGGCGATCTTGGCGATGGGAAAGCCGGTGGCCTTGGAAGCGAGGGCCGAGCTGCGGGAGACCCGCGGGTTCATTTCGATCACCACCATCTCCCCGGTCTCGCGGTTGAGCGCAAATTGGATGTTGGCCCCGCCGGTTTCGACCCCGATGCGGGCGACGATCTTCTTGGCGGCGTCGCGCATGTTCTGGTACTCCACATCGGTCAGGGTCTGCGCCGGTGCGACCGTGATGCTGTCGCCGGTGTGGATGCCCATGGGGTCGAAATTTTCGATCGAGCAGACGATCACGAAATTGTCCGCCTTGTCGCGCATGATCTCCAGCTCGTACTCCTTCCAGCCCAGCACGGACTTCTCGATTAGAATTTCATGCACGGGGCTGGCCGACAGCCCCCAACGGGCGGCGGCGGGGAACTCCTCGCGGTTGTAGACCACGCTGCCGCCGATGCCGCCCAGGGTGTAGGAGGGCCGGATGATGAGGGGGAAGCCGATTTGCTCCGAGAGCCGGATGGCCGCCTCCACTGTTTTGACGATACCGCCGTCGGGCACGGCCAGGTTGATCTCGCGCATGGCGTTTCGGAACAGCTCGCGGTCCTCGGCCAGCTGGATCGTTTGTAGATTGGCTCCGATCAGCTCGACCCCGTACTCCTCGAGCACGCCGTTTGTGGCGAGCGCCACGGCCAGGTTCAGGCTCGTCTGCCCGCCCAGGGTAGGCAGCAGGGCATCGGGTCGTTCCTTTTCGATGATCCTGGCCACCGCCTCGGGGGTCAGCGGTTCGATGTAGGTGCGGTCGGAAAACTCCGGGTCGGTCATGATCGTGGCCGGGTTGCTGTTGACCAGGATGATGATGAAGCCTTCCTCCCGCAGCGCCTTGCAGGCCTGGGTACCGGAGTAGTCGAACTCGCAGGCCTGGCCGATGACGATGGGTCCGGAACCGATCACGAGAATGCGCTTGATGTCTTTGCGTTTAGGCATTGAACTCGTCCATCTCCTTGATGAAGTGGTCGAAGAGGTATTGGCTGTCATGGGGCCCAGGGGCCGACTCGGGGTGGTACTGTACCGAAAATGCGGAGAGCCGGCGATGGCGCATGCCCTCCAGGGTGTGGTCGTTCAGATTGATGTGGGTGATCTCGACCTCGTCCTTGGGCAGACTGTCGATGTCGACGATGAACCCGTGGTTCTGGGAGGTGATCTCGATCGCGCCGGTGGGCAGATGTTTCACCGGGTGGTTGGCCCCGTGGTGGCCGAATTTAAGCTTGGTCGTCCGGCCGCCCAGGGCCAGGCCGAGAATCTGGTGGCCCAGGCAGATGCCGAAGATGGGTTTCTTGCCGAGAAGGGCGCGGACGGAGGCCACCGCATAGTCCACAGGCTCCGGGTCGCCCGGGCCGTTCGAGAGGAAGATCCCGTCCGGGTTCCAGGCGAGGATCGTCTCGGACGGCGTCTGCGCCGGAAAGACTTCCAGCTCGCAGCCGGATTTGTAAAGCGAGCGCAGGATGGAGAACTTCACCCCGAAGTCGTAGACCGCCACGCGATGTCTTTTTTTCGCCATCGGCTCCGGCTCCGGTCCCAGCGGCCAAGCATAGGTCTGCTCGGTCGAGACCTCTTTAACGATGTCGCGGCCGACCAGCGTCTTGCCGCCGTGCAGTGTCTCCAGCAGGGCGGGCAGCGGTGATCTCGAAGTGGTGATCATGCCCATCTGGGCCCCGTGGGTGCGCAAATGTCGGGTGAGGGCGCGGGTGTCGATGTCGTGGATCCCGACCACCGCATGAAACTTGAGATAGTCGTCGAGTGAGCGGTTGGCCTGCCAGTGGCTTACGATCGGGCTCACCTCGCGAACAATGAACCCGGCCGCGAAAATTTTGCGCGATTCGAAGTCCTTGGGGTTCACCCCGTAGTTGCCGATCTGGGGGTAGGTCATGGTGACCAGCTGGTAGTGGTAGGAGGGGTCGGTCAGGATCTCCTGGTAGCCGCACATGGCGGTGTGGAAGACCACCTCGCCGATGGCCGTGCCCTCCTTGCCGAAGGACAAGCCCTCGTAATGGGTGCCATCCGAAAGAAGCAAACGCGCTTGCATGCATTTATTCCTTTTCACTTTTAGTTTTTGGTGTTGAGTGTTTTGAGTTCAGCTAAAAATCCAACCCCCCAAGCCCAAACCCCAAACCCCAAACCCCAAATACCAAACACTCAGATACCAAACACGACTTCATTAATCTCGCTTGAACCGATCATAGTCGGGCTTGCGATAACGACTCTCGCCGCCGCCGTCGATGGCGAGCAGGGCCTCGACCTTGAGCGGTAGGCCGAAGAGCTGGATGAAGCCGTGAGCGTCCATCTGGTTGTAGACGTCCTCCTCGCCGAAGGAGGCGTAGTCCTCGCGGTAGAGGCTGAACGGGCTCTTGCGGCCGGCCATGATGATGTTGCCCTTGTAGAGCTTCAACCGTACGGTGCCGGTGATGTTCTGCTGGGTGGTGCGCACAAAGGCGTCAAGAGCCTCGCGCAGCCGGCAGAACCACAGGCCGTTGTAGACGAGCTCGGCATACTTGACGGCTACGGCGTCCTTGTAGCGCATGGTGTGCTTGTCGAGGCAGATGCTCTCTATGGCCTGGTGGGCGCGCAGCAGGACGGTGCCGGCCGGGGTCTCGTAGACGCCGCGGCTCTTCATGCCCACCAGCCGGTTTTCCACGATGTCGGCCCGGCCGATTCCGTGGTTCCCGGCCAGTGCGTTCAAGCGGGTGAACAGTTCGACGGCGGAGAGCCGCTCCCCGTTGAGGGCGACGGGGTTGCCCTTCTCGAAGCCGATCTCGATAACCTCCGGCGTATCCGGCGCTTTCTCCGGGCTCACCGAGAGCTGGTACATTTTCTCCTCGGGTTCGTTCCAGGGGTTCTCGAGGACGCCGCCCTCGTGGGAGAGGTGGAAGATGTTGCTGTCGCGGCTGTAAATGTCCTTCTCGGTTTGAGCGATCGGCACATTGTGTTTCTGGGCGTAGCGAATGGCATCCTCGCGGCTTTTGATCTCCCACTCCCGCCAGGGGGCGATGACTTTGAGTTTGGGGTTAAGGGCCATCACGGTGAGCTCGAAACGCACCTGGTCGTTGCCCTTACCGGTGCAGCCGTGCGAGACCGCGTCCGCGCCTTCGGCCTCGGCCGCTTCGACGAGCTTCTTGGCGATCAGGGGCCGGGCCATGGAGGTGCCGAGCAGGTAGTCGCGCTCATAGACGGCTCCCGCCTGCAAGGTGGGAAAGACATAGTCCTGCAAAAATTCCTCCCGCAGGTCGGCAATGATCAGCTTGCTCGCCCCGGAGGCGACCGCTTTTTTGTCAAGGCCGCTCAAATCCTCGTTCTGGCCGAGATCGGCCGTGAAGCAGATCACTTCGCAGCCGCCGCAGTTGTTCTTGAGCCAGGGCACGATCACCGATGTGTCCAGTCCCCCGCTGTAGGAGAGCACCACCTTTTTTGCCGTCTCTTTTGCCATTTCGCATCTTCCCCCTGAACTGTTGAGTTGACAGACCTTAGGTCTTCCAGTTGATCGTTTCCGGAAACGCCGGTTTTCGGATAAAAAAAACCCCGGCCGAGGCCGGGGTTTTTTGCGCTTTAAAGATCGGTTGCGTTACTCGTCTCCAACGCAGAAAACACCCGGCCCGAGCCGGCTGGTACGGTTACGGCGACGACGGATGTTTTTGCAGATCATGGCGCTCATAAGGTACGGCTGACGTTGTTGGAACCGGCGCGACTATGACAAAAGGGCCGAAGCATGTCAAGGGTAAATTGAAGGGCTGCCCAAGGCCAACCCCGATCGTATTCACAAACGCATGCGACTGTAGTATGGATGCCCCATGAGGATGCCTTCGTCCGCCCAAAAGCAGATCCCGACCGGCATGATCGACCTTGGCATCGGCCAGCCTTCCCCGTGGCTGCTGCCGGTTGACATAATCGAGAAATCTTCTGCGGAGTATGCCCGTCGCCGTGACCCCCACCTGCTCGCCTACGGCTTTGAGCAAGGGGACGGTGGTTTTCGGAGGGTCCTGGCTGAAGTGCTGGAGCCGATCTACGGCTTGGCCGTCGATCCGGGCCACCTTCTGGTTACCAACGGCGCTTCCCAGGCGATCGACCTTGTGTGCACGCTGTTTGCCACGGCGGGAGACACCATCTTCGTCGAGGAACCGACCTATTTTCTGGCCCGCAAGATTTTCGCGGATCACCGGCTGAAGCCGGTGGCCTTGCCGATGGACGCCGACGGGTTGATCATCGAAGCTTTGGAAGCGGAACTCAAGCGCACGCGCCCGGCGTTTCTCTACACCATTCCGACCTACCACAATCCGAGCAGCGTTTGTCTTTCAGCCGCCCGACGCGCACAGCTGGCTGAGCTGAGCCGGCGCTACGACTTGCTGGTGGTGGCCGACGAAGTCTACCATCCGCTTTCCTACGCACCGGCCCCGCCGCCCCCCATGGTCGGGTTCAGCCTTACAGCCAACATCATTTCGCTCGGCTCCTTTTCGAAGATCCTGGCGCCGGGGTTGCGCCTGGGCTGGCTCCAAGCCTCCCCGGCGATCATCGAGCGCATGGTCCAATGCGGGCTTCTCGACAGCGGCGGCGGGCTCAACCCCTTCACCTCCGGGGTTGTGCGCAGCGCCATCGAGCTGGGCTTGCTGGCCGAACACCTGGCCCTGCTCCGCCAAACCTATTCCGAGCGGATGGCTGCCATGTGCGCGGCCCTGCGCGAGCAGCTTGCCGGCCGCATTGATTTTCAACAACCCGGCGGCGGGTTTTTCATCTGGGTCAAGATGCCCGAAGAGACCGACACCCGGGAATTGCTCCGGCGCGCCAGGGTTAAGCAGGTCGAGTTCATGCCGGGGTCGAGCTTCTCGAGCCGCCAAGGGCTTAAAAACTATCTGCGGCTGAGCTTCGCCTTTTACGACACGCCCGATCTCATCCAGGGGGTCGAGCGGCTATCCGGCGTCATTTGCCGTGATTAAACGACCGGCGCGAACAGCGTTGAAATGCGCGAAGCAGGGGAAGACGATGCGCAGCGTCATGCGTTTCGGGCAGGCGCTTCTCGCAGGGGTGCTGCTGCTGGCGGCCGCCCCATGCCCGGCAAACGAGACCATCATCGCGTCGGTGCCGGCGGGGGAGTGCACCTTGAGCCTGGGGGCGGCCGACAATTGGCCGAGCCTGCGGCTGCGCGCCGGCCACCCGAGCCATCGATCCTGCCGCATCGAAAAGGCCGATATGCGCCGCGTTTTGGAGCAGGTCTTCTCAGGCCCCAACACCGCCTTGGCTGAGAGGCGGTTCACCTCGCTCGCCATCGGCCGCCTCATCGACTATCCCTGGCTGGTGCAATTTTTGGCACTGCGCACCGCCTGTGACCCGGGCTGGGATGCCGGCTCGGGAAAGCCGATGGGGGCAAACATCAACCGTTACGTAGCCGATCAGCTCTTCTCGTCCGAGGTCCTTCGGGAAATAGAAGCCCCCCTGCGGCGGCAGGGCTACCGCATCACCGGCGTGACGGTGGAAAAAGTTCTGGTCGGCGGGTTTGAAAACGTGCCGCAGTTGGAAGGTCCGCACCGAAACGGGAAGATCCCCTTCGATGCCCAGGTGTGGTTCCGCCTGGAACGTGACTAGACGAAGTTGAGGCGCAGAGCAGATTTACCGCCGGTCCAGCTCATCCGGCGTGCTGCCCGTGATTCGATAGATCCGCCGATCAGGTCTCCGGCCCGTCGGCTCTCAGCGGGCCTTCATTTTCCGGAGTCGAATGGACTGGGGCGTCACTTCCACCAGCTCGTCGTCGCTGATGTACTCCATGGCCTGCTCCAGGGTGAACTGCCGCGGGGGGATCAAGCGCAGGGCCTCATCGGTACCGGAGGCGCGGATGTTGGTGAGCTTCTTCTCCTTGCAGACGTTGACCCACAGGTCCTGGGGCCGGGAGTTTTCACCCACGATCAGCCCCGAGTAAACCGGGTCGTTGGGGCTGACGAAAATGGTGCCGCGCGGCTGCAGGTGAAAGATGCCGTAGGTCACGGCTTTGCCGTCGCGATCCGAGACCAGGACCCCGTTGGGCCGGCCGCTGATTTCGCCGGCATAGGGCGTGTGGCCGACAATCAGCGTGTTCAATATCCCGGTGCCGTGGGTGTCGGTCATGAACTGGCTGCGAAAGCCGATCAGGCCGCGGGAGGGTATCTCGAATTCCAGGCGCACCCGGCCGAACCCGTTGTTGACCATTTTGACCATTTTGCCGCGGCGCGCACTCATCATTTCGGTCACGATCCCGATGAATTTCTCCGGTAGATCCACCACCGCCAGCTCTTTGGGCTCCATGGTTTTGCCCGCCACCTGGCGCGTGATGACCCTGGGCTTCGAGAGCGAGAGCTCGAAGCCTTCCCGGCGCATGGTTTCCACCAGGACGGCCAGCTGCAGCTCGCCCCTCGCGCTCACCCGGAAAGACTCCTTGCTTTCGGCCGGTTCGACCCGCAGGCTCACGTTGTAGAGCAGCTCCTTGTCCAGGCGGTCCTTGATGTGCCGGGAGGTGAGATAGCGGCCTTCCTTGCCCGCCAGGGGCGAGGTGTTGACCGAGAACACCATGGCGATGGTGGGTTCCTCGACCGTGATCGCCGGGAGCGGCCGCGGGTCCAGGGGGTCGCCAAGGGTGTCGCCGATGAAGATGCCCTCCACCCCGGCCACAGCGGCGATGTCCCCGGCCGCCACCGTCTCCTGCTCGACTCGGTTGAGGCTTTCATACGTGTAGACGGCAGTGAGGGAGACGTCGCGGCGGGTGCCGTCCGGTTTGAGCAGGGCGACCCCCGGGCCCTTTTTCAGCGTGCCGTTCACGACTTTGCCGATGGCGATGCGGCCGACATAGTCGCTGTGCTGGAGGTTTGTGACCAAAAACTGCAGCGGGGCCTCGGGATCGATCGCCGGGGCGGGAATGGAGGCGAGAATGGCCTCGAAGAGCGGCATGAGGCCCCGCCCCTGGGCCTCCGGATCGGTCAGGGCGATGCCGGCCTTGGCGTTGGTGTAGAGCACGGGGAAGTTCAGCTGCTCCTCGGTGGCATCCAGATCGATGAACAGATCGTAGATCTCGTCCAGCACCTCGTTGATGCGCCGGTCCGGCCGGTCGATCTTGTTGACGACCACGATGGGGGGCAGCCCGCGCGCCAGGGCTTTGCCGAGCACGAAGCGCGTCTGTGGCAGCGGCCCCTCCGTGGCATCCACCAGCAGCATGACCCCGTCCACCATGTTGAGGGTTCGCTCGACCTCGCCGCCGAAATCCGCATGCCCGGGCGTATCCACGATGTTGATCTTCGTGCCCTTGTAGACGATGGCGGTGTTCTTGGCCATGATGGTGATGCCCTTCTCCCGCTCGAGGTCCAGGCTGTCCATGACCCGTTCGGCCACCTGTTCGTTCTCACGGAAGACCCCGCTCTGCCAGAGCATGGCATCAACCAGTGTGGTCTTGCCGTGGTCGACGTGGGCGATGATGGCCAAATTGCGCAAATCGTTTCGCTGTTTCAGCATATATCCCTTATCGGATAAAGAGTTCAAATCGCCTGGGGTATGAGGCGGTGAGGACGACCGACCCCCCGAATCCCACTACCTGTTTAAAATCCACCATCCGGTTGCCAAGCTTCATTTTAGGGGTTCCGGCATCGGAGACCCGGTATACGATACGGCGGAAGGGTCTGTTCAACCCGTGTGCGGAAAAAGGGCCGCCGGTGTGGTAGAGATCCTCCACCTCCCCCTTCGTCACCTGCGGCGGTGGCAGCCCGCGGGGATCGGCAAAGATCACCCCGTCCTGAATCAGCTTTCCGTTTCCGGTATTGAAGCTCTCCGTAACGTCAAGATCGAAAAGCGAGTTCCGCCACGTGAGGACGACCGGCTCCTCGTCGCGCAAAACGACTTCAGCAATTGTTTTTCCGGTGGACCCGTCCACGAGTTCGATCCGGGTGTAGCCCTTCGCCGGGGAGAGCATCCACATGCCCGCACCGACGAGCAGCAATATAACGATCAGGGCGGATAAGGCAAATTTTGCCTTCATTACGTTGCTCCACAAATAATGAAAGGGGCCGGCGGGTTGGTATAAGGGCGTTTTGCACCGCTTCTACCCAACCCGCCGGCCTTTTGGACTTAGCAAAAACTCGATTCGGTCGCGCTCAAGGAGCGACAGGCAAGACCTACTTCAACACACCTTGCTCCTTGAAATACATTTGTGCCCCGGGGTGCAGGAATTTCAAGGCGTCCGGGGTCACCTGGTTGACGGCCGTTGCCGGGGTCATGTCGCTGGCGCCTTTCCACACGGCGGACAGCTCGAGCTTGCTGTCGAAAATGGTCTTCACGATCGCATACAGCTTGTCTTCGGGGAATTTGTCCATGGCGGTCAGGACGGCCGTAATGGCGATGGCGGGCACATCGGCGTCGATCCCCGTGTAAGAGCCTTTTTTGAAAATCGTCGGGTGGAACACTCCGGGGTTGGCCTTGAAAATCTTGTCCCGGATCTCGCCGTCGATGGGCAGGAGGACCAGTTTGCGCCCGGGCGTGCTGGCCATGTCGATGATGGAGGAGGTCGGCACGGCCCCGCTCCAGAAGAAGGCCTGGATCTTGTTGTCCTTCAAGGCCGCGACCGATGGTCCCGCCCCGAGTTTTTCGCGTGCAAAATCCTTGTCCCAGTCAAAGCCGAGCGCCTTGAGCACGTAGTCCGCCTGTTCCTCGGTGCCGCTGTTCGGGGAGCCGGTGGAGACGCGCTTGCCCTTGAGGTCCATGACGGATTTGACCCCGGTGTCCTCGAAGGTTGCGATGTGAAACGGCTGCTCGTAGAACCCGAGCACCAGCCGGACGTTGTGCTTGCCCTTGATGCCTTCCACTTTGCCATCGTTCATCCAGCCCACATGGTAGTCATAGCAGAAGGCCATGCCCGCACGGTCTGCGACCAGAAGTTTCAGGTTGTCGATGGCGGCCGTGGTGGCCTCCGCTGTGACTTCCGTGTTGGGGACCTTCTGGCCCACCACCCCGCCGATGGCGCCTCCCAGGGGGTACCACACCCCGCCGGTGCCGCCGGTGGAGATGCTGAAGAACATTTTGTCGGCTGCCGTTAGCCCCGCCGTGGATACGACCAGGATGGCGAGAACGGCAGCGGCCATTAGAAGAACGTTGTTTCTTTTACGCGTCACGATGGACCTCCTTGCGGGTTAGGGGTTTCGATCCGTTTCAGGCCAAAATAGCGTGTTGTCGTTTAGGGGCCCCGATTTTGAAAGGCCCCGGAGCTTAAGCGGCCGGCCGGCGTCACCGCCTTGCGGTACGACCAAAGGTTGCGCGCCGCTATCAGTAGCCCGACGGCTAGCGGCAGCAGGCCCTCGGCCGAGAGCCCAATGGGATAGAGCGCCATGACCAGGGCGGCAGCGATCAGGGGCACTCGCGCCAAGGGGTGTAGCGGTCCCCGGAAGTAACCGACGATCCCGATCGAAAGCATGAAAAGGGCGAACACGCTGGTGGCGGTGGCAAGTAAAAAACCGCCCAGAGTGGACTTGATGATGAGCAGGTTGGCGCCGGCCGGTGTGATCGCAAAAAAGAAGGGCACCAGAAATGCCGGCAGCGAGTATTTCCAGGCCTGCATCATTGACTTGAACGGGTTGCCACCGGTCACGGCGGCCGCCGCCGACGGGGAGAGGCCGACCGGGGGCGAAACTTCCGAGAGCACGGCAAAGTAGAACGCCAGCAGGTGGGCGACATAATCGGGCACACCCACCTTCACCAGGGCCGGGGCCACCATCACCACGGTCATTATGTAAGTGGCCGTGATGGGCAGGCTGAGGCCGATGACCATGGATGCCCCCAGGGCCAGCATGATGGCGATAACCCGCGACCCGCCGCTGACGGACATGATGATGCCCGAGACTTTGAGGCCTAGCCCGGTGAGGGTGAAGGTGCCCACGATCAGTCCGGCCCCGGCGAGCAGCACGGCCACCGGCAGGACGTTTTTGGCACCGTCGACGAAGGCGTCGAAAATCCGCTTGGGCGTCAGCCACTCGTTGTGGTCCCGGCTGAGGTAGCTCGTGAGAATGGTGGTGATCAGAGCGCCGATGGCCGCGTATTCGGGCGACTTGTTCCAGACCACCAGCAGCGCCACCAGCACGAGCAGCGAAAACAAGTGGTAGCCCTTGGTGAGCATGATGTAGCGAACCGTCTTGGCCTCGGTGTCCGGAGCGGCAAAGCGGTATTTGCGGGCCTCCACCTCGATGATGAAGAGGGTGCCGATGTAGTAAAGGAGGGTCGGCACCAACACCATGATGACGACATCGATGAAGGGCACGTTCAGAAACTGCATGACGAGAAAAGCCGCTGCACCCATGAGGGGGGGGGAGATGACGGCGCCGATTCCCCCGGCGGCCACCAGCCCGGCGGCCATGTTGGGAGTGTAGCCCGCTTTCTTTAAAATGGGCCACATGATGGGCGCCACCGACATGGTGGTGGCCACCCCGCTCGCCTGCGGGCCTCCCAGAAGCGCCGTGGTGACCAGGGCCCCGCGGCCGGCGCTGGCGTGAGATCGGCCCATGGTGGCGAGCGACAGGTCCAGCCAGAAGTTGCCGGCTCCGGCGGCATCCATGAAGGTCCCGTAAACGACAAACAAGATGACGAACGAGGCGCTGACCTCGAGCGGCACCCCGAAGATGCCCTCGAGCGTCATGTACATGTGGCCCACGATCCGGTCGACGGGGTAGCCACGGTGGGCGATGACACCGGGCAGGTAGCGGCCGAAATAGCAGTAGAGCATGAAGGCCACCACCACCAGCGCAAACGTTTTGTCCACCAGCCGGCGGGACAGTTCGAGCAGCATCAGAATGGCCACGACGCCGAAAAACACTTCCAGCGGGCCGGGCAAGGTCGATTCGCGCAGGAAGGAGTCGAGGTGCGTGAGCGGGTAGACGATCGTGGCCACACCGAGGGCGGCCAGAGCCGTGTCCGTCCACATCCACCCACGGCCGGCTTTGGGGTGGATCGGGTGGGCCAGAAACGCCAGGCCGAAAATGAAACCCACATGGACCATGCGGAAGGTGTGGGTTTCGATGGGGACGATGGCGCCGTAGATGGACCAGCAGACGAAGGCCGCGTAAAGAATGCCGATGAGGACGGCGGCGTTTCCCTGGAATTTGCGCATGTCTCCTCCTTTTACCCCCCGCCTTGCATTCTGTCTGCACTTCGCCAAAAAACGGCTGGATTGTCAAGGACCGATTCGGAAGAAACCGGAAGAAATTCGGTAGTACTAAAATTCCACACCATATAGCGCCAGTGGGCTCTGGCTGGCAGGCGTTTGATCAGCAATCCCCGCTGATCACGTTTTGGAGCACCGTCTGAACGTTCACGAGGCTTTCAAGGCTGACCCACTCGTCCACGGCGTGGGCGCCGTGGCCGGCCGGGCCGAACAGGACGCTGGGGATCCCGGCAAGCCCCATGATGGCCGAGTCGGCCCAGAAGGAGAGTCCTGCTATCTTGGATGCCGGGGATGAAGACTGCAAGCGCCGAATGATCGATGCATCCGCAGGTGCCCTGTAGGGCGGCCGGATGAAGACCGTTCTGTGTTTCACCAGGTGGCCGCCGGGAATGGACCTTGTGGCCCCGGCAACCCGTGCGAGTTCGCCTTCGACATCCTCCGGCGACTCGCCCGGCAGCGTTCGTCGCTCCCAGCGCAGCACGGAATGGGCCGGTACCACGCTGGGTGCGGACCCGCCCCGCAGCGTGCCCCCGTGCAG
>JBGSTS010000004.1:0-1600 GCA_041736435.1 Desulfobacterales bacterium | reverse complement strand
GCAAGCGCCTTCTTCAGGCCGTCCTGGTCGATGGGGCCTTCGGGAGCGAAGCGGTCGGCCAGACGAAAGATCAGCTCACTGTCCACTTCGGCATAGCGCGGCAGCCCGAGACGGCGGAAAAGATAGTTGGCGTTGTAGATGGTGCCGTTGTGGGTGCCGATGACGATCCCGGCCCGGATTGGATGGTTGTTGCGGTTGTTGAGCTCGTTGCCCCGGGTGCGCCAGCGGGTATGTCCCATGAGGATGGTGGTCTCGTTGTCGACCTGCCCGAGCAGCTCCTGGAACGGCTTCTCGTAGACCAGCTCGTGCGCCCGCATCGGCCGCTTGAAGATCCGGTGGCTGCCGTCGGTCTTGAGCCAGGCCAGACCGGAGGCGTGCGGGCCGCGCTCCTCGCTGTGCAGCAGCATGCGGATGAAGACATCGTGCAGGTAATCCCTCTCCTCGGGCCTCCTGCGCTTGCGGCCGAAGATGATGCCTACTTGTCCGCACATAGAGCCGGGTCCTCCTTGTCGCCGAAGTTCTTGCCCAGCGGTCTTGTCCCTTCGAGGACGAAGGCCGCGTATTCGCGCCGGTGGTCCGCCAGCCAATCGGCTACCTCGGGGTAGCCCATTTCGACGGTCAGCCGGGTCACTTCCGGGTGGTCGAGCATGTTGGTGCGCCCGGAGATCCGGACCGTCTCCAGGGCTTCGAGGAAGCGGTCCGGCCAGGGATCGCTGGCCTTGTCGTCGGGCAGAAACTCGATCAGGCCTTGCCGCGCCAGACGGGTGAGAAACTCGGCGGCCGCAGCGGCGGTGTCCTCCGGCAATGGCTGGGTCGGTCCGCCTTCGATGCCTGAGAGCACCTCGGTCATGTAGTCCCGGGGCGCTCGGCTGGCGGTAAACGGTGTCTGGCCGCGCATCAGCTCGACAACTTCAAGGCAGTCGGCGGCCTGCAGGGTTTCCCCACTGCCGGGGATCGGTTCGCCATCCAGCGTGGTGGAGCGGATCAGAATCTTCATGGGGCACCTCCTTAAACAGTGAGGCCGGGAACATGCCCGGCCTCGTTGGTGAGAGTGGTGGCTTCGGACTCAATCGGGAGGCCGTCCTCCGGTTTGGGCCGCCCGTTCTTGAAGGCGGCATCGCCGGGCATGTTGGCCATCAGATGCTTGCGGGCGGTCTTGAACTCGTCGCCGATCAGGCCAAGGTGAAGCAGGAAGACCCTGAAGTCATACTTGGCACTCTGGGGATCAAAATCCCGCTTGCGGCTGGAGGCGGCCCGGCCGTTGAGGGCCTTGGCGGCGACCGCGAGGCAGAACTGCAGGTAGGCCTTGATCCGCCCCGCATGGAGGGTCGCCTCGAACCAGCGGAACTCCACCGTGCCCCGGTACCAGACGTTGTGCAGGTTGACCCCGTGGTAGCGGCTGTTGTCGTAGTGCTGGGGCTGGCGGTTGTGGTAGCCGTACCAGATGCGATTGAGCTGATCCTTGGTGCGGGGGCGATGCTGTTCGATACGCTGGATCAGCTCGTCGCTTACCGGGCGGGTATAGCGGTTGAGACGGTCGCGGCTGATGCCGAGGGCGTGGAGGATCAGCGGCTCCTGCTTGTAGATGATCTTGGCCAGG
>JBGSTS010000301.1:0-6883 GCA_041736435.1 Desulfobacterales bacterium | reverse complement strand
CCTTTATTTCCCTGATACCCACGCATTACAATCTGATCCTGAGCGTCGGCGACGCCGTCAGAACCCGTGATGTCAGCTCCATCAAAAAACTGCTCTGCTCTTCGGCGCCGGTCCGCAAAAGCGTCAAAAAAGCCGTCATGGAGTTTTTCCCCGGCGTGGAACTTTATGAAGCCTATGGTTCCACCGAAGCCGGTATCGTCACGGTCTTAAAGCCTGAAGACCAGATGCGCAAGCTGGGCTCCATCGGGTACGAGTCCCTGGGAACGGATTTTATCCGGATTCTGGATGAAAACGGAAAGGAAGTGGCGCAGGGGCAGGTCGGCGAACTTTTTTCCAAAGGCCCCATGCTGTTTGATAAATATTACAAGCTTGCCGAGAAAACCGCCGGCGCCTTCAACAACGGATGGTTCAGCGCGGGAGACATGGCAAGAAGGGATGAGGACGGCTTTTACGAGATCGTGGACCGGAAAGACAACATGATCATTACCGGCGGCGAGCACGTCTACCCCAGCGAAGTGGAGGAGGCGGTCGGCAGCCACGAGTGCGTGTTCGACTGCGCGGTGGTGGGGATCCCGGACGAGAAATGGGGGGAAAAGGTGGCCGTGGTCATCATCACCCGGCCCGGTGTCGACTCCACGAGCATCACCGAAAAGGAGATCATGGAGTGCTGCCGCGAGAAACTGGCGGGGTACAAGCGCCCCAAGGAGGTGATTTTCATCTCCCAGGAGGAGATGCCCCGCACGCCGACCGGGAAAATCCTGCACCGCGTTCTGCGGGAACGGCTCGGAGCGCCCAAAAAATGACGAGGGTGGATCATTTATCTCGAATCTCGAAACGGAGGTCGGACTTATGTTGAGCAAAGCGTACATCCCCTACAAGGGCTACTACAGCTCCCCCTTCTCCCGCTGGCAGGGCAGCATGGCCAACGAGCACGCCATCCTCCTGGCGGCCGAAACCACCAAGCGCTGGCTGGCGGAAAAAAACATGGACCCAAAGGTGTTCGACTACGTCTATCTGGGGCTTACCGTTCACCAGCACCAGGGGTTTTACGGCGGCCCCTGGGCCGCCGGGCTGATGGGAGCGGGCGGTGTGCCCGGCCTGTGGGTCAGCCAGGCCTGCTCGACATCCACCGTCGCTATTTATTCAGCGGCCATGGGGGTCGAAACCGGTCTCTTCCAGGCACCCTTCTGCCTGATGACCGACCGCTGTTCGAACGGGCCCCACATCGTGTGGCCCTATCCTCCAGGCCCGGGCGGGCAGGTGATTTCCGAAAACTGGCTAATGGATAATTTCAACAAGGACCCCTGGGCCGGGCATGCCATGATCAAAACCGCCGAAAACGTGGCCAAGGAGGAGGGCATCACGCGCCAGGAGTGCGACGCGGTCACGCTGCGGCGCTACACGCAATATCAAGACGCCCTCGCCAACGACCGCGAGTTCCAGAAGCGCTACATGTACCCGGTCATGATCAAGGTTTCCAAGAAGCAGACCCTCCTGCTCGATGCGGACGAGGGCGTCATGAACACCACGGCCGAAGGCCTGGCCGGTCTCAGGCCGGTGCTGCCCGACGGGGTGCTCACCTTCGGCAGCCAAACCCACCCGGCCGATGGGAACTGCGGAATCATCGTCGCCTCCCGCGAAAAGGCCAAGTCGCTGAGCGCCGACCCGTCCGTTGAAATCCAGGTGGTCTCCTACGGCTATGCCCGGGTCAAGCCGGCCTTCATGGCCGCAGCGGTCTACCCGGCCGCCAAAATGGCCCTCGACAACGCCAAGATCACGGCCAAGGATGCCAAGGCCATCAAGACCCACAACCCGTTCGCCGCCAACGACGTGTTCCTGGCCAAAAAACTCGGCGTCGACGTGATGACCGGGATGAACAACTACGGCTCATCCCTGATCTACGGGCATCCCCAGGGGCCGACCGCGGGGCGGCTGATCATCGAGGGGATCGAAGAGGTGGTGATGAAGGGCGGCGGCTATCTGCTGTTCGCAGGCTGCGCCGCCGGCGACACCGCCGCCGCGATGGTCCTCAAAATCGGATAGAACTGGTTTCATAACCCCGTCTAACGGCTTGGGGCTGCGTTGCAGCCCTCTCGAACGTGCTCACAACCTTTGGAGGTTGCTGCGCTTACGAATCGGCCTGCGCCTTGCCCGCAACCGTGATCCAAGGTTGTGAAACCAGTCCTAACAAAAAGGAATGCGGCCCGCGAAACGATGCGGGCGGCATTCTTTTTTATGGCCAGGGTGTTACATGATCGGTCACCTGGGTGATTTCATCCGACGTATCTCCGAACGACCATTTCTGAGATTGTTTTAGCGAAGCACAGGAGCCTGGGCTCCCAAAAGCCCACGCGCGTCTGAACTAATCTGCAATTCCCTGAATCGATACCTTTAATCAGGTAATCTCAACCCCGTTTTGCCAAAGGCAAGGTTTGGATTGAGGCACGCTATACGTAACAAACGCTGATTTTTCTATTTATTATGGTTAGTTACATGTTGTTTTGATAAAGCTCTTTTTCTCCTATGTCAAGTAAAATCAAAGCGGGGTAGCCCCGGTACGCTGCAGGATCACCTGCATCGCCTTGAAGTAATCCCGCTGCACTTTAAGATTGGATATGTTGCAGTAGCGCTGAGTGGTCTTGATCCGGCTGTGGCCCAGGAGGTCCTGGATGCTCACCAGGTCGGCATCGGCGTTCAACATCTGAGTGGCCATGGTATGCCGCAGGTGGTGGCAGGACAGCGTCAAGCCGCTCTTGCGCGCGTAATACTCCATGCGTTTCTGGATGCCGCGCACTGAGATCGGTGAGCCCTGGTGAATGCCTTTCTCGACCAGAAAGAGTTTCTTCACGTGCGAGGCCAGCCGCTGCTTCACATAGGCCACCAGAGCCTCACGGGTGTCGGGACTGATGTAGACCACCCGGTCCTTGGCACCCTTGCCGTGAACGACGTAAAGCCGCAACCGGCGCCAGTCGATGGCCTCAAGGGTCAGGTTGGCAACCTCCTCGACTCGCAGCCCGCAGCGCAGCATCAGCATGAACATGGCGCGGTCACGGCGGCCTTTGAGTACCTGTAGAAACCGGCTCACCTCCGCGTCTCTCAAGTGTTTGGGCAGCGGTTTGGCCAGGCGCAGCAGCACTCCACGCTTAACCGGGTTATCCAGTGCAAGTTCCTCCTCCAGACGCAGGTAATCATAGAAACGACGGATGCTGCCCAGATGGCAGTTGATCGTTTTCGGTTCCCGGCGCTTGGACAGCAGGTGGTCAATGTAGGCATGGATCTTCCGGGCCGTGACCTGCTCGATGGGCACATTCAGCCACAGCACATAGTGCCGTAACGTGTTCAGATAGTTTTTAACTGTGTGGCTGGAGTAGTTCCGGCGCTTCAGATAGCGGCGGTAGTTGACTATCACGTTGCTTAAGTCCATCGGACTCCTCCTGTTCGATCATGGCCATGGCCTTGAAGTATTGTTCTTCCCGGCTGCGGTCGGAGAGCCTCGCGTAGCGCAGGGTCATCTCCAGGTTGCTGTGACCCAAGAGTTGCTGCACGCACTCCAGGTGCATGCCCGCATTGAGCAGTTCGGTGGCAAAGGTATGTCGCAGGCAGTGCAGCGAGTAGCCCTTGTGAGCGAGACCAGCTCTGTTCAGATAGTGTTTGAACCGCACCCGGGCATTGTTATAGCTCATGCGCTGGCCCTTCCAGCCGTAGAAGAGATAGTCGTAGTGAGGGTTACGCTTCTCAAGCCAGACCACCAAGGCCTCACAGGCATCCGGGCTGACGCAGACTGCCCGTCCCCTGCGGTTCTTCTCGCCTTCATAGATCAGGATTTTCTTCTCCTCCAGCTGCACATCGGATAGCCGGGTGTCGAGCAGCTCGCCGATACGCATGCCGGTTCGCAGCAACACCAGGATCATCGCCCGGTTGCGCACACCGTCCAGAACCGCCAGCAGACACTTCACATCGTAGGGTTCCATGGCCCTCGGTAATCGCTCAGGCAGCTTGATCCGGATCGGCCGCTTGAGCACCTCCTCTGCGATCAGCCCTTGGTTGATCCAGTGGCGGATAAAGGGCTGCACCGTGCCGACCCGATGGTAGACCGAGGAGATCTTCAGCCCGCGGTCTTGCTCCTGCTCAACGAAGCCTTCCAGATCCTCGCGACGAAGCTCGCTGAGCTCCGAGCGGCCGGCCGCCTGCAGAAAACGCAAGAACTGCGTCACGCTGATGCTGGTATTGCGCAGCGTACAGGGCCTGAAGTTGCGCCGGTATTGGTGCCCGAGGTACTCCTTGAGTTGCTCCACTCCGGGCAGATCCGCCTTGGAGAGCTTCATCAAAAGGACTTCTAAAATCGCACGCGCCGGATCAGCGGCCGGCTGCTTCCTCGCAGGTGATGCAGGTGTCGGGGAGTAATCTGAAACGGCGTCAATGGCCAACTCTAACGGAAGGTCCGGTGGAAAATTGAAATTGAAAAGGGTCATCGTCTGCCTCCTTTCTCTACGTTTAATAGAAAAATCAGACAGATAATGACCCCTTATACCACTAAAGGGCGTGAATTATTTTGTTACGTATAGAGGCACGGATTCCACCATTTTGCCCATTACAGCAAACGCTATATTGCTAAAAGAAACCTTAATTTCAACAAATCAAGCGTTGACATCCTGAGAAAATTGAGATTAGGTGCGTACCGAGTATAACTGGTGCCTGAAGGCATCCAACAGGTTCAAACTAAATAAATAGAGTCAGGCCACGAAGGTCGCGGACACCGCTAATGAACTCGCATGCGGCTGTCATCGCGGCTTTTTTTTTAAAGAAAGGCCAACCGGCAGCTGTGGGGTTATTTTTCAATATGCGCACGAGAATTTGTGTCATCGACGGTCAAGGGGGCGGTATTGGATCGACTTTGATCAAATACTTGAAGGAGGCCTACGGCGAGTCGGTAGAACTTATTGCCTTAGGGACCAATGCCATCGCTACGGCACAAATGCTCAAAGCCGGGGCAAACCGCGGAGCATCCGGAGAAAATGCCGTCATGCGCACGGCAGTATCCGCTGACCTGATTTTGGGGCCAATTTCCATTACCTGGCCGAACGCAATGTTGGGAGAAGTAACTCCGGGGGTGGCGGCCGCCGTTACCTCCGCAAAGGCCGCGAAAATCTTGATTCCACTCTCCCAAGAGAATATCCACATAGTGGGTGTCAGCGCCGAACCGCTGCCTCATTTGGTTGAAACTGCGGTTTATAGAAAGCTTAAGGAGGTATTATCCCATGTGTGAGGCTAATGCCTACGTTCTGAAAGACGGCAATGAGGAGCTTTTTCTGGAATCGGTCGACATCATCGAACCCAAAGTGGAATCGGCAAGTTATCGCCTCGTCAACATTTATGGCGACCAGAAGGTGCTGAAAGGTCGGATTCGATATATGAACCTGGTCAATCACAAAATCATCTTTGAAACCGAAACCGAGCCGGCAGCCAATCAGTAACAGCCAAATCATATCCCTTTAGATACCATCTGGAGGTTGCGGCATTAAAGAATCGGCTACCGGCCGGAGGGTCGCTGCCGAAGAATTTCTACGACAATATTGTGAAGCTGACGGTCTCCGCAATCGGCGCTCCGTTCGGCCGGGACAGGGCGCATAGAAATCGAAACGATAAAAAGCTCTTAAGGATAGTGCATCTTTTGAAATAACCTGTTTTGCCCAAAGCCAGCTTTTGATGATCTGTACGGATCGCTGAGCGGCTCTGCGCGCAGTGCCGGAAAGGCCCATTCCGTCTTCCCGCTCGGGTTCGATCCAAACGAATAGGATGTCGCTGGGCATGCGGCCGGACAGTTCGACCCGGCCCAGAGAGCCGGCCAGCCGGGCCAACGAGTCGCACCCTCCGGCAAAGAGCGCGGCACCTCGACGAAAAGCTTCAAGATCCCACCGGTAGATGCGTCCGGGAGGCCCGCCCCAGGGCGACGTTTGGACGATGACGGCATATGGCATGCCAAAGATATAGGCTCCGGCATGCTGTGCGTCTCGGGCGAGATAGTGCAACGCCAGAGCGCCCTCGGGTGTTTCCTGAGCCAGCATTTCCAAAACGCAGCAGGCGGCCCCCATATCGCCGCTCAGGATGTCGCCCAGACCGATCACTGCAGCTTTCATCGTGTATTCCCTATAAAAATCATTGCCGCTTCATGGTTTTTGGGTGACGATGCTGAAAATCGCGCAGCCGGAGAGCCGCACGCCGTCCACCACCTTGATGAGGAGGCCGACAGCGGCCTCCTGATCGGCGCGGATTTTGACGGAGGGTTCGGGCCGGAGCATTAGCCCGGATTGGACGGCCGCGGGCAGATCTTCAAGGGAGACGGGTTGCTCGCCGATGAAGATCTCACCCTCCCGGGTCAGGCTGATCACGATCGGCTCGTCGGCCCAGGACTCGGCCGTGGTCGACTCGGGCAGCCGCACGCGGATGGCGGCATCGGCCGTAATGTTGTAGGTGATCACGAAGAAGAGCAACAGGTTGAAGACGATGTCCACCAGCGGTGCCATGTCGATCCGCCCGTTGCGATGGCGGTGGCGTTCAAATTCCATGGGACCGTCTCTCCAGCAGGCCGAGGGTTAACGCCTTCATCCGCAGGGCGATCCCATCGAGCCGGCCTTCCAGGAAATGCAGGGCTACGTGGGCCGGTACGGCCACGAAGAGCCCGGCCGCGGTGGTGATGAGGGCCTCGTAGATCCCCCCCGCCACCATGGAGGGCTCGACCCGGCCGCCGGTGTGGGATGCGATGCTCATGAAGGCCTGGATCATGCCGGTCACCGTGCCGGTCAAGCCCAGCAGCGGGGCGATGCTCGCGATCAGTCCCAGCAACCCAAGCCCCTTTTCGAGCTCACGCACCCGGCGGGTGCCG
>JBGSTS010000293.1:0-1822 GCA_041736435.1 Desulfobacterales bacterium | reverse complement strand
CAACTGCATCGCCTGCGGCAACCTCTGCCCCACGGCCGCCATCCGCCCCGTCAGCCTGGAGGAGCGCATGGGCCGGGGCCGCTTCGCCGAACCGGGGCCGATTCGCATCGGCATGGCCTTCGTGGACCGCGGACGCTGCCTGCCCTGGGCCAACGACCGGCCCTGCATCGTCTGCCAGGAGAACTGCCCGGTCAGCCCCAAGGCCATCGTGGTGCGGGAGGTGTTTGCCGAGGTGCGCCTCACTGTCGCTCCGGTCGTTGAATCAGCGGAGACCGGGCGCATCACCCTGACCGAGGATGCGCTCGAAGGCCGCCGGTTCGGGACCGGGGATTATTACGTTGCCGTCGCGGGCGGGCCTCTCAGGCGGATCACCGCCAACTCGGCGCGGCACATCGATGCGGCGGCCGCCGATGCCAAGGGCCCGCCGCCGCCGGCCGGAAGCCGGGTGTCGATCCAGATCCGGCTCCAGCAGCCCCATATCGACCCCAACCGCTGCATCGGCTGCGGGGTCTGCGAGCACGAGTGCCCGGTGCTCGGCCTGCGGGCCATACGGGTTACGGCCGAAAACGAATCGCGCGACCCGCATCACCGGATGGTGCTCTGAGGACGACTTCGTAATGAGCCCAATCTCTGCGTTGCGCTTCATCCCGCGGTCGCTGCGGCGTACAGGGAGTACGCCTCGCGACGCGGAATTCGCTCGCCTTGATCTTGGGCTCATTACGGAGTCGTCTGTGGCAGTGGTTTTTTACGCATCCGCGATGACATTCGTTCTCGAATGCCGCGACGTCGCGGCTGCAAGCCGCTCCCACGAGAAACAGTTCAACGGGTTTTAAAGGAACACGGGAGGTAAAAATCATGACACAAGACAAGCACGACTTTTCGCGGCGGGAATTTCTGAAAACCACCGGAGCGGCCGGCGTCGGGCTTCTGGCGGCATCAGCCTTTCCCGGCACACTCTCCGCCCAGGATGCCGGCCGGGTGCCGACCCGGCCGTTCGGCAAGACCGGCGTCAACGTTGCCGTTCTTTCCATCGGCGGGATGTTCGACATTCCCACCAACCAGCTCCTCATGCGGCAGACGCTCAAGTGGGGCGTCTCCTACTGGGACACCGCCAACTCCTACGAAGGCGGCAACAGCGAGCTCGGCATCGGGAAGTATTTTGCGAAGTACCCGGAGGACCGCACGTCCGTCTTCCTTGTGACCAAGTCCACGGCCTGGACCCTCAAGGGCATGAGCGACCACCTCGACCTCTCCCTGGAGCGCATGCAGACCGACCACGTCGACCTGTTTTTCGTTCACGCCATCCGCAACATCGCCACCATGGACCGAGACAAGCAGCGCTGGGGGGAGAAGGCCAAGGCCGACGGCAAGATCCGCTTTTTCGGTTTCAGCACGCACAGCAACATGGAGGAGTGCCTGCTCGGCGCGGCGAGCCTTGGCTGGATCGACGGGATCATGATGACCTACAACTACCGGCTGATGCACACCGACAAGATGCGCCGGGCGGTGGATGCCTGCACCAACGCCGGGATCGGCCTCACGGCCATGAAGACCCAGGGGGGCGGACAGGTGCTGACGAGCTCGGCCGAGGAGCTCAAGCTGGGGGGGCGCTTTGTGCAAAGCGGCTACACCGAAGGCCAGGCCAAGCTGAAAGCCGTCTGGGAAAACCCCCGGATCGCGAGCATCTGCTCCCAGATGCCCACCATGGCCCTGCTATCCCAGAACACGGCCGCCGCCCTCAACCGCACCAAGCTCAGCGCCGTCGAGCGCGAAATGCTCCAGCAGCGCGCCCGGGCGGAGGCCTCCGGCTACTGCGCCGGCT
>JBGSTS010000287.1:0-40667 GCA_041736435.1 Desulfobacterales bacterium | reverse complement strand
CAGCGCCTCCCGCGGCAGGGCGGGCTGCAGTTTTGCTGCGGCCAGGAGCAGGGTGCACTCCCCCTTGATCTCGGCCCGATCGGCCAAGGCGGTCTCGATGGTGCTCAGCCGGCCGCGCAGGAACTCCTCGTGAAGTTTGGTCATCTCCCGGGCCAGCACCGCCCGGCGATCGCCTAAGGTTTGATGAAGCTCCGCGATCAGCGCCCGGATGCGCTGGGGCGCCTCATATAGTATGACGGTTCGCCCTTCCGAGGCAAGCGCCTTGATCTGGTTGAGACGTTTGCCGGCTTTTTTGGACAGGAAGCCCAGGAAGACGAAGGCGTCCGTGGGCAGCCCGGACACCGACAGGGCCGCGGCCGCCGCCGATGGGCCGGGGATGGGCACGAGCCGGATCCCCTCTGCAGCGGCGGCGGAAGTCAGGCGGAAACCCGGATCGGATATCCCCGGGGTGCCGGCGTTCGACACCAGCGCAATCGAGGCGCCCCGCCGCAGCCGTTCCAGGAGTTCCGGCGTGCGCCGTGTTTCGTTGTGCTCATGGTAGGAGATCCTGGGGGTGGTAATGCCATGGTGGGAGAGCAATTGTGCGGTCTTGCGGGTGTCCTCGGCGGCAATCAGGTCCACTGCGCCCAGCACGGTGAGGGCCCGCAGGGTGATGTCCTGCAGGTGGCCGATCGGGGTTGCCACGATATAGAGCGTGCCGGCGCCCGGCGGGTCGGTGCGGCTATCCATAAAGCAGCTCGAAAGCATTTCGGACGATTTCCACCTGCGGCGGGTCCACCGCCGAGCGGATGCTGACCACGTCGAAGCGGGCCCTGGCCCGGGTTTGGCTTGTGGCTTTCAGATAGCACAGGGCCACCTTCGAGAGTGTGCGCTGCTTGCGGGGCGTCACCGCCCATTTGGGATCCCCGAAGTGGGCGGAGCGCCGGGCCTTGACCTCGACAAACACAAGGGCATCTTTGTCCCGCGCAATGATGTCGATTTCGCCGAGCGGCGTGCGGTAGTTGGTCTCAAGGATCACGTAGCCGTGCTGCCGCAACAGCCGGGCGGCCAGAGACTCGCTTTCCGCACCGTAGCGCTGCCGTGCGTTCAGCATCGGAGAATTCCTGCCTGGAGCGGCAGATGCTCCCGTACGCCCCGAAAGGTGCGCCGGTGGATCGGCGAGCAGCCGAAGGTTCGGATTGCCGCCTGGTGCTCGCGGGTGGGGTAGCCTTTGTGGCGGCAGAACCCGAAATGCGGGTAGTAATCGTGGTAAAGGCCCATCAGGCGGTCGCGGGTGACCTTGGCGACGATGGATGCGGCGGCAATCGACAGGCTCAGGGCGTCGCCCTTGATGATCGGCTTCTGGGGCAGGCCGACCGGCACCCGGAAAGTGCCGTCGACGAGCAGGAAATCGGCGGGAGGAAAGAGATTGCCTACCGCCATGGCCATGGCCCGCAGCGAGGCCTGCAGGATATTGATGCGGTCGATTTCGGCCGCATCGACGATGCCGATGCCGATCGACCGGGCATGGCGGTAAACCTCGCCGTACAGATGCTCGCGTTGGGCAGGGCTGAGCCTTTTCGAATCGGTGATCTGATCGTGTCGGAAGTCTTGCGGCAGGATGACGGCGGCGGCCACCACCGGCCCGGCCAGCGGGCCGCGGCCGGCCTCATCGGTTCCGGCAATATGTCGATGGCCTTCTCGAGCAGCCTGATTTTCGTAGCTCCACCGGTCCATCGCGGCCATTCGGGCCGGGGGGATGCCGCCGGCCGCACGCGGCCGGGCGGCACCCGCACCGGTTGATCAGTTGGTTCGTTTTTCACGAATGCGCGCGGCTTTACCGCGGAGGTTGCGCAGGTAGTAGAGCTTGCCGCGCCGCACACGCCCGCGGGTGATGACCTCCACCCGGTCGATCGACGGGGAGTGCATCGGGAAGATGCGCTCGACACCCACGCCGTAGGAAACTTTGCGCACGGTAAAGGTGGCCTTGGTGGTGCCGCTGCGCTTGCTGATCACGACCCCCTGGAAGGCCTGCAGGCGCTCTTTTTCCCCCTCTTTTATCTTCACATGGACTTTCACCGTGTCGCCCGGAATGAAATCCGGCAGGTCCATGCGCATCTGTTCGCGCTCGAGCAGTTCGATCTTGTTCATGGGTTCTTTCCTCCCGTTTTTATAAAAAGGTCAATTTCTTATCGTGTTCGATCCTGAATTTCAACACATTTGTATCAGGCATGCATCCAGCCGGCGGCCAAGCGATCATTCACGGTCAGGGCCGTACCCGTCCGGCCCGCGTCAGCGCTGTTTTCCTTCTGGCGCGTGCTCCGGCCGGCCGCTGAGAAGCCGTTCCAGCCCCGCCTGCCAGTTTTTCAGGATTTGAGCCTCATCGGCCGTCAGTGCCCGTCCTTCGAAAAGGTCCGGTCGATTCACGAAGGTGCGCAGCAGGGCTGACTCGCTGCGCCAGCGTTCGATGTTGCGATGATGCCCGGTCAACAGCACCTCTGGCACGTTCTGCCCCTCGAAAACAGGCGGCCGCGTAAAGTGGGCATGCTCGAGACGCCCGTCGGAAAATGAGTCGCTGGCCGCAGAGGTTTCGCTTCCCAGTGCCCCGGGGATGAGGCGCGTCACCGCATCGATCACCACCCAGGCCGCCGGCTCCCCGCCGCTCAGGACGTAGTCCCCGATCGAGAGCTCATCCTCGATGAGCCCCGCGCACAGCCGGTCGTCGACGCCTTCATATCGGCCGCAGACCAGGATGATGCCCGGCAGCGCCGCCAGTTCGGCCGCCGTCGTCTGGGTAAAAACCCGGCCCTGAGGGGTCAGTAAAATGGTGCGTGCCCCCGGTGCGGAGTGCTTTGCGGCCCGGATGGCCGCGGCCAGCGGTTCGGGCTTCATCACCATGCCGCTGCCGCCGCCGTAGGGTCGATCGTCGGTCACATGGTGCCGATCGGGTGCAAAGCCCCGGATGTCCATGGCCGCGGGGGAGATGATCCCCTGTTCGACGGCCCGGCGCACGATGCCGTGCGACCAGAGCGGGTCGAACATTTCCGGGAAAATCGTCAACACCACGATCTGCATGCGGTCGCTGCCTCCCGATGCCACCGTCAGGACCACTCCAACCCTTCGGGCAGATCCACCTCCATGCGGCGTGCCTGAAGATCGACGGCGGTCACCACCGAGCGCAGCGCCGGCACCAGCAGTTCGCGGCCGGCCTCGGCCACCACGTAGACATCGTTGCTGCCGGTGCGGAAGATGGAGGCAAGGCGTCCCAGTCGCGGCCCGCCTGCGGCGTAAACGTCCATGCCGATCAGCTCATCCCAGTAGTAGGTACCGGGTTCCAGCTGCGGCAGCGCCAGCTTTTCAACAAAAAGGTCCCAGCCCACCAGCCCCTCGGCCAGGCGGCGATCGTCGACCCCCTTGAGCGCCAGGAGCGTCGATTGCCCCTGCGCCCGCGCCCACTCCACTTCGAACACGCGCAGGGCGCCCTCGGCGCGCGACGCCCGAAGTGAACGGCCGGGGGCAAACAACTCCAGCGACTCGGTAAACGAGCGCAGTTTCAGCACTCCGCCCAGGCCGTGGGTGCCGGTAATCCGGCCTATGCACACGTAACGCGGGTCCGGCACAAGCTACTCGAGAATTTCAAGCACGGTGCGCTTTTTCAGCTTGGCGGAGGCGGCGCCCAGAATGGTGCGCATCGCCCGGGCATTGCGGCCTTCCTTGCCGATGATCTTGCCCAGGTCCTCCTTGGCGACCTTGAGTTCGAGCACGGAGGTCTGGTTGCCTTCCACCTCGGTGACCGTGACCTGCTCGGGGTGATCCACCAGTGCCTGCGCAATACGGGTGACCAAATCCTTCATGCCTCCACCTCCTTTGCCGGTGGTTGAGATCTGCAGAAATGGACCCACCCATGAACATCCCGCACGGAACCACGACCGCCCGCAGGTGCCGGTTTCGGCCCGGGGCGCTTTCTCGGCGCCGCCTGCGGTTTGGGAACCGCTACTGGGCCTTGACCGCCAGCACGCCTTCTTTTTTAAAAAGGGTCCTGACCGTGTCGGTGGGGGTGGCGCCCTTCTGCATCCAGTAACGCACCCGCTCCGGCTTGACCGTCAGCTTGGCCGCGCTTTGCTTGGGGTCGTAGGTCCCCAGGCTCTCCAGGAAACGTCCATCACGCGGGCTCTCGCTGTCGGTGACCACGATTCGATAAAAGGGTTTTTTCTTGGCACCGTGACGGGCCAACCTGATTTTAACCGCCATGTCGTGTGTTCTCCTTCAGAACGGCAACATCCCCCGACGGGCGCCGCCTTGGTTGATTTTTTTCAACATTTTCAACATCTGGGTGTAGTTCTTTAACAGGCTGTTGACGTCCTGGATGCGGGTGCCGCTGCCGGCGGCAATCCGGCGGCGCCGGCTGCCGTTGATGATGCCATGCTGCCGGCGTTCCTTGGCCGTCATGGAATTGATGATGGCCTCGGTCTTCACGAACTCCCGGTCGTCGATTTCAAGGTTCTTGAGGTGCTTGATTTTGCCCATCCCCGGAATCATTTTAAGGAGGTCCGACAGGGATCCCATCTTGCGCACCTGGGCCAGCTGGTCCCGGAAGTCCTCCAGGGTGAACTGGCTCTTGCGCAGTTTCCGCTCGAGAACAGCGGCCTGCTTCTGGTCGACCACCTCCTGCGCCTTCTCGATCAGGCTGAGCACATCCCCCATCCCGAGGATGCTGGAGGCCATGCGTTCAGGGTGGAACGGTTCCAGCGCGCTCAGTTTTTCACCGACGCCGACGAACTTGATCGGTTTGCCGGTGATGGACTTGATGGAGAGGGCTGCCCCACCGCGGGCATCGCCGTCCATCTTGCTTAAGATCACCCCGCCGATGTTCAGCTGGTCGTCGAAGGACTTGGCGATGTTGACGGCGTCCTGGCCGGTCATGGCGTCGGCGACGAGCAGAATGTCGGAAGGTCGCAGGGCGTCCTTGATGCGCCCGAGCTCGGCCATGAGCTCCGCGTCGATGTGCAGCCGCCCGGCCGTGTCGAGCACCAGGGTGTCGCACCCATTTTTAAAGGCCGCGGCCTTGGCCTCCATGCAGATCCGCACCGGGTCCTGGCCGGTCGACGACGGGAAGACCGGCACCCCCACCTGCTCGGCAATGGTCTTGAGCTGGTCGATGGCCGCAGGGCGGTAGACGTCCGCCGGGACCAGATACGGCTTGCGGCCCTTCTTGCGCAGCCAGACCGCCAGCTTGCCGGCCGTAGTGGTCTTGCCGGAGCCCTGCAGCCCCACCAGCATTACGGAGGGGGGCGGCGCCCCCGAAAGGTCCAGATCCTCGTGGCGCGAACCCATCAAGGCGGTCAACTCCTCGTTGACGATCTTGACCACCTGTTGACCGGGGGTGAGGCTGGTCATCACCTCCTGGCCCATGGCCCGGCTGCGGATCTCTTCGATGAAGCGCTTGGCCACCCGGTAGTGGACATCGGCCTCGAGCAGCGCCATGCGGACCTCTTTGAGGCCCTCATCGATATTCCTCTCGTCGAGCTTGCCGTGACCCCGCAACTTCTTGAAAGCGGCTTCGAGTTTGTCGCTGAGGTTTTCGAACATGACAATTCGCCTATATTTTACAAATTGTTGAAATTATAATGTCATTAATGCTATGTCAAGCATTATTGCTCCGGCAAGCCCGGCGCGGTTGATGGTCGATTGAAAATGTCCGCCGGGGCTGACCGGGCGTTGTGCTCTTTGACGTTCCATTTGCCGGAGCCATAATAAGGCTATGTTATTTGGAGTGGGCGAGGCGTTGGTTAGGCCATAGCATCATGTCTGCGGGCCTATGTATCACATCTTCGGATGTGCCGTAAACAGGCCCCCATCCGGCATCTTCTTTCAGGGGAATGGATTTGGAGACCGAACGCATCAATCTCCTGGAGGTCTCGCGGGAATGGCTGGTCGAGTGGCTGGCCGAGCGCGGGATCGCCGCCTACCGGGCGGACCAGGTCCTCACCTGGGTCTACCGCCGTCAGGAGGACAGCTTCGCGGCGATGTCGAACATCGCCAAGGATGTGCGCACCCTTCTGTCACGGCATTTCCGGGTTGCTCGGCTGCAGATACGGGCCCGGCAGACCTCGGTCGATGGGACCCGCAAGTATCTCTTTGGATTAGAGGACGGGGAGAGCATCGAAAGCGTCCTGATCCCCGAGCGTGACCACTACACCCTGTGCGTGTCGAGCCAGGTGGGCTGCGCCCAGAACTGCCGGTTCTGCCTGACGGCCAAAAGCAAGCTGCGGCGCAACCTCAGCCGGGCGGAGATCCTCGGGCAGGTGCGCGATGTCAAGAAAGATCTCACCGACCCCGGGCAGCTCACCAATATTGTTTTCATGGGCATGGGGGAGCCGCTGGCCAACTTCGACAACCTCCTGGCCGCGCTTGCGCTTATCACCGACAGCGGGATCGGGCTCGGGTTCGCGACCAAGCGTGTGACGGTGTCCACGGCCGGCCTGGTGCCGCAGATGCTCGAGTTCGGCCGGCAATCCCGGGTCAGCCTGGCGGTTTCCCTCAACGCCGCGGACGACGACACCCGCAGCCGGCTTATGCCGATCAACCGCACCTACCCGCTGGAGGTGCTCCTGGAGGCCTGCCAGTCCTACCCGCTGCCGCCCGGACGCCGCATCACCTTCGAATACATCCTGATCAAGGGGGTCAATGACTCACCGGAGGACTCCCGCCGGCTGGCTCGGCTGCTGCACCCGATCCGCTGCAAGGTGAACCTCATCCCCTTCAACCCCCATGCGGGCAGCGGCTTTGAGCGGCCCTCGGAGCAAACCATCCTCGCCTTCCAGGAGGTGCTGCTGCGCAAGCACTTCACCGCCATCATCCGGCGCAGCAAGGGCCAGGACATATCGGCTGCGTGCGGTCAGCTGCGCGCCCGCTCGGAGGCTTAACGGGAGGCCCGGTTTCGTCTTCGGGTTTCTTTTTTCGGGACGCTCATATCCTTGCTAGACCATCCGTTTTCGGACGTCCTCCGGCAAAATGGCAATCACCTGAATGACGGACTCGCCCTGCGGACGCTTGACGGTGACGGGCACCGGGGCGAGCCTGGACGCCTTGCTGTAGCCGACGCAGATGGAGGCTCCCAAACGGATGCTTCGCTCCTCGGCGCCGCGGGGGATGAGGCCGATGGGGCTGGGGTGGTTCTTGACGTCGAGGATCACGTCCCGGGTCGGGTCGCAATGCCGGAAGATGCTCTCGTTGTCCCTTTCCGTGCGGCCGACAATCAGCTTGGCGCTGGGGCTCAACCGAAAGTGCCGGCCGAATTTCAACAAGTGGATCTCGTTCTCGGTGCAATCGGGCTGGCGGTCGAAGAGGTCCTGCAGCCGGGCGCTGAACCCCTTTTCGGTCAGCAGGCATCCGCCAGCCGGCGCCGGGTAGTCCGTGATCCCGAATTTTTTCGCGAACTCGATCTGGTCCTTTCGGCCGCGGCCGCTGATGGCCAGCAGCCGCTCTCGGTCGACCCAGCCTTCCCTTTCGGGCAGTGTCTCCGGCAGGAGCCTCGCGCTGAGCGGCCTCAAAATGAATCCTTTCATTCCGGAGTGTTTTTCCACATAGTGCAGCGAGGGCCGGGTCTGGGACATGGGCCGCTGGCCGAGCACCTCGCCGCTGAACAGAAAGTCGAAACCGTCCGCCCGCATGATCTCCCCCGCCAGTCGAAACATCAGCGCGTGGCAGTCCATGCAGGGGTTCATCTGCCTGCCGTAGCCGGCGCGCGGGTCGCGTAGCATGGCCAGATAGGTCGGGAAAATCGGTTGCACGCGAAGCGGGATGCCGGTCAGGCGCGAGGCCTTACGAGCTTTGTCGGCCGCAAAAAAAGGCGTTTCGAAGGTCACCCACTCGACCGCGACGCCCTGCTCGCGCAGTACGAGGCCGGAAAGCATGCTGTCGAGGCCACCGGAGCAAAGCCCCAGCGCGCGAACGGTTCTGTGTGGGGTCGTCATGTGCTTTCAGCCAGTCTTGACGGGTCGCTTGGGACCGGTCTATATGCCGTCATTCAAGACCTCGTAAAAAAGGTTGCGTCGCGCTGCGCCGTCCGGATCTGCCACGAAATTCCCCTTCGCCCCTTTGCCAACGGGGTTGGGGGGATTTTGAGATATGACGCTTTTTTTCGCAGCCCGACCACTGACACACATGTTTGCAACATAGGTCGTCGGGCCTAAAATTCAACCTGCAGGAGTCCCGCCTCGGGGGGCCACGATTCGCCGATGGCTTCAAAAAAACCAGCCGAACGCGCCGCCGCCGCACTCATGGTGCTCAACGCGCTTTACCCGGAGGCCAAGACCCCGCTGACCCACCGCAACCCCTTTGAGCTGCTGGTGGCGACCATCCTTTCGGCCCAGTGCACGGACAACCAGGTCAACCGGGCCACGCCCGGGCTCTTCGGACGGTGCCGCACGCCGCAGGATTTCGTCGACTGTCCCCTGGCCGATCTCGAGGCGCTGATCCGGCCGACCGGCTTTTACCGGAACAAGGCCCGCCACATTAAAGCCTGTTGCGAGGCGCTCCTCGAACGCCACGGCGGGCAGGTGCCGCGGACGATCGAGGAGTTGGTCGGCCTTCCCGGGGTCGGGCGCAAGACCGCCAACGTGGTGCTCGGGGCCGCCTTCGACACGCCGGGCATTGTTGTAGACACCCATGTGGCCCGCGTTTCCGGCCGGCTTGAGCTGACGCGGCACCGCGACCCCGCGAAAATCGAAATCGACCTCATGCGGTTTATCCCCCGCTGCGAGTGGAGCGGTTTCTCCCTGCGCCTCGTTTTTTTCGGACGCGAGGTGTGCAACGCCCGCAAGCCGAAATGCCCGGTCTGCCCCCTGAAAGCCCATTGCCCCTACCCGCGCAAGACCCCGGTCGCCTGAGCCTCGTCTCTTATTCTTAATTGTGTTATTTTAAGTAATTTAAGGTAATTTTAATTATTTTAATTGAGTTTAATTTGACATAAGGTGAAAAATAGCACTATGGATGATTTTATAAAACAAAAACACTGTGTTTTCAGCATGAGGAGTCCATGGCCAAGCTGATGTCCACCAAGGAAGTGGCCCAGTTCCTGAATGTCAATGAGAAGATGGTCTATACCCTGGTTTCGGAGAAGGGGCTTCCGGCCACCAAGATCACCGGTAAATGGCTCTTCCCACTGCATCTCGTGGAACAGTGGGTGGAGACCAGCACCATCAACTTCCCGAAGCGGGAGGCGGCCCCTCCGACCCGCGCGGGGCTGCTGGTGATTGCCGGCAGCAACGATTTGCTCCTGGACCGGGCGATAGCGCTCTTCAATACCCTGCACACCGAGCACCTGGCCGTTTTCGGCAACCTGGGAAGCATGGGCGGGCTGCGGGCGCTGCGCCGGGGTTTATGCCACCTCGCGGCAAGCCATCTGCTGCAAGAGGACGAAAACGAGTACAACTTCGAGTTCGCCTCCCAGGAATTGGAGGACGCTCCCGCCGTGGTCAATTTCTGCCGGCGGGAGCAGGGCCTCATCGTCCGCAAGGGAAACCCCAAGAGGATCAAGACGGTCGCCGATCTCGGGCGGCCCGGCACCCGGATTGTGAACCGTGCCCTGGGGACGGGCACCCGGCTGCTGCTCGACCGCGAGCTCTCCAAGGCGGGGATCAAAGGGGAGAAGATCGAGGGCTATACCCACGAGGTGCAGCGCCACCTCGATGTGGGGCTGGAGGTGCTCTCCGGGCAGGCCGACGCCGGCCCCGGCATCCGCCCGGTGGCGGACCTGCTCAACCTCGCGTTCATTCCTCTGCGCTGGGAACGCTTCGACCTGATGGCCGCGCGTGAGCGTTTTTTCGACGAAGGGATCCAGCGCTTCATGGGGTTGCTGCACGAGCCGAAATTTCACCGGATCGTCAAGGACGGGCTCGAGGGCTACGACCTCAGCCTGAGCGGCAAGATGGTATTTCCGCACAACGCTCCCAAAAAAATGGATGCAGACGAACCGGCTTGACAGCGGCGAAGAACCCTTTCTCCCGGCCCCTCCCGCGCATTTTTTCTGCTCGTCGACAGGGACTGCCGGGTGGGGGCTAAAGGCAAAAACCACTTCATTTCAAAAAGGAGGTCTTCAATGGGTTGCAGGAAACACGTTGCGATGACGGTCGGGTTGCTTCTGCTGGCTTCCCTGATGGCGGTCAGCACCGCCGGGGCCGAGGAAAAGGTCCTGCTGATGGCGACCACCACCAGCACCGAGGATACGGGGCTTTTGAACGTTCTGGCGCCGGAGTTCAAAAAGGCGACGGGCATCGATCTGCGCTGGACGGCCACCGGCACCGGCAAGGCGCTCAAATTGGGCGAGGACTGCAACGTGGACGTGCTGATGGTGCATGCCCCGGGCGCCGAAAAGAAATTCGTGGACGCGGGCTTCGGTCTGAACCGCCGGGAGATCATGTACAACGATTTCATCATCGTCGGCCCCGCCGCCGACCCTGCCGGGATCAAGGGCAAGAGCGTCAAGGAGGCCCTGCAGGCCATCCGGGCCAAGCAGGCCGTCTTCGTCAGCCGCGGGGACAAGTCCGGCACCCACATGATGGAGCTCGATCTGTGGAAGAGCGGGGGAGGGGCAGTCCCCGAAAAGGAGAGCTGGTATGCCCAGGCCGGGCAGGGCATGATCGCCACCATCACCATCGCCGCCGAAAAGAAGGGCTACACCCTGACCGACCGCGGCACCTGGATCAAGTACGAAAACAGCATGAAGGGCAACCCCCCGCTGAAAATACTGGTAGAGGGCGACCGGGTCCTTTTCAATCAGTACAGCGTCATCGCCGTGAACCCGGCCAAATGCAGCAAGGCGCAGCTGGAGCTCGCCACGAAATTCAGCGACTGGATCGCCGGGCCGCAGGGGCAGAAGCTCATCCGGGAGTTCAAGCTGGAGGGTAAGCCGCTGTTCACCGCCAACGCCAAATAGGATGGCCGCGCAAAAAGCCCAATCTCTGCGTTGTGCTGCGTCTCGCAGTCGCTGCGGCGTACCCATAGTACGCCTCGCTCCGCGAGACTCGCACGCCTTGACCTTGTGCTTTCTTCACGGCCACCCGAGATTGAGATGGGATACGACAGCAAACTTTAAGCCGCCCCCTGTATTGACGTTCAGAGGGGCTCTCTTTGGTTCTGCCGATCACCAAGCGTTAACACACGACCTGCAAAAAACTTTCAAGCAAGTTAGGCGTTTTCCTGTGGGAGTCCCGCCGTGGCGGGACCGCGATCGGATTGTGGCTGGAAGCCACTACCACATCTCTGAACTTACTTGCTGACGAACCGCCGGCGCAGGCGGCGTGCAACGCTGAAAACCAAACACCAAACACCAAACACCAAACACCAAACACTGAACACCAATCTTTCGGTTCCCATGGATTTTCTGGTTCAGGGGTTTTTAACGGCGATCGAGCTGCTGATGAGCGGCGATGCGGAGACGTTTTCGGCGGTCTATGCGACGTTGGCCGTGTCGGCCTATTCCCTGGCGGCAACGCTGGTCATCGGGCTGCCTTTGGGTTTTTGCCTGGGCTATTTCGACTTTAGAATTAAAAAACAGGTCCGGGTGGTCGTCGACACGATGCTTTCCCTGCCCACCGTCTTCATCGGCCTGTTGGTCTATGCGTTCTTCACCAACAGGGGGCCCCTGGGTGAATGGGGCCTCCTTTTTACCCTGCCCGGAATCGCCGTCGGACTGACCATCCTGGCGCTGCCGATCGTTATCGCCCTGAGCGCCACTGCCGTCGAGAGCATGGACCGCCAGCTGCGCGTGGCGTTGATGTCGCTTGGCGCCAACCGGCGCCAAATCTTCTTGAGCACCCTCTGGGAGGCGCGTCTATCCATCTTGGCCGCGACTCTCACGGCCTACGGCCGCGTAATGACGGAAGTCGGTATTGCCATGATGGTGGGCGGCAACATCAAGTGGCAGACGCGCACCATTACTACGGCCATCGCCCTCGAGACCAACAAGGGGGAGTTCGCCATGGGGATTGCGCTGGGCCTCGTGCTCCTTCTGATCGCCTTCGGCGTCAACGCGTCCGTGTCGACCCTGCGCAAAAGGTATTGAGGTGGCCGCGTCCCTCTATTCCATAGTCAATCTTTCCCATGTGTACCGCAACCAGCCGGTGTTGAAAATCGATCGGCTTGAAATTCCACCCGGTGCGATCGTGGGGGTGATCGGGCCCAACGGCAGCGGCAAGAGCACCTTTTTAAAGTTGACAGGTTTCGTCGAGAAACCCAGCGGCGGGGAGATTCGATACAAAGGAAAAGCGGCCCTGCCTTTTGCGCCGGAGGTACGCCACCGGGTGACGTTGATGCCCCAGGAGCCGTTTCTGATGAAGCGCACCGTAATGAACAACGTCGCGTATGGTCTTAAAATCAGGAAGGACCTAAACGACGTGCAGCTGCGGGTGCACACCGCCCTCTCCTGGGTCGGACTGGACCCAAAGGATTTTGCGAAGCGGCCCTCCTTTGCGCTCTCCGGCGGCGAAGCCCAACGCGTGGCCTTGGCGGCGCGCTTGATCTTGAGGCCCGAGGTGCTGCTGCTGGACGAACCGACTGCCAGCATCGATGCCTTGAGCGCTCAGCTCATCAAGGATGCCACTTTAAAGGCCCGCAGTGAATGGGGGACGACCCTGATCATCGCCAGCCATGACTGGCAGTGGCTGTACGGCGTGTGCGACCGGGTCGTCCATCTGATCAGAGGCCGGCTCATGGGCTCCGGCCGGGAGAACATCGTTTTCGGCCCCTGGGCGCGCGGCGCGGACGGGATCTGGAGCAAAACCCTCTCCGATGGGCAGCGGGTCCTTGTGCAAGAGCCTCCGGAACCCCACTCGGCGGCGGTGATCGACCAGGCCTTAATCACTTCGGCCGAACATCCGACCGAGGGAGGGAGAGATCGAGTGCGGCTCACAGGCCTCATCACACGGCTGGCCCTCGAGAAGGCCTCCGGGGAGATCGTGGGTTCGGTCCTGGTGGGGAACCTGCCGTTCACGGCGAGTCTGACCGAAAACGAGGTTCACACCAAAGGGCTCTATCCCGGCCGGCAGGTCCATCTGTTCTATGATATGAACTCGGTAAGGTGGTTTTAGAGGATGAAGATCTACATCGGCTTCGACGACACCGACAGCTTGGAATCGGAATATGGAACCGGTAAAGTGGCGCGCTGGTTCGCAGACAACCTGCCGGACGGCTGCTGTTCAAGGGGTGTGGTGCGTCAGCAACTCCTGGTGGACCGAGCGATCCCCTACACGTCCCACAACAGCTCGGCCTGCCTCATCATCGAATCATCCCGCAACGGCAACCTGTTGCAAGAGTTGAGCGGCCGGGCCGCAGACCATCTTCTCCGGCATGCCTGCGCCGGCAGCGACCCCGGCCTCTGCATTGCCGCTGAAGATGCGCCGGGGCTGCCAGGCATCATGGAGTTCGGGCTCTCCTGCACCCGCAGGGTGCGGACCCAGGAAGAGGTCCGACAGGCCTGCATGGGAATCCATTTGACCGGGCATGGGGGATCAAACGAGGGCATCATCGGTGCTGCGGCCGCCGTCGGGTTGACCGCCGCCGGCTGGTACGGGCGTTTCATCGAGTTCGGTCATCTGCGCCGGCTGCCGTCCGAGCTTCGGGTTGAGGATTTACAGAGGCAGGGAATCCGGATCATGGCCATGGATCGCGACGCCCCGGTCCCGCGGCTCCAAGACCGCGTTGCGACCCAAAACTGGGTCAGGCCGCGCTTGCTGGCCGGCCAGCCGGTGCTGCCCGTCATTCAAAAAGAACCGGGCCTCTGGGAAACGTTGGGCGCCCGCCGCGGTCGAAAAAGCGGCGGTCATCCCTCGACCGGCGGCGAATGAACGCGTTGCCGTCGGATCAGCCCCCGCCGGATTTCAGATAGGCCTTGATAAACCGCGTCAGCTTCTGCGCCTGTCCCTGCATGTACGCCACCCACAGGGCCAGCGCCTCCTCCCCCTCCGGCGTCAATTCGTAGACCCGCTTGGCCGGACCGGCCCCCTCCGTTTCCCAGGAGGAGATCACCAGGCCGTCGGCCTCCAGATCCCTCAAGTGGCGGTAGATCATGCCGGGCGGGGCCGGACCCTCCACAAAACCGAACTCCTGAATGGTTTGAGTGATCTCGTAGCCGTAGGATGGCTTGCGCCGCAGGCCCATGAGAATGGAAGGCTGGATATAGCGCTCCGCTTTTCCGGAGCCTGCTTTTCGTTTTTCACGCCCCTGCGATAATTTATTTGACATATATCCTCCAAAGATATATATATTAGTACATGAATTGAAAAGTTCCAGGCAACTATAGCTCAGGAGGGCAAGCCATGGCGACCAAAATCTTTGTGCGTGAACGCCGGAAGGTGGAGACGGGTGAGAAGAAACCGCGTTTTCGGGTGGTCGGTGTCAGCGGCGGCGACCTCCGCATTTACGCGGAGCACTTTCGCAAAAAGGAGCTGGAGCAGATCGCCCAGGAGACCGGCGCTGTCATCATCTGGCTGGACGCCGGCAAAGGAAAAGGCGACGGCACAGGCCGTGGAGACCGTTCGTCCCATGACTGATCCGGTCCCAACCCGGTAGGTTGGCTCCATTCGTGTGGGAGTCCCGCCTGGGCGGGACCGCGATATCATCGTCGCTGGAGCCTACTCCGCCGAAGTAAAGGCTACGAGGGCCGGGAGCCACTCCCACAGGAACGCAATCGGCCTTCTGACGAAGCGGCGCTAAGCGCCGTGGCGCGTTATTGGTGGATGATCGTTCCGACGTGCTTTCCGGCCAGCGCATCCCAGATGTGTTCGGGGTGGTTCAGGGCATCGATGATCTGAAACTCCTTGAGACACTTGGCGCGTTGCAGCAGCGTCACCACGGGGCGCTCGACGATGAGATCATCCAGGTCCATTTTGAGCAAAGCCTTGGCTGAAATCCGTTTGATGAACTTGAGGCCTTTTCGTTTCAAGGCCGGCACCTTCTTCGGGTCGCGGTCGAACAGACCTTTTTCGTCTTTGAGGTAGATCAGGCTTTTGGCTCCGATGTTCTCGGCCAGTAAAAAAGCACCGCAGTCCGTGCGGTGCGGTGGGATCGATCCCACCTCGGGCGGGTGCTCGAAGAACCCGTAAGGTGGGATGCCATAAGTGATGGGGAGGTACCCCAGCTGGCAGAACATGGTAAGCTGCTCTAAATTGTCTCCGTGACCGATCTTCACCCCCCCCTTCTTGGACAGCAGAACGGACAAAATCTCCGCATTTTGCCAGGACACCTTGTCGCCGAGCTTTGACAACACTCCAGGCGGCATGCCGAGGTCCACCCCGATACTGTAAACGTGGCGCGCCCGGGTGCCGCCTCCGGTCATCAGCAGGATCTTGTATTTATCCTTGGCCGCGACGAGCACGTCGAGAATGGGCAGGAGCGCCTTGGCGCCGCGGTCCATTATGCTTTGGCCCCCGATCTTGATGACGTTGATGTCGGGGTGCATCCGGAAATATTCCTTCGCTTCCGTGCGCGCCAGCAGCTTCTTGCTCACCAGCGATTCCCCCATCAGATGGGAATCGATGTGCAGTCTACCGGTTGCCCCTTTTTCTTTGATCAACTTCGGCATGAACATCTCCTCTCATAAGCATCAGTCGTGAACCGCTCTATAGTGACGAATCTTTCCGGTTGTCAAGGCTGTGCCCTGCATTCTGGTTTAGCGTTCAAAGTGATGATGACCCCTTGTCATTACAGGTTTTTATAAGTTGGAATCAGTATAACCATCTATCCGATTGACTCCCTCGCCTCGCCTGCCATAGTCATTGAACCATTCTGCAGCGTGACATCCAATACTTCATTCTTTAAAGGAGGCATTTATGAAATCGACAACGGCAAAAGTTGTTTTAGCTGGTATTTTGACATTTCTTGTTGCGGTCGGCTTTGTGCAGGCACAGCCTACTTGCACGGAGTCCTTCGGCTCTGGGCCGAACAAGTTCAGTCTGGCGACAGGAAGCCCGGGGGAACTGGGGCTGTTGAAAGCGCTCGCGGAAGAGTTTGCAAAGAAGCACAACACCACGCTCTGCTGGGTCAAGGCCGGCAGCGGCGAGTCCATGAAGCTGCTAAAGGAGAAGAAGGTGGACATGATCATGGTGCACGCCCCGGCGGCCGAGAAAAAGGCCGTGGAGGAGGGGTGGGCGACGAAGCGCGTCCTGATCGGATCGAACGAATTCTACATCGTCGGACCGCCCAATGACCCGGCGGGGATCAAGAATGCCAAGAGCGCCGCCGAAGCCTATAAGCGGGTTGCAGAAAGCAAGTCCACGTTCTTTTCCCGCGGGGACAACTCCGGCACTCACAAAAAGGAGATGGATGCCTGGGCGAAAGCCGGCATCACGCCGGCGGGCGACTGGTACGTCGTGACCAAAGATTTCATGATGGCCACCCTCAAGCGGGCGGATGCCGAAAAAGGCTATTTCATGACCGACAGCAGCACCTGGGTGAGCGCCAAGAAGGAGATGAAAAATCTGCAGATTCTTTTCCGGGGCGACGTGTTCCTGGTGAACACATACCATACTCTGCTGCAGCCGGAAGGGGCCACGCCGGGTCAGAAATTCGCCGCGCAGTTCATCGACTTCGTCAGCTCAGCGGAGGGTCAGAAAATCATCGGGACCTATGGGAAGCAGCTATACGGCGAAGGAATCTACAACGACGCCGCCTACGCCAAGCAATACGATAAGTGATCTCTTGCCGAAGCGGTGCGGCCGGGGCTCTCGGCGTGGGCTGCACCGCTTCAGCCATGCTTCTCGGTTCTTCAGATTTTTATCCGCAATTTGCGGATAAAAAAATCCACCGCAATCCCGATGCCGAAGGCCCAGGCCATGTTCGGCACGGCCAAGGCAATCCCGGTGATCGTCAGTGCGACGAAGTACTCCTCGTTGGTTTTGAGGCTTCTCACCAGCGGACAGAGCTCCAGCCCCGCAAACACCAGCAGAACGCCCAGCACCGAGTTGGGGATCATGGCCAGAAGTGCGAAGCCGGCTTCGCCGAAGGCGAGCGCCATGACGACGAGTATGGCGCCGATCATGACCGGAGCCCCGCCGGTGCGGGCGCCGAAGCGGTAGTGGGCGGCAAGGCCGCCTGTGCCGTGGCACATGGGAACCGCCCCGAAAAATCCAGCCGGGAAGTTTGCAATTCCCATGGTCAGGGCGAATTTTCCGGCCGTGCTTTTGGAAAGCAGCGGGCTTTTAGGGAAAAGCGTGCTGCAGGTGTCGGCGGTGCCGACGCAGGCGTTGCCGATGGTCAGCGGGATCTGCGGCAGGATCAGCATGATGAAGGCCGTCCAGAACTCCTGCAGGGATGGCAGGCCAACCTTCATGGGCGTGGGGCCGATTGAAAGTGCACCGGCGCTGAAGCCGCCCAGCGCAAAACCGGATAGCACTCCGGCTGCCAGGGCCACCAGGGCTGCTGGGAACCTCTTGTTGTCCAGGAGCCCGAGCACGAGGACAAAGACGACGATCCCGATGATCAGATTGACGTGGTATTCGGCGAACCTGCCGGCAACCCCATTGAGGAAGATCTGCGGAGAGACGATCAGTTCGATGCCCTTTTTCAGAAAGACGAGCCCAAGCGAGAGCTGGATGCCGCGCACGACCGGCTGGGTGAACAGCTTGGCAAGCGTGTCGACGATGCCGGTCAGCGCGAACAACAGCAGCAGCGCACCGAAGAGGATGCCGGAGGCCCCGATCACGGATTCGGTGATCACCGCCGGGTAGGCGATGGCGATCGCTCCCACGGCCTTCAGCGGCTGCACCGGCACCGGCAGCCGATAGTAAAATCCCGTGACGAGATAAAACAGGCCGAACGATAGAAAGACCGTCGACGGGCTCAGTTTATTGATCAAGATCATGCCCACCACGATGGGCAGCAGCGTGCCCAGGTCCCCGAAGGCGCCGGCAAGTTCGACGCGATCAAAGCGCAAGGGGTGGCTGTTTGGCTGTGGCGAGCTCGTGGTGGTCGATTTTGCTTCGGAGGAGTTGTCCATCGCACACCTCACAAAATTTGATGGTGTTTCAAAAAGAAAGCTTGCATATATGACATGAATATTTTAATATTCGTGTCATATATGTACCGCAACCATCGGGCCGCGTCAAGGCCTTTTCAAACGATTCGAAACCTGTCCGTAAACTCGGTGGTTTCAGACCGCGGAGGATGAGAAACCCAATAATTATGAACGTGCGCAAGCTCCAGCCTACCCCATCGAATCATGCCCGCATCCTGTCCGCCGCGGGTTCGAGTTGCTGCCTTGACCCTATGCAGCTGGGTCGGCTCGAGCAGGCGTTCCGGGAGTGGGCGCAATCCTCACGTCGACCCGACCTTGGGGTTTCTCGCAGGCGGGTTTTGTTGATCTTTCTGATGATCCGCTACACGGGGGCGCGGCTCAACGAGGTCTTGGGCCTGAACCTGAAACAGGATTTCAACACAGATTCGCACACGGTCCGGTTTCGCAAGAAAGACGGTTCGGGCGGGCTTGCCGACCGCACCGTTCAGCTACCGGAAGGGGTGTCGGCCGAGGTTCAGACCGCTGCGGGAATCATTGCGCAAGGCGCCGTGGAAGGGCATGCGCTCCGGCTAGACCCGGCCCACGTGCGCCGCAAATTTTACGAACGGGCGGAGGCGATCGGCCTGCCGCGCGAGCAGGGGGCGCCGGAGGCCATCCGCAAAGCCCGGGCGGTGGAGCTGATGCAGGGCAACGTCCCGCTGCCGGTCGTGCAGAAGATTCTCGGCCACTCGACCCCCAGCCTGGCCGCCTCTTATGTGACATTCTCCGAGGAGGAGATGCGGCGGGTCGAGGCCTTTTACGTCGACCGCGAGAACCGGCGCCGAACGAGCGCCCGCAACGCGTTTTTCGGTAAAATCGAAATTCTGCGCAAAGGCGATGTCCAGGCCTGGGTGGAGATCTCCACGCCGGGCGGCTGCCGCATCGGTGCGGTCATTACCCATCACAGCCTAACACGGCTCGGGCTCAAACCGGGGGCGTTGGTGGCGGCCGAGGTGAAAGCGCCGTGGGTGACCCTCCATCGCAGCGCGGATGATCCGGCGTGCTCGGCCGACAATGTGCTGGAGGGCACGGTTGAACGGATCGTGCGCGGGAAGGTGACATCGGAGATCGTGGCCCGTATTGTCGACGGCACTGAGATTTGCGCCATTGTCACCGAACAGAGCTTGGATAAACTCGACCTCCGACTCGGGGAGCGGGTGTGGACGGCCTTCAGCGCCTTTGCGGTCGTCCTGCATGCCGACTGATCGCCCGCGGCAGTGGGGGACCCGATTGCTTGAATTGGGCGGCGCGATGTATTAAATGAAAAATGTTAAAACGTTTATGACACGCGGGAGGAGTCCATTAAACCCATACGGATGAATCTGAAACCATCGAAGGTCGGGCGCAACGACCCCTGCCCCTGCGGCAGCGGTCTCAAGTACAAGAGATGCTGCATGGACGAGCTGAAAGAGCCGGAGGGGTCCGACCGCCTGGCCGAAAGCTACGCCCGCAAACACCGCATCCGGGTCAAGACCGAGAAGGAGATCGAGGCGATCCGCCGCGCCGGCCGCCTGGTGGTGGCCACCCTGGATTTAGTGGCGCCCCGCATTGCGCCCGGCATCACCACCGATCAGATCAACACCTGGGTGCACGCGTTCACGGTCGAAAACGGCGCCGTCCCCGCCCCCCTCAACTACCGCGGCTACCCCAAGAGCGTCTGCGTGTCGGTGAACGAGGTCATCTGCCACGGCATCCCGGGCGAGCGGATGCTCAAGGAGGGGGATATCGTCAACGTCGATGTCACCTCCATCCTGGACGGCTACTACGCCGACGCCAACAAGACCTTCTTTGTTGGCGAACCCGGACCGGACGCCCGCAAGATCGTGGCCGTGGCCCGTGAGTGCCTGCGTCGCGGGATGCAGATGGTGACGGCGGGGAACACGGTCGGCGACATCGGCTGGGCCATCCAGACCTACGCCGAATCCGAAGGGTGTTCGGTGGTGCGCGAGTTCGTGGGCCACGGAGTCGGCCTGGACTTCCACGAGCCGCCCCAAGTGCCGCATTTCGGGCGGAAGGGGGAGGGGCTCGTCCTGATCCCGGGCATGGTCTTCACCATCGAGCCCATGATCAACCTCGGGCGCAGGGAGCTTCGGATCCTCGACGACGACTGGACCGCCGTCACCCGCGACGGCTCCCTTTCCGCCCAGTTCGAACAGACGCTCCTCGTCACGCAAGAGGGCTTTGAGAGCCTGACGCCGTGGGAAGAGTGAGAGAAGGGCTGGGAGGCTTCGAAACCGCCGGCTAAAGGTAGACGTGCATGTCTATTCTTATTGAACCGATCGGCATAATTCATAGCCCATTCAGCGAGCCGACCTCTATGCCCATTCAACCGGCCAGCGCCAACAGTGCCGCCGGCACCGTTGAGGTCTTTCCTGAATTTGTGGAGGGGTTGAATGACCTGGCGGGTTTCTCCCATCTTCTTCTCATCTACCATTTCCACCGCTCCAGGAGCGTTTCGCTAACGGTAACCCCCTACCTGGACACGGTGCCGCGCGGCCTTTTTGCCACCCGCGCGCCGAACCGGCCCAACCCCATCGGCATCTCCCTCGTACGGCTCGTCCGTATCGAAGGGCGCCATCTGCATGTCGAGAACATCGATGTTATCGACGGCACGCCCCTGCTGGACATCAAACCCCACGTGCCGGATTTCGATTGCGCTCCGGCTGCGCGGATCGGATGGCTGGAGAAGGCCACGGCCGAGATGCGCCGGAAGGTTGCAGACGACAGATTCCACCGATAATTTCCGGTGTATTGCGGTAGTGCCGTGTGCTGCCGCTCGCCCGGCGTTCTCGGAGGAGCGCGCACAGACTCGGAGCGGTGAGGCCGGGGTCCATGATGACCAGGTCGGGCGGATCCGGGCAGGAGGCTTGGTCAAGCCACTCATCGCCGGTTGCCGCCCGGCGACCCTCGACGCCCAGCTCCCATTTCACCAGGGCCCGCACGTGGGGGGTGCGGTCGGCGGCCGGGATGGTGAATGCGCCGCTCCCGCGCTTCAGTCCTTGCCTTCCTTTTTGGCCCCAGCCGCCTCGATCTTGGCCACCAGCTCGTCGATCTCGCAGGGCTTGGTGAGATAGTCGTAGGCCCCCAGCTTCATGGCCTCCAGGGCGCTGTCGATGGAGCCGTGGCCGGTCAGGATGAGGGTTTCGGTGAACAGCCCCAGCTTCATGATCTCCTTGAGGGTCGTGATCCCGTCCATGCCGGGCATTTTCAGGTCCAGCACGATCACGTCGAAGGAGTTCTGCTCCAGCTCGCGGATGGCGGCGTCGCCGCTGTTCACGGCGGTGACCGTATAGCCTCTGAACATCAGCAGCTTGGACATATTGCGGGTAAAGATCACCTCATCGTCGACCAGCAGCACCCGTGATCCGGCCATGGTATCTCTCCTTTCACGCCCTTCTCGAGCGGGCGGTCTTTTCGGCGAGGCTCTCCTGCAACTCCTGCGGAGGGGTGTAGGGCAGCACGATGGTGAATTCGGTCCCCTGGCCCTTTTCGCTCTGCACGGAGATGCTGCCGCCCAGCCGTTTGACGATGCTGTAGCAGATGGAAAGCCCGAGCCCCGTGCCCTTGCCGACGGATTTGGTGGTGAAAAACGGGTCGAAGATCCGATCCAGGTGCTCCGACGAGATGCCCGACCCGGTGTCGGCCACCGCCGCGTGCGCCTGCCCCCGTGCATCGTCGGCGCGGGTGGTCAGGCGGATCGAGCCGTAGGGTTTGCCGTCGTGGGCGTCGATGGCGTTGGTGATCAGGTTGAGGAAGACCTGCTGGAGCTGGGAGGGATCGGAGAGCAGCGGCGGGAGCTTCGGGTCGAGCTCCGTATAGAACTGGATGCCGCTGGAGCGCGCCTCCCGGTCCATCAGCTCCACCACCTCGCGGATGAATGCGTTCAGGTCGACCTTCTCGATCAGGGATTCGGTGCGGCGCGAGAAGCGCAGGAGGTTTTGGGTGATGCGCTTGCAGCGCTGGATCTGGACGTCGATCTGGTTGAGAGAATCGTCCAGCTGTTCGCGGAACTCTTGCCCATCCAGGGGCAGGTGCCGTTCGGCGTCGAGCAAGAGCTGGCGCTCGGTCAGGATGATGGCCAGCGGGTTGTTGATCTCGTGGGCCACCCCGGCGGAGAGCTCCCCGATCGAGGCGAGCTTCCCCGCCTGTAGCACCTGTTCGTTCAGTTGGTCGGCCTGCGCGTCCCGGCGCCGGATGATGGTGATCATGTGGCGCGTGATCAGCACCGAGACGACCAGGATGCTGAGAGCGCTGACGTGCAGGAAGACCAGGGTCCAGCGGTTGGCGTAGTTCACGTCGTCGAAGGCCTCGGCGTAGTCCTGCTTGACCACCAGCAGCCAGCGCGGGTCCTGCAGCCAGGCCTGGCAGGCGATCTGCCGCGGCTTTTCGTGGCCCTGCTCGTCCCTGAGTCCCTCCAGGGCCTGGATCCGGATCCCCTCGTGGAAAGGCCCCATGGGGAAGGTCGATTTTTCCATGATGGCGCCGCTCGACCGCGGGCTGGTTTGAAAAACGCCCTCCTCGTTCAGCAGGTAGACCTGGCCGGTGCGGCCGATGCGCACGTTTTCCACGAGCGCCCGGAAGGCCTCGGTGTTGATGGTGGTGCGCAGGATCCACTTTTCGCCGTTCTTCATTTGAGTCACGGCGATGATGAAGTGCGGCTCCTTGCGGAACCCCATGAACATGTCGCTGATGAAAAGGCCCTTTTCCATCACCTTCTGGAACCAGGGTTCCCGGGCGTAGTTGCGCGACATCAGGTCGTAGGGGCCGACGTAGGCCAGGTGGTTGCCCCGGGCATCGATCAGCCCCAGGTCCGTCACCGCCTGCATTTCGCGGTTGAGGGCGTTGAAGGCCTCCTGCAGGTTCTCGATGTGGGCAAGCTGCTCCCGGGTGTGGGTGCGCGCGATGAGTTGGAGCTTGGAGCTGTGCTCGTTGAGGAACATCTCGATGATCTTGCGGTGGTAGTCGACCTGGGTCTCGAAGTAGTTGAGCATGCGCTGCCGCGCAAAGCGGGTGTAGTGAAGGTTGATCCCCCAGCCCACCAGCAGCAGCGGAGCCACGGAGCAGAGCATCGTCAGCCAGACGAATTTACGAAACAAACGGGCATAGGTCGCTTTGCGCGTGGCGGCGACATCCTCGGGCTCCGTCGAGCGTGGAGCGCCGGTGGATATCTTCGACGTGGCATCCGCGTCAGGTGTCATATTAAAGGCCTCATTCGATCGTATCGGATCGCGTTCGACCCCTTGATCCCTAGCACTTGCCTTCCATCCCCTTATCTCCCTGCGCCCTCAGGGGAAGGCGGGTTAAGGGGGCCAGGGGGATTTCAAAACCCCTTTCCTCAGAAGTCTGAAATCTCTCTTAAATGGTTTTCAAAAAACATGCCATAAAATCCACCTCACTTGAACCCGGACCCCAAGCCCGCAACGCCTTGGTACCACACGGCCGCCGGTTATGTGCAATCGCTGCGACACTAAAAACGTTCAACCTGATGTCACCCGCAGGGTGACATCAGCGGGTATTCGTTATTTCAGTGTCGGCCAGTACTTCCGGTGGATTTGAATGGCCTTTTTCAGCGCTGGAACCCGGTCGGGAGTTTCGGCCGCAATCCGGTGCAGGCTGTCGAGCACAGCCGGCGATGGGCGGCAGAGCGACTCCATGACCTTCAGGCCGCACTCGCGGATCCCCTCCACGCTGTAGCCCCCCTCCATGACGAACAGGATCCGGCCGCCGCAGGCCTCGTCTGCGATCTCGGAGAGGAGCGCCGCCATCAGGCCATAGCCCTCGGCGGTCACACGCATTTCGGCCAGCCGGTCGTGCAGCCACAGGTCGAACCCGCAGGGCACCAGGATGACTTCGGGTCGATAGGCCCGGGCGAGCGGCCGCACCAGGAACTGCAGGATGCAGAGAAAATCGCGGTCCCCGTGCCCTTTTTGCAGCGGCACGTTCACCGTGTAGCCCTCGCCCCGGCCGGAGCCGACCTCACCCAGCCTGCCTGTGCCCGGGAACCCTGGGAATTGGTGAATCGAGACGGCCAGCACCTCGTCGGAGTCATAGAATACCGCTTGGGTGCCGTTGCCGTGGTGAGCGTCGATGTCCACCACCATGACGCGTTTGACCCCGTAGCGCTCGCGGAGGTAGCGGGCGCCCAAGGTGACGTTGTTAAAGATGCAGAACCCCATTCCCCGCTCCGGTTCTGCATGATGGCCCGGTGGCCGCACGGCGGCGAAGCCGCGCTTCACCCGTCCGGCCTGAATCGCGTCAAGCAGGCTGAACACGGCCCCGACCGCCAAGCGGGCCGTGTCATACGAATCGGCCGTGGTCTGGGTGTCCACATCCATCGAGGTCAGGGGCTGGCCAGCGGTCGCGGCCACCCGGGCGATGTACTTGGGGCTGTGGACCCAGGCCAGTTCTTCGGCTGTAGCTAAACGCGGTGTTACGAAAGCGATTCTGCCCGCAAAAGCGGAATCCTGAAGCACGGCCTGGATGGTCTCCGAGCGCTTAAAGCTCTCCATGTGGAAGACGCCCTGGAGGTGGCGCGTAAAGCGTTCGTCGCAGACCACCCCCACGGAGAGGGTCGCGGGATCCGGGGTGAACACCCGACACACGTCGGGGTTCTGCGCGGCGACCGCCATGAGGTGGTCGATCTCCGGGATGCTCCGGCTCACTCTCAGCAATGCTCCGGTGGCGGCCGTGGCAATGGCGGGGTGGGCGCGCAAGGTCAGGGCGGCCTGGGCCAGGGCCGTGACCTGCCGGTGCTCCGCTGTTTCCCGTTCGGTCCGGGGAATTCGACGCAGGGCTCGGATGTGGCGCACCACCAGGTCGCTTAGGACGACGGTTGCTTTGGGCGGGAGGTCGGGGTTTGATTCGGCCATTGATAGGAGGGTGCGCGCCAGATCAGGGCTGGGCCGGGCGAGGACGTAGCGGTGAGGGCCCTTGGGCCGGAAGCCCAAATGCTCGTAGAAGCGACGCGCCTCGAGCTCCGAGTCCAGAACGATCTCCTGGGCCCGTCCGAAGCCGAGTTTCCACAGCAGCCAGGCGCCGGCCACCAGGAACCGGCCCACCCCCCGTGGCGGGGTCGGTTCGTCCTGGCCGGCGCGACCTCGCAGGGTGGCGATGTACTTGATTTCGAGGCCCCTGTAAAAAAGGCCGGTTTTGAGGCCCAAAAAAAGCATGCCGACGATTCGGCCGTTCAGGGCGCAGGCGAAGAGCCGCTGCTCCCAGCCGTTGATTAGGCATTCGAGCAGGAATCGCAGATCGAAAAATTCGAGGTTGGTATCGGCCGCCTGCGCCAGTGCTTCCCGTTCGAAGGGAAAGTGCATGAAAAGCGCCTGGCGGCACTCATCGAGAAGCCCCTGGAAGATGAAGCGGTCGTCCCGGTCGGAGAGCGGGACCCTGAGCGGCGGGCTCTCCGAGCGCATGGCGCAGAGCCGCGCGATCCGCTCCTCTGTCGCGGTCGCCCGGGAATCGCTCTGGCGTGCGGCCGTCTCCCGGGCCCGTGCGAGGGCGAGGTCGATTTCGTAGTTGACCAGCAGCGCAAGGCCGGCCGAGCGCACCTCGCGCGCGGCTTGCAGCAGGTCGCGGTCGCGGCGGGACTGCCTCAGTTCCTGCCGGCGCAAAAGCTCCCCGTACTTGATGAGCAGACCGCGTTCGATGGGGGCGGTGCCCTCGTGGATAAAGAGGAATTTTCGAACCCGTACCGGGTCGCGGTCGAAAAGGAAGAAGAGGTCGGTGGCATCGGGGGGGCTCTGGGCCTCGGCCTGGGGGGCGATCCGGCCCATGCCGAGCAGCTCGTCCAGCGCTCGGCCGATCTCCGGGCGCCGTAAGCCGATGGCATCGATGGCCCGCTTTATGTGCTCGCCTTTGATCACGGTCGCAAAAAAGGGTGCAAGGGTTCGAGGGGTCCAGGGGTCGAGGGTCCAATCGAAGACGCACGATTGGGCTTTTCCTTGACACCCGAACGCGTTGCCCCACGTGCCCCTGATACCTCCGGCGGCGGAGGGATGCACCTTCCGCCGATGATGGCTCCAACACTATTTTCCGCCGTGTTCATTTGAGCGGCAGCTCTACGGTGAAGGCCGCGCCGTGATCGGGCTCGTTCTTGACCGTCAAGGTGCCGCCCAGGCGCTCGAGAATCGTGCGGCTGATGGTTAGACCCAGGCCCAGCCCGTCGGGTTGGGTCGTGTAGAGCGGCTCGAAGATTTTTTGGAAATCGGCTGCAGGGATTCCGGGTCCGCTGTCGATGACCGTTACGCCGAGCCGGTTTGCCGTGCGGTCCGTGCGGATCTCGATCGTGCCGCCCTCCGGGGTGGCGGCCACGGCGTTGCTGATCAGGTTCTGCAGCACCTGGCGCAGGTCTTCGGGGTCGCTGCAGACCATGGCCGCCGCGACGTGCGCCTCGCGTTTTACCCGGATGCGTTTGAAATGCAGATCGCGCCGCATCAGCTCCAGGAGCTCGGCGATCAACGCCTGGATGTCGAAATCGATGCAGGCCGGCCCTTCCGAGGGCCGAACCAGATCGAGCCCCTGCTTGACGGCTTTTTCGCTGCGGTGGATTTCGGCCTCGATCTGCTCCAGGGTGCCGCGCACCTCTTCCGGATCGACCGAGGCCGCCGGGGGCCGGCTGGCCAGCACCTGCAGCCACTGAAAGGCGGCGTGGATGTTGGCCAGGCTGTCGGTGATCTCCTCAAGCGCTCCCCGGGAGAGCCGGCCGGCGGAGGCCATTTTGCTCGCCTGTTGGAGCTGGCGGTCGAGAAACTGCAGGCTGGTGCGCTTGGCTTCGAGTCGCAGGACCATCTCGTTGGTCGTGAGCAGCACGGTGGGGACGATCAGGAACACCCCCAGCACGAGGATCAGGAGTACGATCCAGCGCACTCGGTACAGAGCGGCATAGACGTCGGTTGCTTTGACCTCGACCACGGAGAGCCAGGCAACGCCCTTCAGCCAAGCCAGAGCAAAGATGCGCTCTCCATGGGCGTCGATGCGCACCTCCTCGAAACGCGGCGGTTCTCTGAAGCGCGACGGCCCCATGATCTCGCCTGCGGCCTGGGGTCGGGTCTGGAAGATGCCGGTTTGGTCGATTAGGTAGGCGTCCATTTTGAGCGTGCCGGCGCTGCGGGAGACGAACCGATCGAAGAAATCGGCGTCCAGCGTCGCGCGCAGCAGCCAGGCGCCGTCCGCATCTTGCTGCCCCACGGCGATGATGACGTGCGGGACCTGTCGGTAGCCGAGGTAGACGTCGCTGATATAAACGCCGTTTTCCAGGGTGGGTGCGAACCAGGCTTGCTCGCGGTAGTTGCGGTCCATCAGGTCGAATGGCCCGGCATAGGCGCGGTGGCGGCCTTCAGCGTCGATGACCCCTATATCGGTAAAGCACGGCATGCCCTCCCGCAGCGAACGGAAGGCCCGCTCGATGCCTCCCGGTTCCGTGAGGTGTCGGAAGCCGAGGCTTCCGGCCAGCACCTTGAGGTCTGCGGTGCGCTCTTCCAGGAACTGGTCGATCATGTCACGGTGATCGGCCGCCTGGACCCGTAGGGCGTTCACCGCCTCGTTTTTCAGGACTTGGTTGGTGTAAACGTAGACCACGCCCCCCAGCACCAGCAGGGGCAGGAACGCGGCGGCCAGGAGGCAAACCACCACCGTGTTCCAGAGGCTGCGGAAGTAGGGAAAATCCCCGCTGCGCGTGGATTTTTTAGCGATGCTGTCGGCGGCCATGAGCGTAGAGCCTCCCATTTGTAAAAGGCACAGGGCAGAGGGCATAGGGTCGAACACACCGCTTCAATTTCTTACCCCCTGCTCTCTGCTTTTTAGCGTGCCAGATGCATCAACACATCGCTCAGCCGGACGATGCCTGTGACCCGGCCCTTCTCCATCACGGGCATGCAGCGCACCTTGGTCTCCAGCATGCGGCGGGCGGTGTCGGCCAAATCGGCTTCCGGGTCGGCGGCAGCCGTAGGCTCGGTGCACATGATGCCGGCAAGCGGCCGGTCGGGAAGCCACTGCGGGTGCGCCGTCAACTCCTCCCAGGAGAGGGACGGCCGCGGGGGGTCCGGCTGCGCCGCCTCCATCAGGTCGCGGCGCGTGATCACCCCCTTGAGGTGGTCTTCCGCATCGAGGATGTAGAGCTCGTCGCGGGCGGAGATACCGGCCTGTTGGGTGAACACATCGAACGCTTTGGCCAGGGGATCTTCGCCCTCCAGCCGCACGAAGGAGGGCCAGGTGATCTCCTTTACGAGGTGCCGGGGCCAGAGCACCGGGCGGCGCTTGATGTCCCCGATTTCGTGGGCTTCGCGGATCTTTGCCACCAGGTCCTCGATGTCACAGGGTTTTAAAAGGTAGTCGAGGGCGCCCGCTCGCATGGCCTCGATGCCGGTTTCGACATCGGCGTGCCCGGTCAACATCAGCACCTCGGTCTCAGGGGAGGCCTCCTTGATGCGCTGCAGGGCCTCGATGCCGCTCATGCCGGGCATTTTCACGTCCAGCACCACGACATCCACCCCCTGCTCGGCCGCCGCGATTCCGGAGGGTCCGTCGAAGGCCGTAACCGCCTCGAACCCGCGGCCGCGCATCAGCTTGGCCAGGTTCAGCACAAAGCGCTCTTCGTCGTCGATCAGCAGAACGCGGATGGGTTGGTTTTCCACCGGGATCTCCTCGAGTGGAACGTCGTGCGATCTGAAACAAACGCCCCGGCCCATGGTCCGTCTACCATGCGGCCGGGGCGGGATGCAAACTCGGGCGGGATGTTCCAGGATGTGAAAAGGCTTATCCGGCGCCTTTCATCATCAGGCGAAGTGGAACATCACCGCGGCTGCCAGGCTCGCCATCAAAAGCGAGTTGGCCAGCTTGCCCTTGCGGATCGGGTGGAAATGCGCCGCGCTGCGCAGGTGGCCCTTCGGGCAGGCATAGACCCAGCTCTTGCCGTTGTGGTCGCGGCGGCGCTCCACCAGCTCCCCGCAGAAGCCCTGCTCGGGGCTCCCCTGGGTGCAGGTCAGGCGCTGCCCGGTCAAATGGGCGATGAGGTTGAGAAGCCAGTTCCACGTCAGCATCCCGATGAAAACGGCGATCAAGAGCGCCTGGAAGCTTGCGATGGTGAAGCCCATCCCGGCCAGGCCCCGGCCGATGTTGGCCATGTTCAGAGGGCCCTCCACGCTCCCGAAAAAGCCGAGGTAGTACAAGGGGAAGCAGACGGCCATGACGACGATGTTCAGGCCGAAGGCGATCATGCGCCGCTGCGAAACGCTTCGTCGGGGCATTGTGTTCATCGCTGAATCCTCTTTTTTCGTTCGTCTCATTTCTCAGGTGAAGTGGGGACCCCGTTTCCGGGGTCCCCGTCGCAAGGAGGTCGGCAGGCAGAGAACGGGGGCTCCTCCTTGTGAACTCGAGTGGGCCTTGTCTACATCAGCGCCTTCTTGATGGCCGGCCAGGACTTGTAGGTGGCGTAGAAGGCCAGGATGATGCTGTAGGCCGGCACCACCACCTGCCAGATCCTCTCGGGAAACACCCGCGTGGCCCAGGGGGCGACCACCGCCGAGAGGATGGTGGCGATCATCATCGAGGGCAGGAGCAGGTAGTCGACGACCACACCGCCGGAGAGCATCAGCAGCCAGATGATGATCGAGTAGGTGGAGACCGAGCCCTCGGAGATGGCGGTGACCGCCATCATGCTCTTGGCCGGGACGCCTGAGAGCAGCCCGCCGATGGTCACTACCGGACCGTAGCCGCCGCCGCCGACTCCCTTGTTGAAGCCCGCCAGAAAGGCCCAGAACATCATCATCTTGGGCTTGTACGAGCGCTCGCGCTTGGAGACCCCCTGGTAGAAGGAGATAAAGCCCATGCCGAGTAAAAGAACGCAGACATAAAGCGTGATCCACACCTTGGCGAACTTGAAGATGGCGTAGACCGAGGTGACCGAGATCGTGACGGCCAGAATGCCCGGGATGGCGATGTAGAGCCAGAGCTTGATGGTCTCCGACATCGGTTTGAAGCTCCACTCCACGTTCTGGTACTCGGCGTGGAGGAAGGTGCCGATCAGGCCGGCCACCCCCTGCTGGATCATGACCACCGGGACGATCTGCTTGGGGTCGAAGCCCATCACCAGCAAAAGCGGGGTGATGGCGGTGCCGAAGCCCATGCCGGCGGTTGCGTCCATGAACTCGAAGGCCATGGCGATGAAGACGACCGACCAGATGATGCTCCACTCGTTGGTGCCCACCCACCCCATGTTTTTGATGAAGGTGGAGGGGATGCGCTGGGTGAACTCGAAGGGGTTGCCGGCCAGCCAGCAGCCGATCAAGAACACCACAAAGAGGACGCCGATGCTCCACATCGCCGCGGTGACCTGCGACTTTTCCGGCATGAGCCGCTCCCAGGGGGTCTTCTCCCTGTCCAGTTTCTGGGCAATTTCAAAGCCTGTTTTTCTCACCTGTTCTTCGGCCATAACGAACCCTCCTTTTGGCGTTTGTGGGTTTTACAATTCGGTTTTTATCTTGGCGGCGGGTTTTATCCGGCCGCACCGGTTGCCGATCATCCTCGGACACGACTCAAATCAAGATGCATGCCAATTTCAGGAGGCCGCTGGCGCGGCCCCCTGAAATTGATTTAAGTTATTTAAATTATGTTAAAATTAATTTTTTGGGAGCGATAGGTGGGGCAAAAAGCATTCTTGCCGGGGCCGGAAGTGTAACCGAGTGGGAGACATGATTCTTCTCCGGCGCACTCCAGGGGTGACATCTCCGCGGGCGCGCTTTCCATGCGCCGGCGCTGCCGTGGAGCAAGGGTGCGGCCGCGGGAGAGCCGCTGAATCAGGCCGGGGCGGCAGTTTGCAGCGGCAGGGGCGGCGGAGACCGCACGCCCGTTCATCTTCTGGCATGCCCCTTGCTCACTTCCGGTTCCAAGGCGGAACGCAGGCGCAAACGCGGTTTTTCTGCCAACTGCAGGCAAGAGGAGAATCTGAAAGGGGAAGGCCAGCGATGCCGTCACGCAACATCGACCCCATCATCCGGCCCTGCACGGAAGAGCTGCCGCTCGAACCCAGCGTCGGCCTCGGCGAAAAGATCACCCGCACCATCGAGGTGATGGTCAGCCACAACCTGAAGCGCATCGCCGTGGTCCGCAACCGGCGCGCCGTGGGGATGATCCGGCTGGAGGACGCCTTTAAGGAGATCGGCCTGGAGCTGCCGTTCAGGGGATAGCGCTGAGCTGCTCGGGGCTGGAAGCATCGCCGCCGTCAACCATCCTTCTGCTTGTACTCTACCGCCTCGATCCCCGCCTCCTTCATCAACCGGTGCAGGTACTGGCGCTGGATCCCCGCGCTCTCCGCCGCGCGGCTAATGTTGCCCCCGTGCTGCTCGAGCAGGCGGCGGATGTAGCCGCTGTGGAAGTGCTGGATCGCGCGCTCCTTGGCCTCGCGGAAGGGCAGCTCGGCGGAAATGGTCTCTAAAGGCGGCAGCCCGTCCGAAGCGCTGCCCTCGAGCTGGAGGTCGGCGATGGATAGGGCGTGGGTGCGGCTGAAGATCACCCCACGCTCGATGATGTTCTCTATCTCGCGCACGTTGCCGGGAAAATCATAAGAGATCAACGCCTGCATGGCCTCGGGCGATATTTCGGTCACCGTTTTCCCATTGAGGGCGGCATACTGGGCGAGGAAGTGCCGGGCCAGCAGCTCGATGTCATCGCGGCGGTCACGCAGAGGCGGCAGCTCGAAGTGGATCACGTTCAGGCGGTAGTAAAGGTCTTCACGGAATAGCTTGCTGCGGATGTCGGCTTTCAGATCGTGATTGGTGGCGGCGACGAAACGCAGGTCGGCCCTCTTGGTCACGACGCTGCCGACCGGCTTGTACTCGCCCTCCTGCAGCAGCCGCAGGAGCTTGGTTTGCAGGTGCGGGGAGAGGTCGCCGATTTCGTCCAAAAAGAGCGTCCCCTCCGTGCGCCTCCTCGACCAGCCCCTTCTTCTCCTTCCAGGCCCCGGTGAAGGCCCCCTTGACGTGGCCGAAAAGCTCGCTCTCCAGCACCTCCGAGGGGATGGCGGTGCAGTTCACCGTCACCAGGCGTTTGTCGCGGCGCAGGCTGTGCTGGTGGATGGCGCGCGCGACCAGCTCTTTGCCGGTGCCGCTCGGGCCGGTGATCAGGACCGTGCCCATGGTGGGGGCGACCTGGCGGATGCGCTCGAAGATCACCCGCATGGGGGCCGAGGCGCCGACCAGGGCGGCAAAGCCCTCCTTCTCCGCCAGGGCATGGCGCAGGGCCAGGTTTTCGCGCACCATCGCCTGCCAGTGCACGGCCTTGTCCACGGTCAGGAGCAGGCGCTCCTGCCGAAAAGGCTTGGTGAGGTAGTCGAACGCCCCCTTGCGGGTTGCCTCGACCGCATTCTCGATGGTGGCGAAGGCGGTCAGGATGATGACGGCGGTCTTGGGTTCGGTCTGCTTCACGGCCTCCAGCAGGCGGATCCCGTCCATGCCGGGCATCTTGAGATCGGTCAAGACCAGCTCCACCGGATCGGCCCGAAAACGCTCCAGGGCGCGGGCGGGGTCGTGCTCGGTGAAGACCTCATAGTCCCGCTCCTCGCTGATCATGCGCCGCAGAAGCGCGAGCATGTCTTTCTCGTCGTCGACGATCAGTATCCTGGTGGTCATGGATGTTTCCTCCCCTTGCCCCTCCCGCAAGGGGAGGAAAATCGCTGCAAACGCCGCCGCGAGGGATGATTTCCGGGGCCTTCAGCCTTCAGCCGATTCAGCTTATTTTTATGCGGGCAGCAGCCTGACGGTAAAGGTGGTCCCGCTCTGCTTGCCGAGGGCGGTTGCCGGACTGCTGGCGCACTCGATCGTACCCCCGAAACTGCTCACGATCCCGTAGCTCACGAAGAGCCCCAGGCCGGTGCCTTTGCCCTCGGGCTTGGTGGTGAAAAAGGGCTCGAAGATATGGTCCATGTGTTCCGACGGGATGCCTGATCCCGTGTCCTGGAACTGGATGACCACCCGGCGGGGGCTGCGTTCGGCGAAGCTTCGGATCGTCAGGGCGCCGCCGTTTTCCATGGCGGCCATGGCGTTGGTGATCAGATTGAGAAAGACCTGCTGCAGTTGCCGGGCGTCGGCTTTGGCCGGCGGCAGGGGGGCGGCGAGCTGCAGGAGCAGGTCGACGCCGTTCTTCGCGAGCAGGTGCCGCACGATCCTGACGATGGACTCGATGCAGAGGTTGACCTCGACCTGGGCCATGGGATGGTTCTCGGTGCGAGCGAAGCTGAGCAGGTTTTCGACCGTCTCCTTGCAGAGCAGCCCCTGGCGTTCGATGGTCTTGAGGTCCTCGAACTGCTGGGAGCCGGGCTCGGCCTTGCGCAGCAGAAGTTCGCAGAAACCCAGGATCACCCCGAGCGGGTTGTTGATCTCGTGGGCCACTCCAGCGGCGAGGGTCCCCAGGCTGGCAAGCTTCTCGGCGTTCACCAGCTGCCGCTGCAGGTTCTTGGTCTCGGTGATATCGCGCGCGATGCAGAGCACGGACCCGGTCTCACCGCTCTCGGTCTTGATCGGCATGAAGTTGGCGCTGAGCCAGAGCGGCGGTTCGCCGATCGGCAGTTCGAGCTCCTGGCGCAGGCTCTTGCCGGTGCGGTACACCTGCTCGATGAGGGCCGCCTGCTGGCTGGCCGCCGGTTCGGGAAAGGCGCTCGAGAGATGCCGGCCGATGAAGGACTCCGGTGCGCCGCCGAAAAAGGTGGCGGTGAAGGTGTTCACGGACTGGAAGCGGCCCTCGCGGTCCACAGTAAAAATCAGGTCTTCGGCGCTTTCGACCAACGAGCGGTACTTCTCCTCCGATTTGGCCAGGGCCTCGGTCTTCGAGAGCACCCGGGCCTCCAACACCTTGGACCAGCGGTTCTCCAGCCAGATCACGGTCCCGGCTCCCAGCATGACGGCCAGGATGATCAGCCCCTGCAGCAGGAAAATTTTAAAGGACCAGGCCCCGAGTGCGTCCTCCACTTCGGACTGGGGGGCAATCACGGCCACCGACCAGTACTGGGGCGGATGCTCCGCCACCCGGATCGGGGAGTAGGCGATGAGCTTTTTCATGGGGCTTACGATTCCCCGGTGCCAGGGTGAGTAATACCACCCGGTCCCCTGCTCCCCCTTGAGCATTTTTTCCTGCTGGATGAAGTTGATCCGTTCATAGGAGACGATCGGGAGTTGCTCCTCCCGCACCGTGAAAGCGTTGCCGCCGATGAAGTCCGGGTTGGGGTGGTAGAGGAAGGTGCCGCTTGCGTCGATCAGCCAGGCATATCCGCTCGCTCCGGATCGGATGTTTTTCAGAAGCCCGGCGAGGAACGCGGAGACGTTGATGCGGACCACCACGATCCGGGAGCGATCCGCCGCGAGCGCTACGGCAGCCGCCATCTCCGCGCCCGCAGCGGACATCCGGACCGGCGAGACCCAAAGCGCGGGTGACACGCCCGCCGGGAAGTGGATTTCGTCCTCCGGGACAGCCTCAGGCAGCCGCTGCTCGGAGAAGTTTCCCGGGGGGGTGAGGGCCATCGCCCGGCGGTGCGCCAGGTCCACTATCTCCACTCGGCGCACGCCGCTGTCCAGCAGGCGCTCCAGTCCATGTCTCAAGACCAGTTGCTCTCCGGGGTCGCCGGCGGGCAGCGCCTGCAGGTGGCGCGCCAGGTGGAAAATTTCGCGCGTGATGCCGCCGATCTCCCGTTCGATGCGGGCCTTGGCCGTCTGGGCGATGACCATCTGCTGGGCGTTGAACTGGTGCGTCACGATGGCCCGCATTTCCCGCAGGGACCAGAGGCCGACCAGGATCCCGCCGGTCGTGATCAGGATGACGGCCAGGTAGACGACGGTGACGATGATGCGCCCGGATCGGGTTTGCTTCGTGACGGACATGGTCGGTTGGGATTGCAGCTGGGCTGCGTTTCAATCGGCGTATCGGGGGGATCATAGCTGATTTTCAGGAAATCTCAAGCCGGGCGACCGGCCGGACGGACGGGGTGGGTGGCGAGGCAGCTGTGGTGGACGGCGATGCAAACCGCCGCCGCGCGGGTGCGTCGGGCTGAAGGCCGCTGGCCGGCCGCACCCGGGGGCGGCATATCGAGAGGGCTATGTTTGCAGCTCTTCGGCGAATTTTTTCCGGAAGGCCCGGGCCGCCAGCTCCGCCGCAATGGAGGGGGCTGCAAGGTGGTCGCAGTTGATGACCATGTCGAACTCGTAGGGGCTGGCGTCCTTCTTGCCGAAGGCTTTTTTGAAAAAGGCGCGCTGCTCCCGGTCGATCTTGGCCAGGGTGGCGGCGGCCTCCGCCTCGCCGACATGCAGCAGGGATGCCAGCCGCTTGATCCGGAATACGTCGGAGCAGATGAACCGCACCGCCAGCACGCGCTCCCGGGGCAGGATCAGATGCGTCCCGCGTCCGACGAAGATCGTCGACTCGGTGGCGGCTAGCGCCAGCACCGCGCTGACCAGGCTGCGCAGGTAGTCGTCCATGTCAAAGGATTTCTTCCCAAAGATCATGGCTGACAGCTCGACCGTCTTGCCGGGATAGATCTCATCGAAGAACTGCACGGTTTCCTTGTCCAGGCCGGCCTCGCCGGTCATGCGTTCGAGAATCTCGCGGTCGGCGACCCGCAGGCGGATCTTACGGGAGAGCGCATCGGCTATTTCCAGCGCCCCCACCCCGATCTTGCGCGAAAAGCAGACACAGGGGGGGATCTGCAAGGGGGCGCCCTTTTGTTGGGCCAGCTTCCGGCGGCGGGCCTCCCACTCGCGCGTGTAGCGGGAGACCACTTCGCCGGCCTCGGGACGCTTTTTGGCATAGGTGCCGGGGACATACGGGGTTGCCGTCTTGAGGATCGCCATATCACACCTCCCTCGGGTGATTGGTGAAAGAACGGTGGTCGTCGTTCGGCCGGATCAGGTTGAGGATGACGCCGGCGGCGGGGTCGACGAGGGCGGCCGACGCCGGCGACAGCCTCCGGGTGAAATCGAAATGCTCGCCCCGCACGGAGACCAGAAAGCTCTCCGGCGCCCGTCCGGCGAACGCCTGCAGCAGCCAGAGAAACCCCTCCGGCGGCAGGGCGTGGGTAAGGCCCGAGGCCGGCCGTGATTCCGGCCGGATGTGGGCGCACACGATCGCCCGGGGCTCCGCCGGCACATGGGCGTCGACGAAGATCAGCCGGCTGCAGCCGCCGACATCCAGCACCAGCTCCGGCACCAGCTGGCGGACGAAGAGCAATGCGGCGTTCGCCCGGGGCTCGTCCAGCCCGGTTTCCCCATCGCCCAGGGGCCGCGACCCCAGCCGGCGGCGCAACCGGTTGACGACGTGGAAAGCGATGCCGTCGTCCCCGCGATCCGGGTTGCCCAGTCCCATCACCACAGGCCGCGTCATGGCCGCCACCTCCTTGCGTCAACGCGCGAGCCGCGCCTGAACCCGTCCGTCCGCCCCTATCAGCGTCAGCTCCAGCGGCATGCGTCCGATCGCATGCGTGGAGCAGGAGAGACAGGGGTCGTAGCAGCGCACGGCGGCTTCCACCCGGTTCAGCATGCCCTCGGCCACCGCCGGGCCGTGCACGAAGGCCTTGGCCACACTCTCCACCGCTCGGTTCATGGCCCAGTTGTTGTGTCCGGTGGCGACGATGAGATTGGCCCGGGCGATCAGCCCGTTTCCGTCGACGCTGTAGTCGTGCACAAGGGTGCCGCGCGGCGCCTCGAGGGCGGCGATCCCGCGGTCGCTCGGTTCGGCCGGCCCGCAGGTCCGGGTATCGAGGGACAGGATCTCGGGTTCTGCGAGCAACTGGTCGATGCGCTCGAGGGCGTAAATCAGCTCGATCAGCCGCGCGTAGTGATAGAAGAGCGAGCCCTCCACCGGCCGCCCGTCGGCGATCTGTCGGAAGCGCTTGAACTCCTCCTGGGCCAGTGGGGTGGGGATGGCGTCGATCACGTTCAGTCGGCCCAGGGGCCCCACGCGGTAGGAGCCCTCCGGCCAGCCCTGCTTGCGGTAGTACGGGAACTTCAAGAACGACCAAGGCTCCACGTGCTCGGCCACATGGGTGAGGTAGTCGCGGGGGTGGAACTGCTCGAGCCGCCTGCCGGCGGGGTCGCAGATGCGGATCTCGCCGTCGTAAAGGGAGAGCCGCCCGGCCGCATCGACCATCCCCATGTAGTTGGACGGGAACGAGGCGAAGCGCAGCGCGAGGTCGCGGTTCTTTTCCACCCAGCCGTTCAGCAGGCCGACCCCCTCCAGGGCGACGCCGATCTGGGTTTCGATTTCGGCGGAAATCGCGTCGCGGTCCAGGCTGCTGAGCGGGGCGTTGACCCCGCCGGGGACGGCAAAGTTGGGGTGGACCCGCTTGCCGCCGAGCCGCTCGATGATCTGCTGGCCGAAGCGCCTGAGCCCAACCGCCTTGAGGGCGAGCTGCGGGTCGGCCTCGATGAGGCCGAAGACGTTGCGTACGGCGGGGTCCGCGTCGAATCCCAGCAACAGGTCCGGCCCGGCGAGGAAGAAGAAGTGCATCCCGTGGGACTGCACGAACTGGGCCATGTGCAAAAGCTCGCGCAGCAGCACGGCCGCGCGCGGCGGCTCCACCCCCATGATCGCATCGCAGCTCTTGGCCGAGGCCAGGTGGTGGCTGACCGGGCAGATCCCGCAGATGCGCTGGGTGATCTGCGGCATTTCGAAGTAAGGCCGGCCCTCGCAGAATTTCTCCAGCCCGCGAAATTCGTCGATGTGCAGGTAGGAGTGTTCCACTGTGCCCGAGTCGTCCAGGTGAATCGTGATGCGGGCGTGGCCTTCGATTCGGGTGACGGGCTCGATGGTGATTTTCTGAGCGGTCATGTGTCACCTCCCAAATGTGGAGCGCATCAGTGGGTTATGAGCCTTTAAAAAAAGGGTTCAAGGGGTCCAGGGTTCAAGTGTGCGAACGTTTGCTTTTTACTTGGCCCCTGGAACCCTCATTTTTCAATCGTACCTCAAATGTTCCCGCGGCAGTATCGTGGGGATCCGTCCGGCCAGCAGCTCCGCGAACAGGTAATGAAAGTCGTCGGCGCGCGGCGGGCAGCCGGGCAGAAATATGTCCACCTTGACCACATCGCCGACACCGGTCACCGTCTCCAGCGGTCGGCCCAGTTCCGGCGAGTCCGGAATCCGCCCGTTGACGGTGCTTTCGGTTTCCAGGTAGGCCCGCCGGAGCGCCGCCTGGGTGCCGACCAGGTTGCGGGCCGCGACGATGCCGCCGAACGTTGCGCAGTCGCCCACCGCGATCAGGTAGCGGCAGCGCGCGCGCATGCGCCGGGCGACCTCGACGTTGTGGGTGTTGCTCACGGCGCCGGTGAGAATGCCGACCGTCACTCCGGTGGGCGGCGTGTGCTTGAGGTCGGTGACCGGACTCGAGGTGAACGCCACGTGATGTAAAAGCGCGACGATGCGTTCGTCCAGGTCCAAAAGCGACATGTGGCACCCGGCACAGGCGGCCAGCCAATCGGTGGCGATCAAGACCTTTGCCATGCTAGCGTCTCCTCGTTCAGAACGTGCGGTGTTTGCGCCGCTCGGGCCGGTTCGGGCTGGGGTTGTCTTCCAGGCCGAGCGTTTCGGCCAGGCGGCCCAGGATGTCCCAGTCGGGCCGGGACTGTCCGGTGGGCGGCAGGGCGGCATGGGCCCGGCACAAAACCCCCTCCGTATTGGTGAGCGTTCCGGAACGCTCCAGCCAGATCGCCATGGGCAGAACCAGATCGGCCCGAGCGGCCAGGGGCGATTCGTAGCTAGCCTGCGCCATGACGAACGTCCGTCGGTCGATCCCGGCCGCAAGGCGCTCCATGGCCCCGTTCTCTTCACCGGCGACCACAAAGAGCGTGTCGCATGCAGCCGGGTCCGGCATGCCGTTCACACTCAGGGCGGCGGCGGTCCGCGTGTTGACTCCGGGCTGCAACGCGAGGAAGCGCGCTTTGCCGGCCAGCCGTTGGAGGGTATGGATGTCGGCCTTTTTCAGCCCGCTGCCGTAGACGACCATGGGACGGTCGGCCGCCATCAGCGCATCCACGGCGACCTCGAGCTGTCGGGGCACAACGTGCATTTCAGCGAAAACCGCCAGTTCCCCCGGGCGTTTTCCGACCGTGATCAGCCGCGCACCGCGGTCTACGGCGCGCTTGATCATGAAAGCGGCGACCGGCTGATCGGCGCTGGGGTCCGCACCTGCCAGCAGAATGGCGTCGCTTTCGGACAGATCGGACAACCGGCCGCTCTCCGCTGCCGGGAACGTCGGGCAAACCCTGTCGACCATGCCCCGTTGACCGGCGTTGAGCGTGTCGATGAAGACCTTTTTCATGAGATTCAGCGCTTCGTTGGTTACCCGGGTGGTGGTCATCAGCCCCAGGCGCCGGGGGTCGGTGGCTTCCAGGCGGGAGGCCGCCACGGCCAGCGCTTTTTCCCAGCTCACATGGAGCCGCTTGTTCGTCTCGGTGAGCATCGGTGCTAAAATCCGCAGCCGGTGGTCCTCCAGCGCCTCGAAGCGGCCCCGGCGGCAAAGCAGGCCGCGATTGACCGGCGCTTCCCACAGGCTCTCCAACCGCACGACTCGGCCGCGGTGCATGGCCACGTTCAGACCGCAGCCCAGGCTGCATTGACTGCACGTCGTGGCGATGCGTTCGACCTCGGACGGGGGTGCCATGAAAGCGCTGCGTTTGTCGATCAACGCTCCGGTCGGGCACACATCGACGCAGGTGCCGCAGCCGACGCAGGTGGATTCGCCCAGGGGCAGGTCCATGTCGGCGCACAGCATGGTGTGCGCTCCGCGCTGCCTCAAATCCAGCGTGTGGTTGCCGACCAGCTCGGCACAGGCCCGGACGCAGCGCCGGCAGAGCACACAGCGGTTGTGGTCCAGCAGGTGGTGGGCGGGGGAGGCGTCCACCGCAAACGCCTGTTCGTAGGTGGGGTAGACCCAGTGATCCAGGCCATAGCGGTATCCGAGATTCTGCAGTTCGCAGTCGCCGCTCATGGGGCAGGTCATGCAGAAATGGTTGCGCTCGGAGAAGATCAGCTCCAGTACGAACCTGCGGGCCTCGACGACTTTTACAGATTCGGTTTGGACCTCCATCCGGTCGGCCACCGGGAAGGTGCACGACGGTTGGAGGGTCCGCTGCCCGGCCACTTCGACCAGGCACACGCGGCAGGCGCCCACGGGGGCGAGGGCGGGGTGGTGGCACAGGGTCGGGATATCGATGCCGGCTCCCCGGGCTGCTTCGAGAATGGTCTGGCCGGTTTGCGCCGAGACTTTCTGGCCATTGATCGTAATCGTCACCGTACCCATGGTGGCCTCCATTCGGGATGGCGATAAGGGGCCGATATGGCTGCGGCGCCCCTTAGATGTGGGAGGCTGCGGCCTCCAGGGCCTCCGGTTGCGTCTGCCCCCGCTGGAGCAGGCCCCACTCGAGATCGCAGCGCAGGCAGCGCCGGCACTCGCTGCGGATGTCGGTCTCCGCTGCGGTCAGCTCCACTTCCCGGAAATTGTGCGCGCGTCCGGCCACGGGGACGGTTGCCGGCCGCATGCGCGGTGCCTCGCCGTATTGCGCCATGTCCCAGGTCAGGGGCGGCAGGTGCACGTCGAGCGGGATTCCGGCACCGGCAGCCTTTCCAGTGCGCAGGAAGCTGTCCACCGCACGGGCGACACGGT
>JBGSTS010000275.1:0-8746 GCA_041736435.1 Desulfobacterales bacterium | reverse complement strand
GACGTATGTCAAAGAGCTGATTATCAGGTCAAGTCACATACTTTGCTATAAAATTGAGCCGGATATCGTTCTGCATCTACTTGATATCGCAGAAGATAGCCTGTTCGATTCAGGCAGCCTTGTTACTGCGAAACTTTAGTATATTAGATTGATTAGACACGTCCAATCGCTCAGCCGTATTTCAAGCAAATCGATCAGGAAAAAAGGCAATATGAAGATCACCGGTAGAATCGAAAAGTGGATCGAAGCCCGGCTATAGAATCAGATTAAGAGATTACTACTTCCGGTTCATTGAACCCACTGGCGGCGAAACCGCCATACCGGAAGACCCTGCCGTACGCATTACGAAATTGTAGCAAACCGCTGTAGCGAAAATAGAATTCTTTTTCGATTTTGATACGGACCACTGCGACGAAACAAGGAGAGAGCGTACATGCTGATAGCAAATTTTGTAACCAGAAGGGAAATTCTTGATCTCGATGAGATCCACAAGAAGGCGACCAGCCGGCCCACCTATTCGAAATAGCAGAAACCCTTTCCATTTTTGCGGAAATTATCCGCCGATGACCTGAACCGCTTGGCCCAGATCAACGCCTATTTCGACCAGTTCAAGCGCTAACTCCGAGAATGCAATATCGAGCCCATGAGCAACAATAACGTAATCGAGCTGAAAAAAACAGACACCATTGTTGACGACTCTATTGCCGATAACAGAGATTAAAAACGTAGATATCATAACGAAATGATTTTACAAAGATGATTTTAACAGGCAAATAAGGACAAGTTCTTGAAAAAGAATACCCATTACTCTGGATTTCATGGTATCGATTCAGCTCCAAACCAGCCATGACCGACGGGCTTGTTACCTTGGGGCCTTGGGGCCTGATCATCATCTCTTCAATTGACAAGCCGTTCGGCTGTGGTAAAAACTCAGAGCATGATCCCTAAACAATGGACAACTCCTATCCATGTTCTCATCAATGGTCGCGCACGTTATAAGGTTTTGGGCTTGCGCGGCTGTTCCACGCTCAAAGAACGTCTTGAAACGATTCTGGCGTTTCATGATGACATCTACAAAGCATCGGCCAGCACAATCACCGGGAATCTGTTGGTCATCTTCCACCCGGAAAAGTTGCATGAGGACATTGCCGCCCTGGTCCATGACATCCTCCGGAACGATCCTAACGTGCCCGCATTACATCACCGGGGCAATGGCGGGCGGAAGACCGATGGAATTGACATTAAAGAACCAGAAAAGAATCTTGGGATTTCAACGGCTGAGGATTGGCCCCATTTGGCGGAGCATGAGGCGCTGTTCAAATTGCAGGTTTCTGCGGATCAGGGTCTGAACACGTCCAACGCGGGTCAACGGCTGTTGATATTCGGACCCAACACCCTGCCCCTTCCCAAGGGGCGCACTCGAGTGCGGATTTTTTGGGAGCAGTTTCACGCCTTGCCGCTGATTCTCCTATCGGTCGAATCCGCGCTGGCGCTGGTAACCGGAGCGGCGGTGGAGGCGGCAGTGGTTGCGGGGGTGGTGGCGGTTAATATACTGGTTGGTTATTGGGTCGATTCGCGAACCCAGCGCACGCTCATCGACGCAAATCGGAAAACTATGCCGGCGGCGGAAGTGATTCGGGACGGGCGCACCATCCAGGTTTCAGGCGAAGCGTTGGTCCCGGGTGATATACTGGTGTTGAATCCCGGGGTGTACGTCGGAGCCGACAGCCGGATTATCGCGGCCGTCAATCTGAAAATCGATGAATCCCTGCTGACTGGCGAGAGTATTCCGGTAGACAAACAGAGCCGGGCGCTGGCCGACCGCCGACAATCCCTGTTTGAGCGCCACAATATAGCCTTTATGGGCACCCTGGTTGTTGGCGGTCATGGTCTGGCAGTGGTGTTCGCCACCGGCGAACGGGCGGAATACGGTTACATGCAACATCTGATGATCGAAACCCTTCCGCCCAGAACCCTGATGACCGATAAATTGCATGATCTTTCCAGACAATTACTGCATGTAGGGGCCTGGATCTGCATGGCGGCCTTCGGCCTGGGATGGATTCGGGGTTTGGGTATGTTGCCGGCCCTACGGAGGGCCGTTGCTATGACCACCGCCATCATACCGGCCGGTTTACCCTCCACGGCCACGGCTAACCTGGCCATGGGCATCCACCGTCTGGCCGGACAACGGGTGGCAGTTCGGAAGCTCTATGCCTTGGAAACCCTGGGCGCGGTTCGCATCATCTGTTTTGACAAAACCGGCACCATCACTCGTGGGCGGATATCTGTTCTGCGGCTCTATGCTGGCAGCCGGCAGGTCAAGATTCGAGATCGCAAATTCATAGCAGACCATAAACCCATCAATCCGCTGCAGGATGACGCTTTGCGGCAGCTGGTTCTGGTGAGCGTGCTGTGCAATGAGTCCAAAATCGAACGAAAACCGGACACACATCACCGCATGATGCTTAAGGGGTCGCCTACGGAAAAGGCACTGCTATTCATGGGTTTTCTGGCAAAAGCGGATATCTTCCGCATCTACCGGACCCACGCCTTGAAACAGGTCGTTCACCGGGACGAAATTCGGCGTCGCATGATCACCGTGCATCTCGCAGAGGACGGACGCCAGATTGTTTCGGTCAAGGGCGATCCGTTAGAGGTTCTGAACATGTGCGGGCAACAGCAGGGTGACGCCGGCGTGATTCCGCTGTCCGAATCGGACAGAGCCGCCATCGAAAACGAAAACGACGACATGGCGGCCGATGGTTTGCGCGTCCTTGGTTTGGCCTATAAAATCGAGCATGAAACCGTCCGACTGGAGCCAGAGGCCGATTATATCTGGATCGGCCTGGTGGGCATCGCCGAACCCATTCGAAAAGGCGTCGAACACCTGATGACCGAGCTGCACGAAGCTGGCATTCAAACCGTGATGATCACGGGTGATCAGAATCTCACAGCCACGGCGGTGGCCGGCCGCATTGGACTGACGGGCGGCCGGAAAATGAAAACCCTGGATTCTTCGCGCTTCGACTCTCTGGACTCCAGGCTGCTTCAGGCGCTGATTCAGGATGTCCAAGTGTTTTCCCGGGTCAATCCTTCTCAGAAACTGGAAATCGTGCGGGCGTACCGAAAAGCCGGCTACACCGTCGCCATGACCGGAGACGGCATCAATGACGGGCCGGCACTGCGAGCGGCGGATATCGGCATCGCCATGGGAATAAGCGGCACAGACGTTGCCAGGGAAGTGGCGGACATTATACTGGAGGATGACGACCTATCCAACCTCGGTCGGGCCGTGGCCGCTGGCCGAACCGCACATTATAACTTGAAAAAATCCATCGGATATTTTCTGTCGTCCAATTTCAGCGAAACCGCCTTGGCGCTTGCCGCCATAGCCGCCGGCGTCAGCGGACAGCCGGTGCGGCTGAACATTCTTGCCGATATTTTGCCCGGTCTGGCGCTCCTGGCCGATCGGCCCGGCACGGATGCGCTGTCGACACTGCCCGTCGATTTGCGAAACCCGCTGTTTTCCGGGAACGAAGTACGTGGTATCTGCAAAGCGTCGGCAGTCTTGGCTGCCGGAGCCATGGGCGCCTATGTGCTGGGCGCCATACGTCATGGCAACAGTGCTCGTTCCGTGGCCATGGCCATGGAAACCTTGACAGCAGGCAAGATCCTGCATGCGTTGAATTGCAGAAATAATTTCAGTGGCGTGGGGGACCGGAAACCATCCCGCCGGAATCGCTGGATGGGAATGGCCATCATGAGCTCCTTTGCCTTGCAGTGGGGCATACTTTTGACCCCCGGACTGCGGCGTTTGACCGGCGAGGCCCGGCTGGGTCCGTTGGATCTGGCTGTCGTGGCTGCCACCACCGGAGCAGGTTATCTGCTGAACAGCTGGAATCCAAAATTGAACAGACAGGGTCCCGACTCGAATGTCCTTTGATTGTTTCACGGCTTGCAATTTTTCATTCTTTGCAGGGGGCTTAATCCATATAATGACGGTGGGTTTGGGTCTAAAGTAAAAGTCGCCAGAATGAACACTCCCCGTTTGTTAGCCATTCATTAAAAAAAGTCAACGGGACTCAAGGCAACAGCGGCATCCGCTGCTCTCCACCGGGCTATCACGAAATTAACATGATCTTCATATCGCCCTAATCTTTCCGCGATAGCAATTTCCCATTCATCGGCATGACGACGTTTTCCAATTGGATTCACTCCAGGAAAGTTGAATCAGGCGACCATTTTAAATTCAAACGAGTTGTTTTAAAAAGAGGAGGGAATGATGACAGATCGCAAGATGATTAAAACCATTTGTCGGATGGCGGCAACCACCTTTGTGGGCGCGGCCCTTTGCCTGGCCAGCCCGATGACGGCCCCGGCCGATCACCATGGACAATGCCAACCCCAGAGCCAATGGCTGTCGGGGGATTTTCACCAACACACCTATTACACCGATGGTTCCACCAGTTTCGATTTCGTAATGGAAAAGAACGATGAATTCGGTCTGGACTGGTGGGCCAATTCCGAGCATGGCGGCAGCCGCAATCGGGATGGTGAAGGCGTCTCCTGGCTCGACGCGACGAAATATCCGGCGAATCCGATTTTAGGAAACAATCCGGCTTCCGGGAATATGTATCGCTGGCAATCCCTGCGCGATTTCGTCTATCCGGACATATTGAAAAACCGGGAGTTGTATCCCTCCAAGCGGATTTTTTCCGGGGTCGAGTGGAATGTGCCGGCCCACGAGCATTGCAGTGTCGGTATGGTTTCCGAGGCCATGGGACCGCTTGCCGTCAGCGCCTTCGAATTCCAATTTGACAAATCCGATGCCGACACCTCGCGAACCGGCGAATGGACTCCCTTTGGCGTACTGGCTAAACAAAATAAAACTCATGCGGATACCGTTGCGGCATGCGCCTGGATGCAGGATCAGTATAGCAAGGGGCTGATCGACAACGCCTGGATCATCTGGGCCCACATCGAGCGAGCACAGGCATACAGTATCTCGGATTTCCGCGATTTCAACAACGCCGCCCCGGACATCTGTTTCGGGTTTGAAGGGGCGCCGGGTCATCAGGTAAATCATCTGCGCGGATTCGGAAATCTGGCATTCGGCGGTTCATACGGTGGCGCAGGATTTTTCACTGCCCAGGTCGGCGGCTTGTGGGATGCGCTTCTGGGTGAAGGCCGCCATTGGTTCAACTATGCCAACTCCGATTATCATAGCCACTGGACGGCCGGAGGCGATGACTTCTACCCGGGCGAATACCAGAAGACCTGGGTCCACGTAGTGGACAATGACCGTGACGACGAGTATTCCCTGAACGAAATCGCCGACGGTCTGCGGTCTGGAAATTCTTTCTTTGCACATGGCGACTTGATCGACGCGCTTGAGTTCACGGTGCAGGGGCCGACCGATTTTGCGGTTATGGGCCAGGAAATGCACATCCGCGACCGGCGTTGGAAAAAAGAGAACGTTGAGATCACCATCAAATTCAAGAGTCCGGAAATCAACAACCATGGCGACGCACCGGTTGTGGATCACGTCGATCTGATCGCCGGTGACATTACGGGCAAGATCGACCCTGCCAGCCCGGACTACAACAAGGCCACCAACGAAAGCACCAAAGTCATCGCAACGTTTACCGCAGAGGACTGGAAGGTGGATCGGGAAGGCTACAATGTGATCCGATATCGGATCAAGGGGCTGGACAAGAGCACCTATTTCCGCCTCCGGGGCACCAACCTGGCCGCCAATACGCCTTACGAAACCGATGTTCAGGGTAACCCATTGGCTGATTCGCTGGCTACCGACAACCTGGGGCTGGATGGGGCCGATGAAGCCTGGGCCGATCTTTGGTTCTACTCCAACCCCATTTTTGTTTATGTGGATTAAACCATTTGGCCCATCTTGATATATCCAATGCACTCAGAGGGGGGATGGGACCGCCATCCTCCCTGTTTTCCGACGGTACAAGGTCCCAAACACGGCTCTGATGTCCTGACGGATCTACGCGGAAAAAAAATTGCGCGCGGCGTTTCCGACATCGTTGGAGAGTCCTTCCGGAATTCCCAGAGCCCCCTTTGAAAAAGGGGGCTCTGTTGCCCCTGGCAATCGTGGCGGTGGACCTATCAAACTTTGGTTTTCCATAGTGCGAACTGCATAACCAGGAACAATCGCGATGCTCAATGGCATTCCCTACGTGCTGATGTTTTTTTCAGGTTTCGCTGCCCTGGGCTACGAAATGGTTTGGGTGCGCGCCTTATCAGCTGGTCTGGGCCACGAGATCCTTTCTGTGCTGGCCGTGATGGCGGCTTTCTTCGTGGGTACGGCCGCCGGTGCTTGGCTGCTGGACCGCCCTATTCGGGTCAGCCTTCACCCCCGATGCTGGTATGCTGTCCTGGAAACGGCCATTGCCCTCTGGGCGATCGCACTCGCCATGATCATTCCCAAAGTCGCACCAATGGGTGCCGCGCTGATGGGGGTGCAACCCTCGGCACCGCTGCAATGGGGCGTTACCTTTCTACTTCCCTTGGTGCTGCTGCTGCCGGCAACCATGGCCATGGGTGCCACCTTGCCGGCCATGGATTGTATTGTAGAATTGTTGCGATGCCGGGACCGCCTGGTGGGCGGCTTGTATGGAGCCAACACTCTGGGGGCGGTCGCCGGAACCCTGGCAGCGACTTTTTGGATCGTTCCGGCCGTTGGGTTTAAACAGACCCAACACCTGCTGGCGACCGTGAATGTCGTGTGCGCCGTGGGGGTATTCGCTTTTCGTACCGGCCGAATGCGGTCCTCCCAAGCCCCTGCCCGCAAGGCACCGGCCACAACCGCAACAAAGCGCTTGCTGCTTACTTTGTTCGTCACCGGCTTTCTGGGGATCGGTTATGAGGTGATGACGGTCCGCCTTGTCAGTCAGGTATTGGAAAATACGGTTTTCAGTTATGCGATCCTGCTCGCTGTCTACCTCCTTGGCACCGCATCCGGGGCTGCCTTTTACCAATTTCGCTTAGCAGGACGGCCCTTTGCACCATTGCTTGGCGGATTGTTGACCATCCAGGCTCTGGCATGCACGGCCGGCATGTGGCTCTTGCACTACAGCGCCGACATCTATGCCTTGGTCGAGCGAATCGGGCCTCACAACGCGGAAATCGCTGTGGCGCTTTCAGTTTTCCTTGGTCCGACACTGGTCATGGGAGCGCTTTTCAGTCATTTGGCCCAGGCCGCGAAGCACCACCCAAAAGGATTGGGCGCCGCCCTGGCCGTCAACACACTGGGCGGAGCGCTTTCCCCGTTTCTTTTCGGTATTGTGCTGATGCCCTGGTGGGGTCCGGCTGGTGCCCTATGCACAATCTGTCTGGCTTACCTGCTGCTTCTGCCCGGCAATCGGCGAAGCGCAATTTGGCCTGCAGCCGCTTGTATCACCGCTGCCGGGCTGATTTTCACAATTCCCGGGCCGTTTGACTTTAACCGTTTGGCTCCTGGGGAAACAGTTATGGCCCAACGCCATGGCATCATGGCCAGCGTAACCGTGGTCCGGGACGACCACCGGGATTACCATCTCAAGGTCAACAACCACTACCAGATGGGGGGCACGGCCTCGCGTTACTCCGACCAGCGCCAGGCTCACATTCCCCTGCTGCTGCACCCTAAACCCCAAAACATCCTTTTTTTGGGGGTGGGAACCGGGACTACCTTTGCCGCAGCCGCTCAATATAAAGGTCTGCGGGTGGAAGGCGTGGAACTCATCCCTGAAGTCGTTCCGCTGATGCCCCTGTTCCAGTCAGGCTCAGCGCAAACCGGGCACCCAGAGAGCTTGCGCGTTTTCGTCGCTGACGCCCGTCGCTTTGTCCTGGCCCGCCAATGCGAGTATGATGTGATCATTGCCGATTTGTTTCACCCTTCCCGGGATGGGGCCGGTTTCCTCTATACAAAAGAACATTTCAGCGCTGTTCGTAACCGTCTCTCCGAAGGCGGCCTTTTTTGCCAGTGGTTGCCCCTCTACCAGATGGATCTGGATCTCCTGCGCCTGATTGTGCGCACCTTCCTGGAGGTCTTTCCCCAGGGAATTGCCTTCGTGGCGCACCATAGCCTGGGCCAGCCAATCGTAGGGTTGATCGGCGGCCGCCACGCCATTTCCATTGAGCCTGGAGTCTTCAACCAAAGGATGGCGGTCCAGCCCGGTCTATCCGCTCAACTCAATGCCGTGGGGCTGTCGAGCATCTATACCCTATTGGGTGGTTATCTGGGCGATGCAGACCAGTTGCGGAATTTCGCGGGCCCCGGTCCAGTGAACAGCGACGATCATCCGATGGTGCTGTTTCAAGCCCCGAAATTTGTTTATGCATCAATGCCATCAGCATCGGCGACCGATCGGATCATGTACTTGGTGCGGACACTTTCGCCTCACGTCGAGACGATTCTGGCGCCGGCGGCTGTTGATGCCGAAAAGGCGCGACTATCCGCATATTGGCAAGCCCGCGATGCTTATCTGCGCACCGGTGCCCGCGCAACTCCTGTCCCGGATCTAAAAGCCATGGTTCAGCAGCTGGCCGGACCGCTGCTGGACATCGTGCGCCTCAGTCCGGACTTTGAAGCCGCTTAGGGGCTGTTAAATAATAAGCTTTACAATTAAGCAAAAAATATGTTATCCATTTTTTATGGAAACAGAGCAGAATCTCAAAGAAAAATTGACTATCATAATGCCGCACCTGAATGAAAAACAACGGCGACTTTTTTTGG
>JBGSTS010000267.1:0-12167 GCA_041736435.1 Desulfobacterales bacterium | reverse complement strand
CTGCAGGCGCGCCGCCGGCACCCCCGGCCCCGCCGACGGATGCGCCGGTGCCCTGCTGGGAGGGGATCTCCTGCAGCACCTTGGCCAGGTCCTCGGCCGTGGCGTGCTCGCAGTAGTAGACGTGGATCTTTCCCTTGCCGCGCGGGGTCTCCTTGTCGATCATGCCGATCAGCTGCTTGACGCGCAGGGTGTCCACTTCGCTCGCCAGCATCACGATCGTGCTGGTGCGCTCGTCGGCCACGATGACCGGCGGTTTGTCGGCCGTGGCCACCGGGGCGCGAGGGGCGGCGGTGGTCTTGAAGAGGTTGGTCAGCAGCGTGACGAGCTTGGCGGCATCCGCATGCTGCAGGGGGATGACCGAAATCTGCTGCCCTGTCCCGGGCTGATCGATCTGCTTCAGGATCTTCATCAGGCGCTGGACGTTCGACTGCACATCGGTGATGATCACCGTGTTGGCGGGCGCGTATCCCAGGATGACGCTGGCCTTGGAGACCAGCGGCGTGAAGAGCCGCTTGATCTCTTCGGGGTCGGCATACTTGAGCGGGATCAGCTGGGTGACGACCCGGTCCTCGGGGTGGGCCTTTTCCATCTCGAGCAGGGTCTGGATGTTCATGGAGCGGGCCGTGGGGGCCGGAACGATCTTCACCACGTCTCCGGCCTTGACCGAAGTGAACCCGTTCACATCGAGCACGGACTCGAAGACCCGGTAGGCCTCGTCCAGCGAGATGCGCGCCGGGGAGATGATGGTGACCTTGCCTTTGACGGCGTTGTCGACCACGAAATTCGTTCCGGTCAGCTCGCTCATGAACTTGATGAACAGGCCGATGTCGACATTGTTGAAATCGATGGAGACAAATTGCTCTCCCGGCTTTTCCTGATCAGCGCCTCCCGCGGACTGGGCGGCGGCCGATCCGCCCAGCCACAACAGGGCGGCGATGGAGAGGACGCTCCATCCGGCCATGCGGTACAGGGGGTTCATAGGTGCTCCTGTGTGCGGCGCTGCCGCGATTATTCGATCCTGTATTCGAGCGTCTCTTCGCGCCCACGGCGTTTGATGTTGACCTGGATCGGGCCCTCGGTGGACAGGGTGCCGAACACGCTCATGGCGTCCTCCACCGAGGCGATCGTCTGGCCGTTGACGCCGGTGATCACATCGCCGTTGCGCAGCCTCAATTTGCGGAAAATGGCATTGGGCTTGATGCCGGTGATGGAAATCCCGGCGGGTTGCCCGTCTTCGATGTGGGGGCGGAAGGTCGCCTGGTTCAAAAGGTCGCCGATGTTTTCAATGGCCTGCGCGACCTGCTCCTCCGGCACCCGCACCTGCTGCGCCGGCTCGACGGCGGCCATCTGCGGTACGGGGGCTGCTCCCGCCGTGGGGGTCCCCGCGGCCGTCCGGGTGACGCCCGGCTCTTCCATGACCAGCACCTCGTCCCGGCCGCCCACGGTCAATACGACTCGGTGGCGCAGCACCATCTTGACCAGCGCATTCTGAACCGAGTCTCCCGGGCGCAGGAGCTGCTGCTCGCGGTTTTTCTGGTCCTCGATCACCGCGTAGGCCTGGCCGTCCGGACCGGCCACCGTACCCCAGAGTTTGAGCTTCAATCCGGTCTGCTTGAGCGTGTCCAGATCCAGGGCGGGCGTCTCGCCCTGGGCGGCGTCGGCCAATGCCTGCTTGCCGCTGTTGAACAGGTTCCGATCGACAATGGGCTGCACGTCGGCCAGGCCCGGCGTCGGTTCAGGGCCGGGGACTGATTCCCTCGTACCGGGGGCGTGCGGCACCGGACCGGTTTCCAGCCCGGCCGTCAGCACAGCGTAAAAGATGACCACGCCGAAGTAAATGCCGACCGAAGCCAGCAGCAGATTGACGATGGTTATATATCGGTTTGCCATCGGAATTACCACCATACCCAATTACGGCAGATTCATCAAATACCCCGCCGGTGCCTTGCACGGTGTCAGTTGAACGATATCCCGGGCGAGCCCAGCGGTCCGCTGATTTTAAAGGAAATGGCGGCTCGCCGTCGCAGCAGATTCGGCGGCAGGCTGCCTTCCATCTTTGCCAAGAACGCGTGGTGCGGGGTGGCGCGGCCGCTGAGGTTCAAGGTCCCGGCGCCCGACGACGGGCTCAGCGCAATGGTGCCGGATACGTCCGCATCCATTTCGTTGCCTCGTAGGCGGCCGTTGCGCAGCAGGAGCGTCCGGTTCTGAAGGCTCAGGTCGGCGTCGAGGGTCTTGAAACTGAACGTTTTCTGATCGAACAGCGGTCGGGCCAATTCCACCTGGCTGTCGACCACCCGCAGCTTCCCGGTCAGGCTGCCCTGATCGTTGATGGCGAGGCTTCCTTCCATATGGCCGGAGACCCGGCTGCCCTGGAAGCCTTGCAGGATCGGCAGCTTCTGCAGGAGCACCCCGGCCCATTGTGCCTGCATGCTCAGACCGCTCCGCCCTTTGCGGGTTTCCACCCGGGCCGTGCCACTGATCTCGCCCTCGGCGGCGGAGCCCTGGAACCGGTACTGGGTGACGTCCCGGATGAGCGAGAGCAGGTCGGGGGTGATCCGCAACCGGTCCAGCACCACCAGGGGGTCGCCGGCGCGGGAGACGCTCACTCCCTGCAGGTCGGCGCCCGGCGGCAGGGTTGGCCGGATCTCTCGGATCGCCACGCTCAACCCCGGCAGACCGGCGGACAGCCGTTGGGCTACGTGCGCCCGCAGCTTCTCGGATGGGAACCCGATGACGAGACACACCAGCAGCACGGCCAGCAGGTAGGCCCCGATCCAGACTCGTCGCGCAGCAGTGCTCATCGGCGGCCCCTCATGTTTCCAGCGTGTCCACCTGTAAAATGGCGTCGAGCAGCCCCTCCTTCTGGTCGCGGCGGGTGATGGAGAGCTTGCTGACCGACGCCATGTTCGGGGAGGATTCCACCCCGTGGATGTAGGTTGTCAACTGCTCGAGGGTAACCCCCTCCAGCTTCATTTCCACGCGCGAGAGCTTGAAGGGGCTGTTTTTCAACTCGGTCTTCGTAGGCCGCATGTAGCTCACCCGCTCCTTGACGCGGGCCTGTCCGGCCAGCTGGTCCAGAAAGGAGAACAGGGTGAAGTTCTTGTCGCGTTTTCGGAAGCGGCCCTCCGAGGCCTGCGAGCGTGATGTCAACTCCTCCGCCTCCGCCTGGAATTGCTGCATCTGGGCGAGAATGGCGTCTTTGGCCTGGACGCTGCGGCGCAGTTGGGTCCGATGCTCGAACACCGGAAGGATCAGGAGCTGGATGACGGCAAAAAGGATCAGCGCGGCGCCTCCGGCCGCCACGACGACTTTTTCGCGGCGGCTGAGCTTGTTGAGGTTGATGCGCTTGAGGATGGGTTCCAGTTTCATGGGCTTCTCCCGGCCGGACCTTAGAGGTCCACTTTGAGCTGGAAGTTGATCTCCTTGCCCGAGCGGTCCGTGTTCGCGGAACTGATGGTGACCTTCCTGAACCCCGGGACCCGCTCCAAATGCCCTTTGATTTCATCGACCGCGTTGAACGCAGCGGTGGTGCCGGAAATCAGGATCGTTTCGGGCCCGACCACCATGCGGTCGAACACCACGGCAATTTCTTCGGGGATGGCCTCGCTGATGTTTTTCAAGACGTCGATGCTGCGGAAGTGGGCTCCGGCATCCCCCCCGGCGGCGGCGCTCTTGCGAAGCTCTTGGAGATTGGCCTGCATCTGCTGGTAGGGGTCGACGATGCTTTTCACCTCCGGAAAGGTGGTTTTGAACACCGCGGCGATCTGGGCGTCCAAACCTGCAACCTGGCGCTTGAGCACGTAGGACTGGGTGAGGACGCTGGCGATCATCAGGACCAGTACGGCGGCGGCCAGAGCCCCGGTGCGCAACAGGTTGTCCCGGTAGCGGGACAGCAGCTTGCGCCCCGGGAAATGGCTGCGGTGAAAATTCAGGCTCTCCAACCCCTCGATTTCCCCCAGGGCCAGGGCCAGGGCCCCGTTCATCAGCGCCGGATCCCAATCGACATCGTCGCCGTCTTCGGGAACCAGGCTCAGCAGGCGGCGCAGATCCACCGTCTCCGGCTCGACCGGCAGCGCCCGGGCGAGGTTCTCTACGGAGATCCCGGTGGTGCCGTCACCGACCAGAAAAAGCCGAATGGCCGCGACCGGGGCATCTGTTTGTTCCTGGAGGGCGCCTATCATTGTGCGAAGGTGGGTGCCGACGGCTCGCTCGCGTGCGGCCGGATCGCTCGGCAGGGAGAAGCAACGGAGGAGCCGGATTCGGTCGCCGGCGAGCACACCGGCGGAACCGAAAGTCTCGCCGATATCCGCGCACAGGGAAAGCTCGTCCGGTGCCTGGCGCCGGCCGAGACACACCGCAGCCGGCATGCCGCTCAGGGTCAGCCGTTCGGGGTCGAATCCAGCGCCCGACAGGGCGCCGATAATGGGAGCGATCCGCTCGTGTTCGACCGCTGCAACCAGCACTTCCGTCTGCGGTGCTTCCTCCCCCGGGCGGCTGTCGACGACGGCAAAGTCGATCAGTCGGTCCTGCGCCGCTTGGGGTAGATAGGTTTCCAACTCCAGGGGCAGAATCATCCGGATTTTCTGGGGGCTGCTGAAGGGAACCTGAAGGTTGCGACAGGAGAACAGGGACGCCGGCACGCAAACGGCGCAGTCGGCGTCGGCAGAGCCGAGGTCGGCGCGCACGATCTCGAGCGCAGCCGCCAAGCCTTCCTCATCGGGCCGGCCGGCCTCGATCGGCACAACCCGGTGGGCCAGGATCCGGCTCTCACGCAGGCTGCTTTTGACCAGCGCGGCGCAGATCCGATGGGATCGAATGTCCAGACCGAGAACTTTTCGGCTCATCGCTAGTTCACCTGCCAGTCTATGATGCGGCAGGTCCATCTGCCGGTGTTGGCCGCCTGGACCCGCTGAAGCACGGCCGTGACGGTGGTGGTCGCATCGGCGACCGCGGCCGTGGATTCCACCCGGAACAGATCGCTGGAGGTCGTGATCAGCTTGGGGTCGAGTTTGAGCTCCGCAAAGCCGGGAATCTGCCGGAACCAGTTCGGGTCGCTTAGGTCCACCGTCTGCCTGCCGGAAATGAGCTCGCGGCGCAACTCTTCCAGGGTTTCCGCCAAATCTTCATTTTCCGCCGGCAGCAGAGCGAACAGCACCGGGAGCTCCGCGGTGGCAATGTTGATCCGCCCAGGGAAGGTGGCGCCCGTGCCTTCGCCGGGGGCGGCGCCGTGGGCTGTCAGAAAATTCGAAATCCCCGGCAGTTGCGGTGTGCCGAAAAACAGCGACGGGGTGACCCCCTTGACCAGCAGCAGGTCGCTCACATCCGGAATCGGCCCGTTGCGGGCCGCATACGGCGGCTGCCGGCTTTCGTAGAAGCTGGTCTCCGCCCCGCTGAGGCCGGTGATGGCGTCGTCGTCGCTGCTGTCGAGCCAGTCCTTAAGCGAATTGATGATGGCGGCCGGCTCGCTGTCTCCCTTCAGTTCGATTTGGGGATCCCGACGGTCGGCATAAAACTGCAGAAAGCGCTCCCACAGCGTCCGCTGGGATTCGTTGAACTGCCGGGTGTCCGGGTAGCTGACCAGCGCGTTCACCTGGATTTTACCCAACTCGTCTTGGATGCTGACCGTCAGGTTGCCCTCCTCGAACGGGAAATCCTTTAAAACCTCATCGATTTTTTCCGGGTCCGCCCAGTCGTCCATCACCGAATCGGTCGTGTTGGCGGCCTTGTCCATGGCGAGGATGGCCATGGCCGCATGCACCCCGGCGGCGGCCATCTGGCTCATGGTCAATTGGTCCCGGCCGGCTGCGGCGACGGTCAAGGCGAACCGTGCCCGCCGGTTGTATTCCAACGCGGCCGCCACCAGAATCGTCATCACCGACAGGGTGACCAGCAGGGCGATTCCGCGCCGATTTCCGGTGATGGCCGTCGCAAAGCTCATGTGTCAGCCCTGCTTGCTGCGGGCCAGCGGCAGCCTAACCGCTGTCTGGAAAAGGCCGGTGTCGTCGCCGGTCCCGACTTCGAGGCGCACCAGGACCATCACCGGTGTGGCGTAGCCGAATTTTGCCGAATCCGAGTCCCAGGTCTCTTGCTCCGTCCCGTCTTCGGCAATGTAGGTGAATGCCAACGATTTGACGTTTTCGCACACGACAGGGTCTATGACGTTCTCCTCAAACCGCGGATACGGGAAAAGATGGTCTGCGCGCCTCAACACCGCCACGCCGTCACGCCGCACCTGAACATAATAAACGATTTCGGCAATGCCGATGCCCCGGGTCCCGGGCTCCAGTGGGATGTGATGCCGGCTGTTTAATCGTAATCTTGCAAAGCGTGTGCCAGATAAGGGGTCCTCCGACCCCTGAAAACGGTAGGGATCCGGAGGGTCGGCAGTCCCGGGCGGCTTGTAAAACGGCCGCTTGAGAATATAGATATTTTCAAGGTCGGCGACGATCCGGTCCAAGGCGCTTTTGCCTGTTTCGAAGACGGTCGCGCTGTTGTCCAGCCGTTCGGTGCTTGAAAAGACCATGTTGAACGATGCCAGGACCGTTGTCACCACGACCCCCAAAATCGCCATCGCCACCAGGATCTCCAGCAGGGTGAAGCCGCCGGCCGGCCGCTTAACGGAAGTAACGAGTAACGGGCAACGGGCAACGAGAAAAGGCGAAACACTTCCTCTGCGTGAATGGGGGGCTGCCGGCAGCGCCTTGGTCCCCGAAGACCCTGTTTTCAATATCACTGGGCTCACGATGTTGATCCTGGTTTTTTTAACTCGTTGCTCGTTGCTATGTTTCACTCTCTTTTAAACCGGTACGTCCTGAACCCGTAGACGTATTCACCCTCGTTGAGAACCACCCGGACTTCGATGCGCTTCAGGTCGCGCGCGATTTCGGCTCCCAGGCTGGGTGAGATCACCTCGGTGGCATTGATCTCCCAGCGGTAGCCTGGGAACTCCCGTCCGAAGTCGCCCTGGTCGGAGGCCGGCTGAAGCCGGGTCGGATCCTCCCAGCGGGCCAAAGCGCTGCGGGCTAGGAGCGGGGCTTGGGTGGTAAACCGGCTTTCGATGCTCATGGCGATCGTCTGGGAGTGCAGCCGGTAGACACTCAGCAGGACGATGGCCAGGATGCCCAACGCGATCATCACCTCGAGCAGCGTGAACCCGCACGAGGGGTGTCCCGCGTTAATCCGCTTATTGCGCAAGGCTTGGGTGCGCGGTCTCGAACCGGGCATCGTGCTCACCGCAGTTCGTCAAAGCCGACCAGGCGGTCGAATAGTGTCACCCGGGGCAGAAACGGCTCTAACAGCAGCGAGGTGATCGCCTCCCCGTGTCGCAGGTGGATCAACGCCTGGTCTGAGTGGCCGTCACGATAAAAATGGACATCCACCCGGCCGGTGGCGACCCGACCCCGGGCCCTGAACTCCACGGCGGCCACGATTCCCCCGCCGGGAAGGCGCTGGGCGCCGGCGGCGGCGTGGGTGATCGCCTCGGGGCTCATGGCTTCCGCTGTGGCCCAGATCCGCCCGGTTTCCAGGTCCATGTGCAGCACCTGAAGACGGCGGGTGCGCTGAGCCTCCTCGCGCAAGGCCCTCACCTTCGTGATCAACCAGCGGCTGTCCCGTTTGGCATCGTCCAGAAGAAATGAGCCCTCGAAGCGGGGAACGGCGAAAAAGAAAACGATCCCGATCAGGGCCATGACCACGATGAGCTCAAGCAGGGTCAGTCCGGCGGCCTCAGTCGATGTCCCAGTTGTTGATATCTTTGTTTTCGTTTTCACCGCCCGGAACACCGTCCGCCCCGTAGGAGAGGATGTCGAAATCCCCCTTCAGCCCCGGGGAGAGGTAGACATAGTCGTTGCCCCACGGATCCTTGGGCACCTTGCCTTTCTCCAGGTAGCCTCCCCGGCGCCATTTCCTGGGGATGATGCCGGACTCAGGCTGCTGGACCAGGGCCTGAAGCCCCTGCTCGGTCCCGGGGTAGATGCCGCTGTCGAGTTTGTAAAGCTTGAGCGCGGTTTCCAGCGCGGCGATGTCCATCTTGGCGCGCACTTGCTTGGCCTCATCGGGTCGGCCCATCAGCTTGGGGGCGACATACATGGCCAGGATCCCCAGAATGATGATCACGACCATGATCTCTATCAAAGTAAATCCCCTGTGGTTGGCGACTTCGCAGAAGCCCCGACTTCGACGTTGCGCTTCGCCCCGCAGTCGCTGTGGCGTACGGGGAGTACGCCTCGCTCCGCGCGGCTCGCGCGCCTTGAATTCGGGGCTTTTGACGAAGCCGCAGAGGGTTGCTTTTCCGTTAAGTTGAGAAAATAGTCTATACATCATTGGGTCGGCCTTTCTAACAGTTGCCTTGGGTCCTTGAACCACTTTCTTTTATCGAATCAATTGATTCATTTCAAAGATAGGCAGACAGATCGACAGCACGATGAAACCGACGACACCGCCCATGACGAGAATCATCACCGGCTCAAGATAGGATGTGAGCCTGAGAATAGTGGTTTCGACCTCGTTTTCGAAAACATCGGCGATTTTGTACAACATCTTTTCCATCTCCCCGGACTGCTCGCCGACCTGGATCATCTGGATCGGCAGCATGGGGAACACATTGGTCTCCGATAGCGACAGCCAGAGGCTCTTGCCCTTGCTCACCTCCTCGCCCGCGCGGGCCACGGCGTCGGCGATCAGCACGTTGCCGGCGATGTTCTTGACGATATCGAGGGCAACCAGCATCGTGACGCCGTTTTCGAGCAGGGAGCCGAGCGTGCGGCTCAAGCGCGCCACCGCCAGCTTGCGGGCCAGGTCGCCCAGGAGCGGCAGCCTCAAGACGACCCGATCGGTCCAGCGCCGCCCGTATTCGGTCCGACGGAAACGACCGGCCGCAATGCCGCCGCCCACCGCCAGCGCCAGCAGAATCCACCAGTAGTTCTTGAAGAATCCGCTTAGGAGGATCAGCACGCGGGTGGGGGTGGGCAGGACCTGTTTCATGTCCACGAAAATTGTGGTGATCGTGGGAACAATATAGGTCAAAAGAATGAAAAGCACAACCGCGCCGAAGAGCAGCATGAAGATCGGATACGCCAGCGCCGCCTGGATGCGGTTGGTGAGCGCCTGCTGCTTTTCCGTGATTTCAGCCAGGCGCTCCAGCACGATCTCCAGCGTGCCCGAACTTTCGCCGGCCCGGACCATGTTGACGTAGATGGGCGGGAATGCATTGGGGAACAGTGCCAGGGCGTGAGCGAAACTGTTGCCCTCCACGATGGAATCTTTAATGCGGGCGAGGGTGCGTTTGAGTCCGTGCGCCTTGGTTTGGGGCAGCAGGGCTTCTATCGCCGACACCAAGGGGAAACCGGCACCGATCAGGGTGGCCAGCTGGCGGGTGATCATGGCCACTTCGGAGGCTTTAACCCGCGTAAACCTGGCCTTGAACCCCAACCCTCGCCGGTCCCTCTTCGGTTGGGCCTCTTCGGCGGTGCGAATGGAGACCGGGAACCGTCCTGCGCTTCGTAGTTTCTGGCGTGCGGCCTGTAGACCCTCGGCGTCGATGATGCCGGATGTCGTCTTGCCTTTTACATCCAGCGCTGTGTACTCGAATACCGGCATCGGTTTTTTTGCACTCCGCAGCAATTGCGGCAGGCCCCTCCCCCGGCCCTGCCGCCGCCGCCTGAATTGTCTGCCGCCTGTCTGCGGGCGACATTAACAATCTAATAATATTATAATTTATTAAATTTTACAACCCTAATTCAGTAGAAGCGGTTTTCGGGTCACCCTTGGAGATAAGGGCCGGGGACGAGTAGTTCGTGTGCCCTAAACTCGTCTCCATCCAGAAATGGTGGATTTCGGTTCAGGCCAAGGCCGCAGCGATGTCGCAACCGGAGGCGTAGTTCCTCTACGCCCAGGATTGCGAAGAGCGAGAACGCCGGCCTGGGCTGAAAGACGCCGTTTCTGGATGGGCACTCAGGCTTCGACCGGCACCGGCACCGACCCCAGCAGCTCCTGCAGCACGAGTTCCTCGGAGCGGCCCCTGAGCCGCGCTTCGGTTTTGAGAATGATGCGATGGCTGAGCACGGGGTCGGCCAGCTCCTTGACATCGTCGGGTATGACGAAGTCCCTTCCGCGGCAGGCGGCCAGGGCCTGGCAGGCGGCCTGGAGGCCGAGCGCGGATCGGGTGCTGGCGCCCAGGCGGATGTCGGGGTGCTCGCGGGTGGCGCGGACCACTGCGACGATGTAGTCCCTGAGAAGCTCCGCAACGTGGATGCGGCGGGTCAGCTTCTGGATCGCGATCAGCTCCTCGGCCGCGATCACGCTGCCCAACTGGTCGATCGGGCTGTTCTCCTGATAGCGGGCCAGCACGCTCGACTCGTCCTGCTGAGAGGGATAGCCGAGCTTGAGCTTCAATAGAAACCGGTCAAGCTGGGCTTCCGGCAGGGGGAAGGTTCCCTCGAGCTCTATGGGGTTTTGGGTGGCCATGATCATGAACGGGCGCGGCAGGCTCATCGTTTTCCAGTCGACGGTGACCTGGCGCTCCTGCATGCACTCCAGCAGACTGGACTGGGTCCGCGGCATCGCGCGGTTGATTTCGTCCACCAGGACCACGTTCGCCATGACCGGGCCGGGCCGGAATTCGAACTCGGCGGTTTTTTGGTTGAAGACGTGAAGTCCCACCACATCGGAGGGCAACAGGTCCGGTGTGCACTGGATGCGCTTGAAGCTGCAGGCCAGCGACCGCGCGGTGGCGCGGGCGAGAAGGGTCTTGCCCACCCCGGGAACGTCCTCGATCAGCACGTGGCCCTCGCACAGCAAGGCGACAAAGATCAGGTCGATGGTCCGGGGGCGGCCGATGACGGCCTGGGCCACATTCGACCGGAAGCGTTCCGCCGTCTCCCGGATGATGACCGGGGTGGTTTGGCCTCGATCTGCCGGGTGCTGGGTCTCTTGTGTTTCCATTTTCGGCATCACGCTATGTCCTTTTTAATTCTCGAGGCCCATCTTTTTGGCCCTGCGCGGCGACCCGCACGCGTTGCCAGCAGCGATCGAGTTCGCCAACGACCTCGCTGCCGGGGTCGATCCCACCGTAGCGCACCCGTTCGTAGTGTTCGGTCATGATGCGCATCTCGTTGCAGGCCTGTGGGAACTGCTCGCAAAGGCCAGCCAGGAATTCCCGGGGGGTGCGGTCGGGCTGCCGCGGGCGGCCCTGGCGTGCGGACCAATTGAGAAATAGCCGGTAAACCCGGCGCGCGGCGTCGGCCCCGGAGGTCGGTCTCCCGGGATGGCGGCCTTCAGGCAAAAACCGTTTCAAAAAACCGATGCGATTGGCGATCCAGGCCAAAAGCCGTTGGAGCAGCTGCCGCAGATCCTCGCGCAGCGCCCCGGGCATGGTCTCCACCGTCGCATCCCGAGATTGTCCGAGCTGCTGCCGTAGCCAGGCGGCGACCTGGCTTGCGAGGCGCCACAGAGCCAAACCGAACAGGCCTGCCCAAAACCCCCCGACGAAGATCTGGGCAATGGTGCGGATGTAGTCCGGCAAGCGCAGCAGGTCCGGCAGGCTGGTGCTGTCCGGCGGCGTGGCCATGCCGCCTGAGGCAGGGACGCGCATTGACGGGTCCGGTTGCGGCAGGATCCGGGCGAGCCAGGCCAACACCTCGATGACCAGAGCCACCATCCCATCCCAGAGCATCCCGAGGACGGAAAGAAGCTTTTGGAGGAGACCCGGGGTAATGGCATAGGCGAGAAGCGCACCGGCCGCCAGCACCAGAACCGCATGGCCGAGCAAAATGGCGAGCCATTGCGGCCGGGATGGGCTTTGCATCCACCCGCTCGAGGCGCTCCCGCGCGTTACGGCCGCCCCGCTCAGGAAAAAAAAGAAGAACGCCAGCACCAACACGCCTGCGGCCGGCAGCGCCAGCGCCCACTGCGCCGCACAGAAGAAAACGATACCCAGTACCGGCAGCCCGAATTGGAACTCGCTCAACACCCGGCCGGTTGCGTGTGTGCCGGAGGCCAGCCGGCTGCCGGCGGCAAACGTGGTTGCGGTTGTTGCGAGCACCGCCATAAGCTCGCCCGAACCTGCCTGCAGGTGAACCAGGCGTTGAACGGCAGTGATCATCCAGGTGCGGTCGAACGGGGTTGCCTCGGGGAAGCCGGCTGCCTTGACAAGGGCGCTTGCCCAGAGC
>JBGSTS010000259.1:0-7654 GCA_041736435.1 Desulfobacterales bacterium | reverse complement strand
GTGCAGGCGGTAGAGCCCCCACCGGCCGCCGTCGCATCGCCAACGCCCCGCGGCGGCCCGCCGGAATCGCTCGGCAGGATCATCATCCAACGCAACGAAACCGTCTCCGGCCTGATCCACAAGGTCTACGGGCAGTACTCGAACCGGCACTTCCGGGCCATTATCATCGCCAATCCGCAGATCGACGACCCGGACCGGATTCTGGTCGGCCAGAGCATCCAGATTCCGGCCATGGCGGTCGCGGCCAAACCCCCGAACCGCGAGGTGTGGTGGGTAAAGGTGGGCGAGACCGACTCCCTGCAGGAGGCCTTCGACCTGATGCGCACCTACCCGGAATCCGCACCGCCGGTGCGCCTGATCCCGTTCTGGCGGCCAGGGGCGGGAACGCGTTGCGCGGTGGTGCTCAAACAGTTCTTCGCGAACACGCAGGCGGCGGAGCTGCAGCAGCGCCTTCTGCCCGCGCATTTCATCACGAACAGCAGCATCGTCTCCTCCTGGGGCGAGGATGCCGTCTTGTTTTCAGACCCCTACTACGTGGCAAAACCATAGAAGAGAATGCCTATAATGCCTAAAATGCGCTATAATGGGTAAAATTGAAGACGGATTTCGGCTCAGGGCACACGGCACACGGAAAAAAAGAAAACTGCCAACTGTCGGCGATTATCTGCGACAAATAAAATGCTCTCTCCTTGCGCCTTGTGCCGTGCACCGTGCACCATTTATTTATCGGCACTTCTTATGAGGAACCTCCTGTGATCGCACGCAAGAAACTCGGTGAAATCCTGGTGGAAGGCGGGCTGCTGACCCTGAAGCAGCTCGAACAGGCCCTGCCGTTTCAGAAACGCAGCAACCTCAAACTCGGCCAGTTTCTGGTGCGCGAGGGGATCGTCAGCGAGGTGCAGATCGTCGAGCTGCTCTCCAACCAGCTCAAGCTGGAGAAATACCGGCCCGACCGGCACATCATCGACATGGAGATGGGCAAGATCGTCCCGGCCGAGCTGGCCCACAAGTACGGCGTGGCGCCGCTCCAGAAAAACGGGATGCTGCTCACGGTCGCCATGATGGACCCGCTCGACATCAACGCGCTGGATGCCGTCGAGGTGTTCACCAACTGCGAAGTGGAAGCCGTGATCTGCACCGAGCAGCAGCTCAACCAGCTGCACTCCACCCTCTTCGGCACCTATGCCGGCATCGGCGGGGTGCTCGAAGACATGGAGGAGATGCAGATCGACAAAGGGGCCGAAAAAGCAACCCCCCTCGAGGACGTCGAGGTCAGCTCCCTGCAGGGCATGGCCCAGGAAGCCCCCGTGGTGCGGCTGGTCAACTCCATTCTTTCCCAGGGCGTGCGCGAGGGCGCCAGCGACATCCACATCAGCCCGGAGAAGGACCACGTGCAGATCCGCTTCCGCGTGGACGGCAAGCTGCACGAGGTGCCCGCGCCGCCCAAGTCGATGTTCCTGCCGATCGTTTCGCGCCTGAAAATCCTGGCCAACATGGACATCGCCCTGTCCCGCGTGCCCCAGGACGGCCGCTTCACCGTCAAGATGAAAAACAAGGACATCAACATCCGCGCCTCCACGATCCCGTCGATCTACGGGGAGAACATGGTGCTGCGGCTGCTCGACACCAGCACGAGCATCTACTCGCTCGAGCTGCTCGGGATGAACGAGATCGACCGCCAGAAAATCGAGGCCATCGTCACCAAGCCCTACGGCATGATCCTGAGCACGGGGCCCACCGGCAGCGGCAAGAGCACCAGCCTCTACTCCATCTTAAAAAAGATCAACGAGCCGGACATCAACATCATCACCGTGGAGGACCCGGTCGAGTACCGCATCGACAAGATCCGCCAGGTGCAGCTCAACCGCAAGGCGGGCATGACCTTCGCCAGCGGGCTGCGCTCCATCCTGCGCCAGGACCCGGACGTCATCATGGTGGGCGAGATCCGCGACGGCGAGACCGCGGGCATCGCGGTGCAGGCGGCTCTCACCGGGCACCGCGTGTTGAGCACGCTGCACACCAACGACGCCGCGGGCGCCATGACCCGCATGGTGGACATGGGGATCGAGCCCTTCCTGGTGGCCTCGGTCATGCTGGTCTCCTTCGCGCAGCGGTTGGTGCGCAAAGTCTGCCCCCACTGCCGGCAGCCCTACACCCCCACCGCCGACACGCTGAAATACTGGAACCTCGAGGGCGAGAACGTCAAGGGCCTCGTCGTCGGCCAGGGGTGCTTCAACTGCCTGCACACGGGCTACCGTGGCCGCACGGGCATCTTCGAGGTGCTCGTCATCGACGACATGGTCCGGGACATGATCCTGCGGCGCTGTTCGGCGCACGAGATCATCCGCGCCGCCATCAGCGCCGGCAGTTTCGTCACCCTGCGCGAAAACGCCCTCGAAAAAGCCCGGCAGGGCATTACCAGTCTGGAGGAGGCGGCCTCCGCCGTCCTCATGTGATCGGGAGCATTCATGCCCACTTTCAAATACCAGGCCATCAACGAATCCGGGGACACCCTCAGCGGCGAGATCCAGTCCGAGTCCGCCGAGGCCGCCTCCATGGCGCTCACCAACCGCGGGGTCATCCCGACCCAGGTGCGTGCGGCCGGCAGCGGCTCGACCGAGCTGCGCATGCCGTCGCTTTCCGGGTGGATGTCGCCCGTCAAAACACCGGAGCTGATCCTGTTCACCAAGCAGTTCAGAACGCTCATTCGCTCCGGGGTGCCCATGCTCACCATCCTGCAGGTGCTGGAGGAGCAGACCGAGAACCCGAAGCTGCGGACCATCCTGGCCGCCGTCCACCAGAACATCCGCGACGGCGCCAGCCTGCACGAGGCCTTCGGCCGCCACCCGCAGGTGTTCACGCCGCTTTACTGCAGCATGCTCAAGGCCGGCGAGGCGAGCGGCGCGCTGCCCGAAATCCTGGACCGGCTCATCTACGTGGTCGAGCACGAACACAAGGTCAAAACCGACATCAAGTCGGCCATGACCTACCCGATCATCGTGGTGTCGTTTCTGTTCGTGGCCTTTTTCATCCTGCTCATCGGCGTGGTGCCCCGCTTCGTCAACATCTTCAAAAACGCCGGACTGAAGCTCCCCCTGCCGACCCAGATCTGCCTGTGGCTCTACCAGGGCATCGTCGATTACTGGTACGTGGGGGCCGCCGTGGTCGCGGTCGGCGGGACGGCGCTCTACCTCTACAACCGCACCCCGCAGGGGCGCCTGGTCCGCCACACCCTGATGATGAAAATCCCTTTGATCGGCAAACTCTTCCAGAAGTCGGCCATTTCGCGGTTTGCCAGCATTTTCTCCATCCTGCAGTCGAGCGGGGTCGACATCCTGGACAGCATGGACATCCTGACCAGCACCATCGGCAACGAAGCCTTCTCCCGGCAGCTTCAGAACATGAAGGACCGGCTCAAGGAGGGCCGCGGCATCTCCGGCCCCCTGCGGCAGGCCAAGTATTTCACGCCCATGGTGGTCAACATGGTGGCGGTCGGCGAGGAGTCCGGCAACCTCGACGGGCTGCTGCGGGACGTCGCCATCCACTACGACAGCGAGGTGGAGTACGCCACCAAAAAGCTCTCGGACGCCATCGCGCCGATCCTGACCATCAGCCTCGCCGCCGTGGTCGGCTTCTTCGCCCTGGCGATATTCCTGCCGATGTGGGATCTGACGCTGATGGCCAATAAGTAATGGCTTCGTAAATAGACCAATTTCGTCCCGCCGATGGCGGGATTTACCGCGTTGTCGCTGCGGCGTACATGAAGTACGCCTCACTCCACGCGATTCGCGCGCCTTGAACTTGGCCTCTTTACGAAGCCATCCATGATATCCGGGCCGACTCAATAACCAAGAACTCGACAAACTCAGCGGACTGAGAGGCGCGTTGGCGCCCGATGAAACATTCCCGTTTTCACATCAGCCTTTACATCATCATCCCGTTCATCTTCGCCGGGTTCAGCGTTTTTTCAGCGCTCATCGCCTTTCGGCTGACCAAGTTCCGCCTGGCCGAGGGGCTGGATCCGGCCGCCTGGGTCTTCTGGTTCATCCTCGTGATCGGCGCCCTGGCCTACGCGGCCGGGTTTGCGGTGGTGCGCTTCATCCTGCGGCCGGTGGAGGAGTTCATCGAAAAGGCGAGCAAGCTGCCGGCCTTCAGCGACGCGGCCAGGCCGAAATCCAAGAAAGAGTGGTCCGTCGACAAGATCGAGCAGTTCACGAGCGTCTTCGACCGAGTGACTACTGTTCTGAGCCGCATGGACGCCCGGAGCTTTTTCCCCGAAATCATCGGCGAGAGCCTCGCCATGCGCGGGCTGCTCAGCCTGGTGATGAAAGTGGCGCCCACCGACTCCACCGTGCTCATTTTAGGCGAGAGCGGCACCGGCAAGGAGCTGGCGGCCACGAGCATCTTCGAGCACAGCCTGCGCAAGGAGAAGCCCTTCATCAAGCTCAACTGCGCGGCCATCCCGGAGGAGCTGCTGGAAAGCGAGCTCTTCGGGCACGAGAAGGGGGCCTTCACCGGAGCGGTCTCCTTCAAACCGGGCAAGTTCGACATGGCCGACGGCGGCACGATTTTCTTGGATGAAATCGGGGACATGCCCTTGAACCTGCAGGCCAAGATCCTGCGCGTGCTCCAGGAAAAGGAGTTCTACCGCGTCGGGGGCAGCCGCACGATCAAAGTCGATGTGCGCTTCATCGCCTCGACCAACAAAAATCTTGAAAAAATGGTCCAGGACGGTTCGTTTCGCGAGGACCTGTTCTATCGGCTCAACGTCTTCACCCTCAGGCTGCCCCCCTTGCGCGAGCGCAAGGAGGATGTGCCGGTGCTGGTGGATTATTTTTTAAAGCAGCTGCCGAAACCCGTCGAAATCTCTTCGGTGGCCCTGCAGATGCTCATGGCCTACTCCTGGCCGGGCAACATCCGTGAGCTGAAGAACACCGTCGAAAGCTCGGCTGTGATCGCCGAGAGCAACTATATCGAACCGGCCCAACTGCCGGCCAAGATCACCGCCGGGTTCGGCAGCGCGGATGCCGCCGAACGCAAGCTTCCGGCCAATCTCACCCTGGACGACCGTCTCAGGGAGGTCGAACGCAGCATCATCGTCGAGGCCCTATCGAAAACCGGAGGCGTCCAGGCCCGCGCCAGCGAATTGTTGGGAATAAATCAGCGCAGCCTCTGGCATCGCATCAAGAAGCTGAACATCGATGCCAAGGGTACAAAAAATGCAGAAACATGATATGTTTAACCCAATTTTAACTACATTTTTTGTAGAATACAAATCTTTACATATCGATATATTTTTTGCGTTAATTTTATAACTTTTTGTTTTATAATACTAAAATTGTGCAAAAATGATTTTTGATTCAATTGGCATCATAAGTGCAGTGTATGGGTCCGCCTAAAAAAGTTCACCCATAAGGAGGGGCTCATGAAAACGTTGAAAAGTCAGGCCGGTTTCACCCTGGTCGAAATCATCGCCGTGCTGATCATCCTCGGCATCCTCGCCGCCGTGGCCGTGCCGCGGTATATCGACCTTGAGGCCAACGCAAAGGCTCGGGCAATCGATGCGGCTGTTTCCGAACTCAACGGACGGGAAAGCTTGGTATGGGCTGATCAAAAAATTTCCGTCAGTGGCTACATAGACGATGCCAAAATACTTGGTCGAATCAACGATCCGGTAACCGGACCCGGCTTGGGGGACGATTACGAATGGAATGGCGCTCCTACTGCGACCGCAGGTTCTCTTCGATTCAAAAAAAGCGATTGGGTGGCGCTGACCCGCACAAAATCATCGACGACGCAGCCGGCAACATGGAGAAAACAATAGGCAAATATTTCAGACTGAAGTCGGCAATTCAGACTCGAGAGCAAGGTGTAACCATTGAATTTAACGCATAAAAAATTTACAACTTGCCAGTCAGGCTTCACACTGATCGAGCTCATCTCTACGCTGGTAATCATCAGTGTTTTAGCGGCCATTCTCATCCCAAGGTATATCGACGCGGAAACATCTTCAAAACTGAGGGGGCTCGACATGGGGGTTGCGGAATTAAACGGGCGTGAGACCCTGACGTGGGCCTTGGTTAAGCTTTCAAACAGCGGATATATCGATGATGATCAGGTTTGGAACAAGATTAGCGTGGATCCTGGAACCAAATTGGGCTTAGATTATGATTGGCCGGGAATGGCGACCAAAAATGGGGGAAAGTTGCGATTCAAAAATGAAGTCGAAGCCATATTGACCCGAAGTTTCTCTACCATCGAAACGCCCGGCAGGTGGCGACGGCCCTGACAGATACATGTAATGCATGGATTAGGGCGGCATGAGGTGCCGCCCTTTTTTTTCATCCTTGCCTTGCCGGAGCCCTTCTCGTAATTACACCATCATGGCCGGACGTCCTGCTACTGGCCTCAAGCCAGGGTGCTTTCGAGACCACTTTACCTGCGACCATTCTCCCGTTCTCGGTTTTTGTGCTTGACTCAATGGGCTCAATGCGCTCAATAGCGGGTCATGGAGCGCTGCACCATGTTATCACGAAGAGAATCCCTTACTGTGGGAGCGGCTTCCAGCCGCGATCAGTTCGCGAGCCCGCCAAGGCGGGACTCCCACAAAAGGCGAGCCAAACTTGCTTTAAGACGCAGTATACTCTCTTTTGGAGGTTTTTTCATGAAAATCGCCGTCAGCGGCAAAGGGGGCGTGGGCAAGACGACCTTTGCCGCGCTGCTAATTCGGACGTTGAGCGACCAGGGCAAGAAGGTGCTGGCCATCGACGCGGACCCGGACGCCAACCTGGCCGCGGGCCTGGGGATTGCGGGGGCCGAGAAGATCGTGCCCATCGCCGAAATGAAGGAGCTCATCTTCGAGCGCACCGGCGCCCAGGCCGGGTCGATCGGCGGCTACTTCAAGCTGAACCCCCAGGTGGACGACCTGCCCGACGCCCTCTCCGCCAAGCTGGGCAACATCAAGCTCATGCGCCTGGGCGGCGTCAAGAAGGGGGGCTCCGGGTGCATCTGCCCGGAGAGCACGCTCCTGCGGGCGCTGGTCATGCACATCGTGCTGCGCCGGGACGAGGTGGTGGTGATGGACATGGAGGCCGGCATCGAGCACCTCGGCCGCTCCACGGCCAAGGCGGTGGACCGGCTCATCGTGGTGGTGGAGCCCGGCCGCCGCAGCATCGACACGGCCGAGCACATCCGCCGCCTGGCCTCAGAAATCAACCTCAACCGGATCGCCGTCGTCGGCAACAAGATCAGAAACGCCGCTGACGAGCAGTTTTTGAGATCCGCCATGCCCGATTTCGAGTTTCTCGGCTTTCTCCCCCACGACGACGCCTTGATCGAGGCCGACCTCAACGGCATCTCGCCCTACGACGTCGACTCCCGGGCGAAAGCAGTCGTTATGGGGATGATGGGAAAGATATGAGAAGAAAATGTCTATAATGCCTAAAATGCGCTATATTGCCTAAAATTTCAAAAAAGCAGAATGCGCCTTTTCGGCTGCCGTCTGCGTGTGTCTGCGGCAAATTTAGTCTTTTCGTCTTTTTCAATTTTAGGCATTTTAGGCAATATAGCGCATTATAGGCATTTCCTTTCCATGCCCTCTTCCCGCCACTCCCATCGCCCGCGCCGCAGCCGAGGCCGGCCGCCTGAGCCGACC
>JBGSTS010000244.1:0-4925 GCA_041736435.1 Desulfobacterales bacterium | reverse complement strand
GCGCGCTGCGAGACCAGAACGGCTGTCGCCGTTCCGGGAGCTGCGCCGCGCGCTGCGGCATCGCGCACGGCCGTCAGCAGCTCGTCGTACACCGACTTGGCAGTCTCCAGGATCATCCCGCTCATCAGGTTCACGCTGTAGGTGGAGTGACCTGCCGGGATCGCGATGGTCGCCGTCTGCTCCTTCTGCAGCGCCCCCAGAACCGAGGGCAGGCGGCGGTAGAGCTCCTGCTCGGTTTCGGCGCTGTGAAACGGGTCAAAGCGGGTCATGCGCACGAACTCGTTGGCGGCAGCCTGGGCCCAGAGTTTGTAAAGTCCTTCCAGGCCGCTTTCGTTGACCGTCAGTGCCTCCTGGAACTCCAGGCGGTCCCCGGTCGTGAGGATGGACACCTCAAAGCGATGCAGGTGCGCGTCCACATGCAGGTGCAGGCCTTCCGGTCCGGGATCGGCCGCCGCCACAGGCAGGCTGACGAATCCCTGCACGGGGATGTCCATCTCCTGCGACATCCCCAGGAGCAGGCCCATCTGGGTGCGTTGAAAGTAGCCGGGGACCGCGATCACCAAGGCGTTTCCGAACCGGTGCGCCCGGTTCCAGATCTGAGATAGGTGGGCGCAGGCCACTTCCGCCTGGTTCCCGGCGGCCGGCAGGGGATGGTCCAGCGGGTCGGTGGAGAGCGATTCCCAGAAACGGTTCATGATCTGCCGCGGGAGCAGCCGCGCGCGGCGTTCGGCGGCGATGCCGGTGATCAACGTTTTTTTTTCCGGCAGAGCGAAGCCCGGACTTTCCAGGGAGTCCTCGTCGATCTGCAGCAGCCGCGGCGGTTCACCGCCGGCCACCAGAATACCAGCATCAGAGAGTTCAAGTCCAAGCAGGTTCATGAGATATGCCTTGTAAAGGGTTCAAGGGGCCAAGGGTTCGAGGGTTAAAGGGAAGGAAGCGTGCTGTTTTTCACTCGGCCCCGTGGACCCTCGACTCCTCGAACCCTTCTCAGTTTGCATGCAGCCGCTGGGTGAGTTTTTCTTCGCAATAGTCCTCGGTGTCTAAAATGAAGCGCTCCTGCAGCAGTTGCAGCTGGTGCAGGATGAACATCAGCAACAGGCTGACCAGCAGCGCGATCAGGGTGGAGTTGAAGGCCACTCCCAGGCTGCGGGTGACACCGAAGATGTTGCCTTCGATGGCTTGATGGGCCTGACTCAGGGCGTCCCCGATGCCCCGCACGGTGCCGAGGAACCCGATCGACGGAATGGCCCAGGCGATGTAGCGGACCATGGAAAGCTCCGACTCCTGACGCTCCCCCTCAGCCTCGCAATAGGCATGAACGGCGGTGGCCGCGTCCTGCACGCTGCGGGTCGTGTGGAAGCGCTGCAGGCCGGCCAGCAGCGCCCGCGGAAGGAGGGCGCGGCGCTCGGGGTCCGGCAAGGCCTGAACCTGGCGGGCTAGTTCCCGGGTGTCTTCCGGCAGGATGCGCACGCCCTCCGCCAGGGGGATGAAATCCTGTTTCAACAGGGCGCGTTGCCTCAGGATCAAGATCCACTTGAACCCCATGATCGCAAAGGCCCAAAGCGCTAAAATGATCGCAGCCTCCTGCTCCCAATCATAGATCAGGACATAGATCGAGCGCTCGGTGACGGCCGATTTGTCTTTTTCCATGGCGGCCGCCTGCTGGGCGAGGATGGCGTCGCCCCGCGGGCGGATAATGCCGACATAGGCGGTGTGCACGAGGATGACGATCACGGTCAGCGAAACCACTTGGTACAGGAATTCCAAGGAAAACCCCAAATTGCGTTTCATGAGTTGGTCCTTAATTTGGGTCAGCCGGTTGCCCGTTCGCCCGTCCGCCGGATAAATAAGCCATCAGAAAGGCAGACCGGCGACCGGCAGACCGAATGACCAATTTGCCATCTCCATCAAATGTCCGCCGGGAAATCGATGGCCTGGTCCGCCTTCACCTTCTCCGTGGGGTTAAAGGGTTTCAGCGGTTCGCTTTTCGTCGGCGCCGCGGGCGCTTGCTCCCGGCCTGTTTCTTCCGGGGCCTTTCCCCGGGCCGGCGGGGCGGTCTCCGGCGGCCGCTGAACCGGAGGTGCAGATCCGCCGGAGGTTTGCGCCAGGTAGCTATCCCGATCCCGATTTGGAGCAGCGACGCCATCGGTGCTGAACTCCGCCTCGAAGCATACCAAACATAAAAGGGTGATTGCGATCGTTCCCATCATTTTTTAGTTTTTTCCTTCACATATGATGTTTTCACCCGCCGGCTGGCGGGTGAAAACATCATTCGGCGTAGCGGCAGACCCGGAACCCCAGGTCGCTTCGCGGTCCGGCGCTGTAGTCGCGGAAGGCGATGCGCAGGTTTGCGATTCCGGCCGATTTCCAGCTCGCGCCCTTCGCGACCCGGTGGACACCTTCCCGCGGGCCGGCCGGGTCCGCTTGCTCTTTCTCGGGCTCCGCGGGGTCGATCGCATAATAGTCGTGGCACCATTCGGCCACGTTGCCGCCCATGTCGAACAACCCCGCCGCATTGGGCTTGAATTTGGCCGCCGGCGCCGCCGCCGGAAAACCGTCCTGATATCCCGCGATGGCCCCGTCGACCAGACCCCCGGCGGACGCATCCGCGTAATTCCCGGCCCCCGGGGGCGGCGGGTAGCCCTCTCCCCAAGGGTATTTGCCGGAGATGCCCCGGCGTGCACTGAACTCCCACTCAGCTTCGGTCGGCAGCCGGTAGCCTTTTCCCAGGGGTTCGGAAGCGACGACCCGGCCCTCTTTCTGGATGTACACCGGCGGCAGAGACTCCTTCACGCTCAGCCAGTTGCAGAAAAGGGCCGCCTGCTCCCAGGTGATCATCACTGCCGGCAGATCGTCACGATTGAGGTCCTGTTTTTTGAATGTTCCCGATGCGTGTGTCGCCAGAAACTCTCTAAATTCGCGGTTGGTCACTTCGCGGGTCCCCAGGTAGAAGGCCCGCGTCAATCGAACCTGCTTGAGGGTTTCATTCGATCGACGGCCCTGTTCGCGTCGGGAAGACCCCATGGTGAAAACGCCCGGATCCAGGCGCTTCAGTTCATAGCCGTTCGGCGCACGGGTCAGGCCGGCCGTGCGGGATGTCGAAGTAGATTCCCCACGCTTTAGGGCCACCTTCAGCTCCTGGGGGAACTCCGGCCGGGGCAGGACGCGCGCACGGAAGGGTATAAGGCCTTCTTTCCGGATTTCGATGTCGTGTTCGACGGCCGGCAGCCTCAATTCGACCGGCACTTTGCCGCGGCCGGCACCGTTGACGAAGAGCTCCGCATCCGCCGGCTCGACGTTGAAATGGACCACACCCTCCTGGGCGGCCAACAGCAGGTCCAGTTTTTTGGCCTCGCCGCTGGCAACGGCCACCTTATGGGTTGTAGGCTCGCGTCCGGATTTGGACAGCTGGATTTCGTGTTCCGTGCCGGGGCTGACGTCCACCACGACCGGCGTTTGCCCGACGTAGCGGCCATCGAGGAGAACACTCGCCCCCGTCGGGCGCGAGCGGATCGCCAGCCGGCCGTCGGCCGGCTCCAAGCGCACCTCGGTAAGGGTCACGGGCTGCCCGGCGGCGACCTCCACGCGGCCCCGCCAGGTCTTGTAGCGGTCGGAGCTGATCTCGATGTCGTGCGCGCCGGCCGATAGTTCCAGCTCGATGGGGGTTTTACCCAGCGGGCGCTCGTCCACCTTGACGGCGGCCCCGGTGGGGATGGAACTGAGGCTGACGCCCGACCAGTTGGGGGTCAGGGCCAATGTGATCTCCTGAAGGCGGTCGCAGCCTTCCACGTCCACATCTGCGGCGGCCGGCTGGTAGCGTTCGCTGCGAATCTCGATGCGTCGTCGGCCCGGCGCCACCCCTAAGGGCTCTATCGCAACGACTCCGACCGACCGGCCGTCGATGAAGAGTTCGGCATCAGGGATCGTCTCCCCCTTTCGGCCTTCTCGATGGGTTTGAATGCGGAGACGGCCGGGCAGTTTTTGGAAGGCCCGCCGGATCTCCTGGCGGTCGCCTGCGCCGACCTCGAAGCGCTGTGCCATATCGTGATGGCAGGCGAGGGTGGCCTGAAGCAAATAGGGTCCTGGCTGCAAAAGGTAATGATCGCCGATGCGGGGGGAGATCCACCCGCCGGAGAGCGAAAGCGCATCCGGGGAGGGGTCCAGGCGGATAGACACCTGTCGCGCCGTGACCACGAACCATAGGGCGCCCGCCAGCGTCAGCAGGAGCGCGCCTGCGGCCAGAACTCCGAGCCATGCCGCTGCCCGCCGCACCCCCCCGCGGCCGCCCCGTCGATCGGATCGGAAGGGGACCGGTGTTACGGTGATCGGCTCCACAGGGATCGTGTCGCGCGGTTCTTTTTCTGGCATGGGTTGACCTTGTAAAACCGCCGCTGCCCGCAGCGGTTAAACCTTTGTCCTGCAAATGATAATCAGATAAATGGGCTCGGGGCCCGGTTTGACAACGAGTTCCAGGCGCTCGTCCCGGTAGCCGTCGCGCGATCCCATCACGGTGTAGGTCCCCGGGCGCAGGCTCAGCTCGCGTGCGCCGAAACGGCCGAGTTTGCCGACGCGATACACGGACACCTCGGTCAGACTGTCGGATGCGATCGTGACGCGCACCGGAGTTTTCGCGGTCTGAACCAGGGCTTTCAGTTTGTCCGCCTCGGCGCGAAGGCGCAAACCGGACGGCGGGGCCGAGAGGATCTCCTGAAGCAGGCGCGCGGCGTTCTCCAACTGGGCGTCGGAATCGAGCAGCCCCGGCTGGTTTAAGAAGAACGCGATGCGCCGCTCCAACGCCGCGAGTGCCGCGGCGCGTTCTTTCCCCTGCTGCGCGAACTGAATCGCCGGCTCCAGTCCCAGGGCCTCCTCGTACGCCGCCAGGGCGCCGGCCCAGTCCTCGCGCTGTTCGGCGGCCAGCGCTTGCC
>JBGSTS010000236.1:0-16370 GCA_041736435.1 Desulfobacterales bacterium | reverse complement strand
GACCGGCGCCGCGGCCAGCAGCGGCGTGCGCCACCAGCCGGCAGACCCCAACCGGCCGGGCTCTGCCGCCACCCACCGTTCCAATTCACCTCGCAGGTCGTCGACTGAAACAGCCGGCATGTCCCCTCCCTATTGAACCCTGTCGTGTTGAAATGCCGGCCTGAACGGCCGGCGGCCTTGCCGTCGTCCGTTCAGGCGATACCGATCTGCTATAGAGCACGTCGCAGCGGGCGTCAACCACGGCATCCGCTTTGTGCTTGGCGCATGCCGAAGAATGGGGTATGTTGGACACCAGCAATGAACATCGCCGCCGAGACGAGAAAGGGGCATCGGTCATGAAAGCCACCGTGGCGGGCCTGCTGGCAGCGTTTCTGTTGTGGACGGGATGCGCGTTGAGCTATGACTTTCGCAGGCAGGAGTTGTTTGCTGAACGGGTGCGCCAATATGGGAAACTCATCCGCTGGTCGGAGTTCGAGATGGCTCGATCCTACGTGGCGAAAGATGCCCAAGGCCGCCGCCCCCCCCTGCCAAAAGAGGTCCGGGTGGTCGAGTACGAGGTCAAGCAGATGATTATGGCCGAGGATGCTCGCAAGGCCGGTCAAATCGTGGAGATCACCTATTTCAAAGAGAAAGATCCACGGGTGCGGACGCTGACGGACAGGCAACAGTGGGAATTCGACCTCGAGCACAACGAGTGGTTATTGATAAGCGGATTTCCCGATTTCAACTAATCCGGCAGCGGCCGCAAGAATCCCCAAGCTACCGGGCGGCCGGACCTCCACAGCATAGGGCCCTGCTGCTCGCGATGAAGATCTGCTTCTACACCCCCTTCAAGCCACTCGACCACCCGAATCCGTCCGGGGACCTGGTCACGGCCTCCGGCCTGTTTGAATTCCTGGCCGGCCGCGGCCACGCGGTGTCAGCGGCCAGCTCCCTGCGCTGCCGCTGGATTCCGTGGAAGCCCTGGCTGTGGCCCCGGGTGCTGTGGGAGCGGCAGCATGCGGCCCGCCGCTTTGGATCCGGCCGCTGCGATCTGTGGTTCAGCTACCACTCCTATTACAAGGCCCCGGACCTGCTGGGCCCGGCCGTATCCCGACGCCTGGGGATCCCGTACGTCCTCTTCCAGGGGATCTACTCCACCCGCCGCCGCCGCCACTGGATCACCCGGCCCGGCTTCGAGCTCAACCGCTCCGCCCTGCTGGCCGCCCGGCACATCTTCACCAACAAGCGCCGGGATCTCACCAACCTCAGGCGGTTGGTGCCTGAGGAGCGGATTACCTACGTCGCCCCGGGCCTTCATCCCGACCAGTTCGCCTTCGACCCGGCGGCGCGCATGCAGCTTCGCCGAATCTGGGAGACCGGCAATGACCCGGTAATCCTGTCGGTGGCCATGTTTCGTCCAGGGGTGAAGGCCGACGGGTTGTCCTGGGTCATCCGCACCTGCGGCGAACTCGGCCGCCGCGGCCGACGGTTCGCCCTAATCGTCGCCGGAGACGGCAAGGAGCGCAGTCGTCTCGAGCGGCTGGCCCGCGATGAGGTCGGCACTCGCGTCCGTTTTGTCGGTCAAATCCCGCGGCGTGATTTATATCGGTATTACAGCGCGGCCGACCTGTTCTTTTTTCCCGGCATCCGCGAAGCGCTGGGAATGGTCTACCTGGAAGCCCAGTCCTGCGGGCTGCCGGTCGTCGCCTTCGAAAACGCCGGGGTGCCGGAGGCCGTTCAGAAAGACCGGACCGGCTTTCTCACCCCGCTGGAGGACGGGCCGGCGCTGGTCGATGCCGTTGACCGGCTTCTTTCCGATGCACGCCTGCGCCGGCAGATGGGCGAGCATGCCCGGGCCCATGTCCGCACGTGCCATGATCTTGAAACGAATTACAAAAGGATGGAGGAGATCCTCCGGGGGATGGTGCCCCCCACCGGACGCGGCCACGACGAACCGGTTCAGACCAGCCGGTGAAGCTGCTGCAGCATGGCTTCCATTTCGGCACCGCCGAAGCAATAGCGCATCTGCTGAAACCGCCGGCGCATCGCACGCGCCTCGTCCTTGACCTTTGCGTTGCGCAGGATGCAGTCGGCCATGAGCTGGGCCAGCTCGGCAAATCCGGCCAAGCCCATTCCGAAACGCGTCATCTCCTGCACCCCCATGCGCAGGGCGCCGGCCGCGGTGAACCCCTCCTCATCCGGCGCCGCCTGGTAGTTCAGAATGATATTGTTCTCCTCGAGACGCCGGGCGATCTCGGCCCCCCGGCCATAGCCGACCTTGACGATCACCTGGTGGGTCTCCGTATAGGAGATGGCGGGGTCTCCGGCCACTTCGAGCCCGCTGTCCGTCATCGCCTGCGCAAAGGCTTTGGCGTTGGCCACGACGCGGGGCGGATACTCGTCCTTGAAGTGGTTCATTTCGTAGGCGGCCATCAAAAGACCCAGCATGGTGCCGAGGTGGTGGTTGCTGACGCTGCCCGGAAAGGTCCGGCGCTGAATGGCTTCCCAGAGCTCGAAGCGGGCCTCCTCGCGGGTGAACCGCACGGCGGCGATGCCGCGCTGGGTGCCGAAAAATGTTTTGTGGGTGGAACCGGTGACGATGTCGGCCCCTTCGCGGAAAGGCTCCTGGAAGTGGGGCCCCACCAGTCCCAGAACGTGCGCCATATCGTAGAGCAGAACGGTGTCGAGCTCCAACTCGTCGATCGCGGCCCTCAATTCACGAACCGGCTCGCGGTGCAAGATCATGCTTTTGCCCAGGATGACGAGCTCCGGACGATGTTCGGCCAGCAACCGGCGGGTGGCATCCACATCGATCCGAAAGGGGTTGTCGGCCATCACCGGGAAATTGACCACGGCCGGCTTTTCCGAGCGCGCGTCGCGCACCACGAAGTCCCGCAAGGCGCCCATGGGCTGAGCGCTCAGGTGCCCGCCCTTGATGATGTGGTGGTTCATGACCTTGCGCAACCGCCGCTGTTCGCTTTTGCGGTTGGCGCGGTTGACATAGTCCACCATGGCGCTGTAGACGGCCATGTTCGCCATCTGCCCGGAAACCAGGCGGGTCTCCACCTCGGTGCAACCCAGAAACTGCTTTAGCTGCTCGACCAGCAGCCGCTCAACCTCGGCGATGAAGTCCGTCCCCTGGTAGTAGAAAACCTCTGCCTCCTTGTAGGCCTTGACCGTCTTGTGTTCGGCATATCGGCCGACGGGGTCCATGATGGACAGCAGCCGAACCAAGGCCGAGCTCGTGTTCTCGGAGGGAATCAGGTTGATGGTGTCGTGTCGGCGCCAGAGCGTGTTCGCAACGGCGTTTTCCACCAGCCGGCGCGCCGAACGGCTCAGGGGCGCGGCGGCGCCGGCCGATCCCCCTTCCGGTTGGAGTTCGTTCCACAGAATCGGCCGAGCCCGCGGCGGGGCTTCGTTCCGCAGATGGTAAGGGACGACCCGCGCCCGCGTCAGTCGTCCGCGGATGTCGATCTCGATCTCGTCCCCCGGCACCCGGTCGCTGTCCAGAAGCGCGAGCCCGATGGCCCGCATTCCCTTTTCCCGGGTGGGGATGGAAGCAATCCCGGATCCCGTGTGCTGCCAATAGGGCACCATGGTCCCACTGGTCACCACACCCGCCGCCGTCCCCGCGTAAAACACCCCGGCGCCCGCACGCGCGATGCCCTTGTCCACCAGGGCAACGGCCCGGATCATGCGGGGCAGATCGCAGATGAGGCTGTAATCGCGCCGCACGATGCGCCGGTAAGCGTCGAACTGACGGGCCAACGCCTCGCGGCCGATAAAATCGCTTTTCAGCGGTGAGAAGCTCACGGCGAACCGCGCGAGGTTGCATGCAAAGATGGGGATTTCCCGCCCTGCGGGATCCGGGCCCAGCTCGTGGCCATACAGCGGCAACGCCGCCTCAAGCCGCAGGGTGTCACGCGCCCCCAGGCCCACCGGCTGGGCACCTTCGGCCATCAGCCGATCCCAAAGGGCTGCAACCCGCTCACGATCGATAAACATTTCGAAACCAAGCGGCTCCCCGGTGTATCCCGTGCGGCCGATCAGCATGCGGGCCCCGCTGAAGGAGGCAATGCCGAGGCGGTTGCGCAGCGGCTCCGGCACCCGCCCCTCTCCCACGATGGCCGCCAGGATCTCTTTGGCGGATGGCCCCTGCAGACTCACCATGGCCAGCTCGGCCGTGAGGTCCTCGAGAGTAACCACCGGGGTTCGTTCCCGCTGTGCCTGCAGGTGATCCCAATCCCGCTTGCGGTTGGAGGCATTCACGACCAGCAAATACTCGTCGGGCAGGAAGCGGTAGAGATAGGCGTCATCCACCGCGCCGCCGGCCGGATCGGCGATCATGGTGTACTGTGCCTCCCCAGGCTCCAGCGCAGCCGCGTTGTTGGTCAGAACATGCTGCAGAAACGCTAAAGCATCCCGGCCGTGCACCCGGATCCGCCCCATATGGGACACGTCGAAGATACCTGCCCGGTCCCGGGTGGCGAGGTGTTCCTGAACGATCCCATCGGGATAGCTGATCGGCATCTCCCACCCGCCGAACTCCACCAATGTGGCGCCCAGTTCTCGGTGGCGTTCAAACAAAGGGGTGCGCAACAGGTCGGGCATGGGGTCCTCCTCGCTTGCGGCAGTTGCTGGTTTCCCGGTGGTGCCGGTGGACGGTCTTCACGATGCCAGCGAACATATTTAAACAAGAAAAGCGTACCGCTGTCAAATGCCCTCCCGACCGCTCGACTTTAAACGTGAAAAGGGTTAACGTTTGTTGTAATATCTTCGCTATGCCATAAGGCAAAGGATCGCTCCGTTGGGTCTGCCCGGCAACGCATCAACTCGCGCAGGAGGTTCGTATGGCTGTGACAAGCACTGTCAAATGGATGGGTGACAGAAATTTTGTCGGTGTGGATTCCGGAAATCACTCCGTGGTGTTGTCCGGCCGGGCGGACGGGATCGGTGTCAAACCCTCCGAAATGCTCTTGGTGGCGCTGGCGGCGTGTTCGGCCGTGGATGTGGTGGAAATTCTCGAAAAAAAGCGGCTGAAGCTCGAAATGCTTGAAGTTGCCATCACGGGTGAACACGACCCTGAACCACCATGGCCGTATCGCAAAATCCATGTCGCTTACCGGATGGCGGGCGATGGATTGACGGACAAGGCCGTTTCCCAGGCCATCACGCTTTCCCAGGACAAGTATTGTTCAGTGGCTGCAACGGTACGCGCAGTGGCCCAGATCTCGACCAAGTACGAAATCGTTCGCCACGACGGGCAGGCCGGCAAACCCATTTGCATCGACAAAATCCCTGAAGTGTCCGCCCCAGTTAAACAATAACCACTTAATATAAATGTCAATATTGACATTGACGGACTATCGGATTATCATGGAATAAGACAGTATCCGCCCACGCAGAAAAGCGATGGAGGTACGATGCACGACTCCGAGCCGCCGGTTGGTAAGTACGGCATCACCGCCAAACTGTTCAGCCTCATCCATAATTTACCGAAGGACCACCAAGTCATATTGCTAAAGCAACTGGTGGGAAATCGGGTTTCTGAACACCTGTTCAAATTGATCGTCGAAATGTCTGAAGACCAGCAACTGTTGCTGCTGGAGCAACTGGGTGTCACCTTGGATGCAGAGCCGCCGGAACGGACCGTCAGACTTGAAGGCATCGAACCCACCATGCGGGAGAACCCCCGCAAGGCATGCCTGATCAACGCCGACTACCGAATTCAGGGCAGCACCTTTCGAAGCTACATTCTCGATATCAGCATCGGCGGAGTTTTCATCGAAACCGACCGGAAAGTTCCGGTGGGAGAGACCGTTATGCTCAAGTTTAATCTGCCGACGATCCCCCAGCCGTTCACACTTCCCGGCAAGGTCGCCTGGAGCGGCCCTCAGGGATTCGGCGTGAAATTCGACATGGTGGTCGCCCCTCAGGGGCGAGCCCTTAAAGCGTATGTGGATGAACCGGAATGACCGGGCCGTGGCCGGCCCAGCGCAGCGGCCGTCCGAAGCGCAGCGCCCGCCAGCCGAACACCTCAAAAGAATGGGGGGAGGCATGCAGTCCCGTTGGTGGTTGACGTTCGTTTTCGTTGCCCTGTGCAGCCTGCCGGCTGCCGGCGCGGATATTTACCGCTGGAGCGACGACAAGGGAACCGTTCATTTTGGAAACCGCCCACCGGCGGACGCCCGGGACATCCGGGTGGTATTCAAGGAGATCCCCTCTGAAGCACCGGCCGGCCCACCGGCCATGGAAGATCAGGGACAATCCGCCGAGGCCGTTATTCAGGAATTCGAAGAAGAGCGCCGGCGCGGGGAAGAACGAATGAGGAAGCAATCTGAAGATGTCAACCGCACCGCACCTCCGACCCGCGAGGACGTCATCGCTCGCGAAAAAGAGAGGCTTGAGAAGAAAATAGTTGAACTCGAGCAAATGCCGCTGGAGCAATTCGGCTCTCAACGAAACAAGCGCGTCCAGATCGGCTTCTACGAGTACCGATTGCAAGACTTGATGAAAGACCCGGAAGCGTATTTCAAGAACCCCGTCTCCTTTGAAGGTAATGTGCCTTCCCCGGAAAAAAGGTCATCCGACTGAAGGGTCTTTTGGATTGCTTTTCGCATGGAAATACCCTATAGGTAGTCAATAGGGTATTGTTGCACCCTGCATCTGGGGTCTACCTTCCATCTCGCCAGGGTCGTGACCGAGAGCGGCCCGTTCATATCTCCGCACCCATCACAAGAGAAGGGGGAGGGGGAGCCGTGTCAACACAAATAGGAACCCATCACTAACTTGGCTCGATAGGAGACCATGAAATGGAGGAACGTGACGAGAGCCGCAAAGAGGATTTTGTGATGAGCGGCACGTATGAGGGCGGGAATCAGCGCGAGGAACCCTACCGCTATGCCGCCGCCGAGCAGAGCAGCGGCAAACGGTCCTTTAAGCCGGTTTTGATCGCCGGAGCCGGTCTTCTGATCGCGGTGGTCGTGGTCCTGATGTTTCTTTCGGGGGCTCCACGTTCTGCGGATAAGGATCTGCTAAAAGCAATGGAGGCGCGACTGAAGCAGATCGAAGAAAAACTCGACAAATTGGAGTGGATCGACACCGGTATGGCTCGCCTGGATCGCAAGGAAAAAGATTTGGCTGCGCTCTCCGATCGAATCACTCAACTGGAATCCTCCCTCGGCCGTCGAATCGACCAAATCGCCAAGGACACTACCCGACCCGCAGCCGTCAAAGTGGAAAACCCCCCTATCAAGCCCGAAGCGGCATCACCCAAACCTCCATCGACTGCGGCTAAAATCGAAACAAGCCCCCGGGCAAAGATCTATTTGGTCCAAAAAGGCGACACGCTCTACAGCATCAGCCGTCGGCACGCAGTCCCGCTGGAGCAGCTGCTCAAGCTCAACAGCATTACCGCCAAAGACCCGCTGCTACCGGGACAAAAACTGCTACTCGGCCCCACCAAGGCCAACTAACCCGATCACTCCGCGATCGCGTGCCCAAGCGATGGCACGCGATCGCAACGCTCCCCCCCACCTCTTCCAAAACATCATCTTTGGAATGCAGCGCCGGGCCTCAAAGAAAGGACTCCTGGCCTTATTCCAGCTCATTACTTTTAATGATAAAAACTTTTTATGATTATTTTGGATTAGAAATTACATCATCTTGACATAAACCATTTTGGTTTTAAATTGGCCCTATCGAGGTTAACTAATGAATACCGAAAGGAGGGCAATTATGATTTATCGACGTTTCTTTGGATTACCCGGATTTGAAAATCGGAACCCATTTTCGGAAATTGAGAACATGCGCCGGCAAGTGGATCGGCTGTACCAGGGGTTTTTGAGTCCGTATACCCGGCCGGCTGCCGGGGTTTTTCCGCTCATCAACCTGATGGAATCGAAAGAGGACTACACGCTGAGGGCGGAGCTGCCGGGTGTCAGCTCGGAGGACCTGGACATCCAGGCGACCGCCAACACATTATCGTTGTCCGGAGAGCGGAAGATCCCGGAAGAAAAGCGTGGCGCCAAGTACCATCGCCGCGAGCGCGAACCGGGCCGGTTTTCGCGGGTCATCACCCTACCCGGCGAAATCAACCCGGACAAGGTGGAGGCGGGGCTCGTCAACGGCGTCCTCACGGTCGTTGTGCCGAAGGTAGAGGCGTCCAAGCCGCGACACATCAGCGTGCGATAGTCCAACGCAAGGAGGGATAAACGATGACGGACAGCAAAGAGCTCAAGGTCAAGGAAAAGCAGGAGGTAGCCACTCCGGCGGAGCAGACATTGGAGGGCTTGGTGTTCACTCCGGAGGTGGACATATTCGAAACCGAAACGGCCATCACGCTGTTGGCCGATATTCCCGGGGTGACCCCGGATAAGCTGGACATCGATTTGCGTGACAACGTGTTGACCATCACGGGAGACGTCGACCGCGTGGACATCGCCGGAGAGGAATCGCTGGTCCTGGAGTACGAAACGGGGCGCTACTTCAGACAGTTCACGCTCTCGGAGGTGATCGACCAGAACAAGATCGACGCCCATCTGAGCCAAGGTGTTCTGAGGCTGAGCCTGCCGAAGGTCGAAAAAGCTACCCCCCGGAGAATTGCCATCAACACCGCATGATGCCCGCCTCGGCGACGTCGCGCCCGGGATCCCTCACCCATCGGCTTCCCGGGCGTCTCGCGGTCTGCACGAAGCGCGAATGCGACCGCGCAAGGATGAGAGGGGGGTATGTCCAAGCCCTACCACCTCGTTTTTTGAGTCGACCGGGAATCCAGTCCGGGGCAAATCAAGCAGGCGTTCCGGAGAATCGTGAAACCGCTTCAACCGGATTCGATGCTTGCGCATTGAACGCTCAAGTCAGGCGCGAAATCTGGCCCGCTGCACGGATCTCTGCAGGAAGGTCGTCGACTTGGATCTCCCACTCCACGCCTAGTGCAAAAGCCCGTTCAATCACATTTTCAAGCTGAATAACGTTACCGGGCCAGCTGTAGCCAAGCAGGTCGTCCATGGCCGCGGGGGCCACCGCGTAAACTTTCTTCGGGCTGCGAGCGTTGAACTGGTGCAGGAAGTGGTTGATGAGCAGGCAGATGTCCTCCTTGCGATCCTTGAGCGGCGGCATCCGAATGAAGACATGGTTCACAGCGGCCTCCACGTCCTTTGCGAGGATGCCCTTGGCAACCGCCTCTTGGACCGACCGGTTGGTAGCGGCGATGACCCGCACCGCCCGACGCGGGGTTTCAGCCGATGGCATGGCATTCTCACGCAGCATGGCCGCCAGCAAGGTCTGAGCCTCGGCCGGCAGCTCGCACACGTCGTCCAGAAACAGTGTCCCCTCCTGAATCGAGGTCAAGATCTCGCGGATCCGCGCACCACGGCGGTCGGGGGCCACGCTTTTGAAGATGCTCTGGCAGGTAACGGTCAAGATCGGGTTTCGACAGCGCTCGCTGGTGCGATGAATCACCTGGGCAACGAGCTCCTTGCCCGTGCCGCTTTCGCCTTCGATCAGCACGTTCGGGGCCGCTTGCCGCATGCGCTCGATCGTGTCATAAAGTTCCTGCATTTTCAGACTGATGCCCACCAGCGCCTCATAACGCGACCGGTCCTTGACCCGGCGTTTGAGGATGATCTTCTCCTGCTGCAGCTTCTTCTCGCCGATGATCCGGTCGATGACGATCTTCAGCACATCCAGCTTGAACGGTTTCTGAAGGTAATCATAGCTGCCGGTCTTCATGGCCTGAATGGCGGACTCCATGGACCCGTGGCCGGTCACGATGACCACCTCGGTCTCCGGGCGGTACTCCTTGATGGCCGAGAGCAGCTCCAAGCCGTCGATGTCCGGCATCTTGATGTCGGTGAAGACAATCGGGTAGGGGTGGTTTTTGATGCACTCCAGAGCGCTGAGGCCGTTGTCGACGACGTCGATCCGGTAGCCGACCTCCGCGAGGTACTCCCGCACGATGTCGAGAATGGCACGATCGTCGTCTACGAAAAGGATGTCCGCATTCGGCATGAATAACTCCTCCGCACCGCAGGATCAGGAATCTCCTGCCGGCTTCTCCAGGCTGTAGCGCTTGATTTTTTCGACCAGCGTGGTGCGCTTGATTTTAAGCAGTTCCGCCGCTCGGTTTTTCACCCAGTTGGTTTTCTCCAGGGCTTGGAGAATCAGGGTCTTTTCAAATTCAGACACGGCCGTCTGAAAGGGAAGGCCGTCCCCGGGGGCGGGCTCCCCTGTGGATCGAATGCGGGCTGGATCCGTCTGCCTACCCCATTTGGGCGGCAGGTCCTCCGGCAACAGACAGTCTCCTTCCTTCAGCACCACGATGCGTTCGATCAGGTTGCGCAGTTCGCGCACGTTGCCGGGCCAGGCGTGATTGACCAAACGCTGAAGGGCCTCCGGCGCAACGCTCATCAGGGGCTTGCGGTTTTTCTGGGCGAACTCGGCGAGAAAATGAGAGACCAGAAAGGGCACATCGGTACGGCGCTCCCGCAGGGACGGGAGCAGGATGGGAATGACATAGAGCCGGTAGAAAAGATCCTCCCGAAAGTTACCCTTCTGGACCTCTTCCTCCAGATCACGATGAGTGGCGGCAATGATCCGCGCGTCGCTTTTGATGGTTTCGTGGCCCCCGACTCGCTCGAATTCCCCTTCTTCCAGCACCCGCAGCACCTTTACCTGGAGATCGGCACTCATATCGCCGATCTCATCCAGAAAAATGGTGCCGCCGTGCGCCATTTCAAACTTCCCCGGCTTGTCGGAAATCGCCCCGGTGAAGGCGCCGCGGCGATAGCCGAAGAATTCACTTTCCAGCAACCCTTCGGGTGTCGCCCCGCAGTTGATCTGTATGAAGGGTTTGCTGCGCCGCGGGGAGCATTCGTGGATCGCCCGGGCAATCAACCCTTTTCCGGTGCCGGTTTCGCCGTTCAACATGATGGTCGTGTCGCTTGCCGCCACTTTCTCCACGACCCGGAAAATTTTTTTCATGGACGGGCTTTGACCGATGATATCCTTAAAGGCCGACGGCGGCAACGCGCTGATGGGGATGACTTTGGTGGGGGTGAGGTTTGAGCCGCTCATGGAATTCATTCCAGAGGTAGACGTTGCCGTGGTGTTTTGCTCGATTTTTTGATACCAGTTTCCGTTGCAAATCGCAAACGCTTATTTTGGAGTGGGGGGCTGACGGCCTATGAAGACCCGACTCACCGTGGGGGTGCGCGACCTGGTGGACTTCATGCTGCGAAGCGGCGATCTGAAGATCGAGTTCACAGGCGCCTCCCGCGCGGTCGATGCCATCCGGATCCACCAAGCGATTCAGCACAGCCGCCCGCCCGGATACGCGCCGGAGGTCTGCCTCTCCCGCCGCGTGGAATCCGCGGATGTCGATCTCACCATCGGCGGCCGGATCGATGGGGTGTTTGAAGACCTCGCCGTACCGGTCATCGAAGAAATCAAGACCACCCGGCGCAGCCCCGACGAATGCCTGCGTGAAGAAAACCCGTTGCACTGGGGCCAAGCCAAAGTGTATGCCTTTCTCTACGCCGCGGAGCGCAGCCTGACCGAGGTCGGTGTTCAGCTGACCTATGCGCGGCTGGACACGGGGCAAACCCGTGAAGATAGGCGCCAGTTCCCTGTGGCCGAGCTTGAGGTTTTTTTCGAGGATGTGGTGGGTCGTTACCTGGAGTGGGCGGGTGTCATCGGCGCATGGCGACGGCGGCGGGACGATTCGCTCCGCGGCCTCGAATTTCCGTTCGGCGCCTGTCGCCCCGGCCAGCAGCAGATGATGGACGCGGTGGCTCAAACCATCCAGGGTGCCGGCCGCATCTTCATCCAGGCTGCCACCGGCATCGGCAAAACCATGGCGGTGCTCTTCCCGGCCGTGGGGGCTCTCGCCGAGGCTGCCGCCGACAAAGTCTTCTACCTGACCGCACGAACCACCGGCCGTCTGGCGGCTGAAAAAGCATTGGAGGAATTGCGCGCACGCGGGTTGCGTTTGAAGAGCCTCTCTTTGACCGCCAGGGAAAAGGCCTGTTTCAACCCGCAGGCCGCCTGCAACCCGGAGGAATGCGACTTCGCCAAGGGCCACTACGACCGCCTGCCTGCGGCTCGCAACTCCATGTTCGACCAGGATGCCTGGACACGGGAGGAGGTGGCGGCAGCTGCGCGGCGGTTCCGGGTATGCCCCTTCGAGTTTTCGCTCGATCTTTCGCTGTGGGCCGATCTCGTCGTCTGTGACTACAATTATGCCTTTGATCCCAAGGCCTACCTGCGGCGCTTCTTTCTCGAAAAAACCGGCGACTACACGTTCCTGGTGGACGAGGCCCACAACCTGGCGGAGCGTTCACGGGAGATGTTCTCGGCCGAGATCTGCAAGCAGCCCTTTCTGGAGCTGCGCCGGGCGGTCAAGGGGGTTCTCCCCTCGGTTCACCGCAGCTTGGGCAAGATCAACACCTGGATGCTCGCGGCCCGGAAACGGGTCGAGACCGTGGGGGCACCGACGGCCGAACGCACCCCACCGGAGGAGCTCTGCCCACTGCTGCGCGACTTTATGACCGCCGCCGAGAAATGGCTCGAGAAGAACGTAACGTCCCCTTTCCGCGAGAAGCTGCTCGAGCGCTTCTTCGAGGCCGGCGGATTCCTGCGGGTGGCCGAGCAGTTTGACGAGAGCTATGCCGCCTGCTTCGAGGCCCAGGGCAACGACGTGCGAGTGCGGCTTTTCTGCATCGACCCGGCGCGTCAGATCGGCGAGGCGTTAAGCCGCTGCCACTCAGCCGTTTTTTTCTCGGCGACGCTGACCCCGCTCGACTACTTCCAGACCATGCTCGCAAGTCCATCGGCGCAAGCCCTCTCGCTGCCCTCGCCGTTTCCAGTCGAAAACCTGGCCGTGTTCGTCGCCGATCGGTTGTCGACCTATTACCGCCACCGCGACCGCACCAAACCCGAGATCGCCCGCATACTTTTCCGCCTGGTGCAGTCCTGGCGGGGCAACTACCTGATCTTCTTCCCGTCCTATCAGTACATGCACATGGTGCTGGAGCTGTTTCAGCCGGCAGGTCCGCACATCGACATCGTCGCGCAGGCACCGGGCATGAGTGAACGGCACCGGGAGGATTTCCTGGCGCGCTTCGGAGCCGAAAACCCGCGGACGCTGGTGGGCTTTGCCGTTATGGGCGGCATCTTCGGTGAGGGCATCGACCTGGTCGGCACTCGGCTTTCCGGCGCCGCCATCGTCGGGGTGGGCCTCCCCGCCGTCGGTTTGGAGCGCGAGTTGATCCGCGATTACTTCGCCGAACAGATGGAACAGGGGTTCGAATACGCTTACATGTATCCCGGCATCAACCGTGTTCTGCAAGCGGCCGGCCGGGTCATCCGCACCGAAACCGACCGCGGGGTCGTGCTCCTGATCGACCAGCGCTACGGCGCACCGCACTACCGCGACCTGCTGCCGGCTGCATGGCAGCCGGTCCGCATCGCCGATCCCGCACGACTCACCGACCCGCTGCGCACGTTCTGGGGGGGACGTGCGCAGTGATGCGGCAGCGGCAATTGACTTCGCATTCCTTTTTTCATATAGTTATTCATTGACCCATGTGACCATCTTGTCATGGAAAACCGAAATCTCGGAGGGGGTCGCCATGAAATGGCTCCTTCAGGCTGCGGTGATCGTGCTGGCCCTCGCCTGGGTCATCCCGGCCCAATCCCAGACCAAAATCTACACCTGGACCGATGCCAAGGGCCGGGTGCATCTGACCGATGAGCCGCCGCCGCCGGAGGCCAAACTTCGAGAAATTGTCGAAATCCAGCCTTTGACGCCGGCCGAGGCCTTGCAAGACCAGCAGCGCCAGCAGCAGCGAAGCCAAGCCCGACAGGATGAACAGCAGCGCAGCGAGCTGGAAGAGATCACCCGCCGGGCCCGGGACGCCGACGAGCAGGCGCGGACAGCGGTCCGTCTGGCCGAAGAACAAACCCAGCGGGCGCTGGAGACCCGTAAGCGCTTCGGCAACTCCCCCTCGCGCCGAGAACAATTTAAGTACAAGATCCGCGAAGAAGAGGAAAAAGCCTCCCAGTTTCAGGCCGAGGCGCAGCGAGCCGTCGAACGCGCCAAGGCGCTGTCCGAAGAGGCCCGCAAGGCAACCGCTCAGGCCCAACCGCTCAGGCCCTGACCACGGCACCCCAACCCATCGCATTGATGACGAGACCGTGTTCCCGATGACCCCTGCGTATCGCGATTGGCTCTTGGCCAGCCGCCCCTGGTCGTTTTCGATGACGGCCATCTCCGTCAGCGTCGGCAGCGCCCTGGCGTCCCTGGAGGGCCCATTTTCCTGGCCGCTCTATGGGCTCACCCTGATCGCCGCCGTGATGATGCACGCGGCAAGCAACCTCGTCAACGATTACGACGATGTACGCTCCGGGGTGGACGACCCGCAGGTGCCCACGGCCCGCTACCGGCCGCACCCGCTGATGGAAAGGCGGCTGAGCCCGCTGCAGGTCCGCAACACGGCCTATGTGCTCTATGCACTCGCCGCCGTGATCGGCCTTTTCCTCTCGGTCACGTGCGGGCCGCTCGTGTTCTGGCTGGGGCTCGTCGGCACGGCGGCCGGCATCACGTACACGGCGCCGCCCGTGAGCTACAAGTACAGCGCCCTGGGCGAGGTTTCGGTGTTCCTGATGTGGGGGCCGCTGATGGTGACGGGCGCCTATTACGTCCAGCGCCGGGCGGTGAGCGCCGAAGCCCTGCTCGTTTCGATCCCGTTCGGGGTGCTGGTGGCCCTCGTGCTGCTCGCCAACAACATCCGCGACATCACCTACGACCGCAGCAAAGGCATCCAGACCCTTCCGATCGTCCTGGGTGCACGCAGGGGCATCACGCTCTACCTGGCACTCATCGTGGCGGCCTACGCGGCCGTGGCCGCCATGTCCGTATTCGGCCCGCTGAAGCCCTGGTCGCTGATCGTACTGCTGTCTGCGCCCCTGGCGGCAAAACTCCTGCGGCAGATGGCCCGCGACGTCCCGCTGGACGCCGACGCGCAGACGGCCAAACTCGACACGGCCTTCGGCCTGCTGCTGGTCATCTCCCTGCTGCCAGGGGTCTGGGGGTGAGCGCCGCCCGGTTTCACCCCTGGCCGTTGGCGGTCACAGTCCTCCTGGCCGCCGTTCTGTGGTTCATCACCTTCGCGCTGCAGTGGACCTCCTTCTGGATAAAAATCTCACTGTCCGCCTCCCTGCTGGCAGGGATTTCCCTCATCCTGCAGCCTATCCGCCGCGAGGAGTTCCGGTTTGATCGGCGCGCCGTTTTCATCGGCCTTGCCTCGGCTGCGCTTCTGTATTTTATTTTCTGGTCCGGCCGGACCGCTTCGATCACCCTCTTCGATTTCGCCGGCCGCCAGATCGGTGGGATCTACCACAAGGGCGACGGCACCCCCCTGTGGGTGATCGCGCTGCTGCTGTTCTGCGTGACCGGCCCGAGCGAGGAGATTTTCTGGAGGGGCTATTTGCAGCGCAACTTGATGATGCGCTACGGCCGCTGGCCGGGCTGGGCTCTGGCCACCGCCCTGTATGCCGGCGTCCACATCAGCTCGATGAACTTCATGCTCGTCGGTGCCGCCGGGGTCGCCGGGGCTTTCTGGGGGGCGATGTACGCCCGCCTCGGCCGCCTGACCCCGGTGATCCTCTCGCACGCCGTCTGGAGTACCGTGATTTTTACGGTGTTCCCGATGCGATGAGGTGTCGTTGGTGTTCCGGCCCCCACCGGGGTCAACGTGGACCCCGTTTCCCGTCTCGTGGCTCCACGCATCTCGCCACGAGCTGACGGACCGCATCCAGCAGCGGCGGCTGCAGCGTCCGCCACTTGGGCTGAATCGCACCCCCCTCGGTCCAGTGAAAGTCCACCGCCTCGTATTTTTCAGGGATGACCCGGTCCCCGTGCTCTCCGTAGACGCTCTGCGGGTAGTATTCGACGAACAGCATCCGGTGAGGATCGATCTTGAAGTCGCGGGCGACCGAGGTGGCGACATGCCCGGCGCAGCTGCGGACGGACATGCGGCTTTCAGGCACGTCGGAGGCGATGACGATGACAGGACGCAGAAAAATCGCGCCCCGCGAGGGTTCCTGCGCGAGGTCGTAGATACGCAAACGGCACCGGCCGCTGGACAGCCTGAGCTGCCCGCCAAAACCTTCCCACGCATAGATACCGTCGTGAATCAGCATGGACCACCTCAAACCTCGTGCTCATGTATTCGGCCCGCCATCGGGCTGCATAGAACAGATCATATGATCAGTTCTACAAGTTTTCCCAAAGCCCGGCTTCCCCGCTGGAGCGGGGCGGGCACGGCGCGCAAGCCTTGCGGACCGAGGCGTATCCCGCCAAGGCGGGACCGCAGGGCTCGCGAGGC
>JBGSTS010000228.1:0-3377 GCA_041736435.1 Desulfobacterales bacterium | reverse complement strand
CCGCCAAGGCCGGGGCCGCCGCCTGCGGCCGGCGGGTGGTCATTATCGGTGCCGGCAACGTCGGTTGCGATGTCGCCACCGAAGCCCACCGGCTGGGAGCCGTGGAGATCACGCTGCTCGATGTTCAGCCGCCGGCCTCTTTCGGAAAGGAGCGGCGTGCGGCGGAATCCATCGGCGCCAGGTTCCGGTGGCCCGTGACCACGCAAGAGATCACCGCGGACGGGGTGCGGCTGGCCGACGGGGAGATGATCCCTGCGGACACGGTGATCGTGTCCATCGGAGAGGCGCCCGACCTGTCGTTTTTGCCCCAAGGGATCGCCACCGAGGGCGGCTTCATCAAGGTGAGTGCGGAGTATCGCACCAGCGACCCGAAAATGTTTGCCATCGGGGACGTGGTGCGGCCCGGGCTTCTGACCGAGGCGATCGGGGCCGGGCGCCGGGTGGCCCAGACCATCTGCGACGAATCCGACGGCCGCACGCCGGCGCCGTTTCGCCGTCAGATGATCGAGAAGCGGCGGGTCACGCTGGAGTATTTCGACCCGCGCATCGTCGTCTTCGGCGACCTGCAGCAGTGCGGCTCCCAGTGCCTCTCCTGTGGGGCCTGCCGCGACTGCGGGGTCTGTGTCGCCGTCTGCCCTCAGGGCGCCATCAGCCGGAGGGACCTGGCCGGAAAATACGAATACGGGGTCGACGAAAACCTGTGCATCGGCTGCGGGTTTTGCGCCGGGGCCTGCCCCTGCGGTGTGTGGAATCTGGAAGAGAATTTTCCGTTGGAATAAGGGTCGGCCGGTCTCCTGTCCGCCCGCCGTCCGAAAACGAAAAGGCAACTGCCATGTCGATCCCCCGTCTGACGTCGTGCGAAATTTCCGACAAGCCGAAGGAAGCCTGCGGTATCTTCGGGATCTGCGGTCACCCGGAGGCGGCGGCGATGACCTATTTCGGCCTATACGCCCTCCAGCACCGGGGCCAGGAGAGCGCGGGCATCGCTGTCGTCCGCAACGAGGCCATCGTGTCGCACAAGGGCATGGGGCTGGTACCGGATGTCTTCGACGTGAATCATCTGGAAGAGCTGGAGGGTTGCTGCGCCATCGGCCATGTGCGCTATTCGACCACCGGCAGTTCGATTCTGTCCAATGCCCAGCCCTTCATCGTCCGGCACCGCAACAAGACCTATGCGGTGGGCCACAACGGCAACATCACCAACGCCCACACCCTCAAAGAAGAGCTTGAGCAGACCGGCTCCATCTTCCAGTCGACCATGGACAGCGAGGTGTTCCTGCACCTGTTCGTCAAACGACTCAAGCTCGGTTTCGAACAGGCCTTGATCGAATCCGTCGGCCGGCTGGAGGGGGCGTTTTCCCTCATCATGCTCACCAGCCGGGCCGAGGTGGTCGGTATCCGGGACCCCCACGGGTTCCGGCCGCTTTGCCTCGGGCGGCTCAACGGCTACCACGTTCTGGCCTCGGAGAGCTGTGCCCTGGACTTGGTGGAAGCCCAGTTCGTGCGCGAGATCGAACCCGGCGAAATCGTCATCATCACGCGCGAGGGAATACGCAGCATCCGCACCCCGGCGGCGCCTCGCCGCGCGCTTTGCATTTTCGAGCTCATCTACTTTGCGCGGCCGGACAGCACCATCGACGGCCAGAGCGTCTACCTGGTGCGCAAGGCCCAGGGCCGTCAGCTCGCGCAGGAGGCACCGGTCGAGGCCGATTTCGTCATGCCCTTCCCGGACTCGGGGACCTACGCCGCCATCGGGTACACGGAGGAATCCGGAATCCCCTTCGAGCTGGGAATGATCCGCAACCATTACGTCGGCCGCACGTTTATTCAACCCACCCAGAGCATGCGGGATTTCGGGGTGCGGGTGAAGCTCAACCCGGTAAAGGAACTGCTGGCGGGCAAGGAGATCATCATCGTCGACGATTCGATCATTCGCGGCACCACGGTCAAGACGCGAGTCAAAGCATTGCGCGAACTGGGGGTGCGGCGGGTGCACATGCGCATTGCCGGACCTCCCCACCGGCATCCCTGCCACTACGGCATCGATTTCTCCACCCGCGGCGAGTTGATCGCGGCCGGCAAGTCCGAGGACGAGATCCGCCGCTTGCTGGGGCTGGACACCCTGCACTACCTCACGATTCCCGGGCTGCTCGCGTCGACGGGAGTGCCCGAGCCGGAGGGCAAGTTCTGCAAGGCCTGTTTCGACGGCCGCTACCCGGTGCCCTTCGACGAGGCGATCTCAAAGGATTGCCTGGAAAAAGAGTGCTGATCCTCGCGGCCGCAATCGGCCGTTAGCCCAACCCTGCCTGCGCTCGGCTTGCGCTTTCACCGCCTCCGGTGTAAAATTTCTGCATGAAGCCGGCACCCGGTTCAGAGCGAAACGACCTGAGCCGCCGGCGACGGCGTGCCGCAGGAGGTTCTGATGATCGAATCGAAGTATCTCAAGGACAACATAGAGAACATCCAGAAATTGATGGCCATTTCCGCGCTGCGGAATTTCGAGACCAAGAGCCTTGGCAAGCTTCTCAAACTCAGCAAAATCCGCGAATACGATGACGGGGAGGCCATCATCCGCGAGGGTGATTCCGACCCCTGGCTCTATTTTCTGCTCTCCGGCAAGGTCCGCATCTCCAAACAGGGCCTCGAGATCGGGGTCCTCGACAAAAAGGGAGATATTTTCGGGGAGATGCGCATCATCGACAGCATGGGCCGGTCGGCCACCGCCAAGGCCGTTGGGAAAACGATCTGCCTGGCCGTGGACACCGCCGCCGCCGGCCGCTTCAACACCGGCACCCCCCAGGAGGAAAAACTGGACTTCCTCCTGCTCCTCTATCGCATCTTCGCGGAATATATGTCCATTCGCCTGCGGGCGACCAACGACGAGCTGATCACGGCCAAGAAGAAGATAAAACACCTCATCTCCAAACTCTGATGGCTGCGTAATAAACCCAATTTCGGCGTTGTGCTTCACGTCGCCATCGCTGCGGTCCCGCCTTGGCGGGATACGCCTCGCGCCGCAATCCTCGCGCGCCTTGATCTTGAACTCGTTGCAACGCCGTTTGTTTGTGATAGTGCCATGCGTGATCAACCGTTTTTCTTTTGACTATCATGCCTCATTCGGCACATCTCAAGCGTTCAACGGGTAGGCCTTCGATGGTTTCATCCACGGTCCAATTTTCGCGGCAGGCGGCGAACGTGTTTCTGCACGTGCTGACCCGCTGCAACCTGCGCTGCCGGCACTGTTACATCAACCCGGAGCAGCATGGGCGAACGCGCCTGCCCCTACAGCGCCTCGAACGATGGCTCGCGGTGCTGGCCGCCCGCTGCCCGGGCGCAAACCTGGTCCTGCTCGGCGGCGAGCCCACCCTGCACCCGGA